>DATLDH010000018.1:0-21396 GCA_035526015.1 Acidimicrobiales bacterium
GTTGTAGCCGAGGCCGTCCCACATACGCACCACCTCCCCCGGGGTCGCGGCCGCGCACGTCGCGGCGTCGGGGAAGCGCCGGAGGAACGCCTCGTAGCGCGGCACGACCCTCGCCACCTGCGTCTGCTGGAGCATGGCCTCACTGACCAGCACGGCCCACGCATCACGGGTGCGCCGCCAGGGAAGATCCCGGCGGGTGCGCGCCGACCACTCCAGCAACGCGTCCTGCATCACTCCATGACCTCGACGACGGCTTGGGCCCACAGGCGGTAGCCGGCGTCGCTCGGATGGAAGCGGTCGGCGGCGAAGTACCGGTCGGGGTGGCGGCGGAAGGCAGGTCCGGTGGCGCCGGCGATGTCGACATAGGTCGCACCGGCGCGGCGGGCGCGGGCGCGCACGTCGTGGTCGATCTGTCCGCCTCGCCACCCCACCAGGGCGCGCAGCGGCTGGGCGAACCGCACCACCGCTCCCATGTCGGGGACGCCCAGCACCACGACGCGCGAGTGCTTCGGAAGCACCTCCAACAGTGCCTGGTATTCGTGCCGGAACGTGCGCCGGCCGGTCAGGTGCACGGCGTCATTGGCGCCGACGCTGAGGAACACGACGTCGGGGTCGTCACTCGGCAGTCGACCGACCTGGTCGCGCAACACGTCGGCCACGCGGGCACCGGAGACGGCGAGGCTGGTGATGGTCATCGGTCGGCGGCCGAGCCGGGCGACGGCGCGTGGGAGTGCGTTCTCCGGCGACGATGCGCCCACGCCGGCGGCCGTCGAGTCACCGAGCCAGGTAACCCGCAGTGGCGGCAACGAGCCGGGCCCGACGGTCCCGTCCAGATCGAGCGGCGCAGTCGACGGGAGCTTCGGCCCGGTCCTGGCCAACTGCACCTCGGCGCCGACGACGGCCACGGCCGCGAGCGGCAGGGTGGCGGCGGCAAGCCAGAGGCGCCGCCTACTCACCCCAGACGTCGTCGCCGTACGGCCGGCGGCGGGGCGGCGCGTCGGCCGCCTTCCACACCATGAGCTTGCGCCGGAAGTAGCAGACCTCGTCCCCGTGCTGGTTGAAGCCCTTGGTCTCGACCGTCACCACGCCACGGTCGGGCTTCGAGCTCGACTCCTTCTTGTCGAGGACGCGCGTCTCGGCATAGATCGTGTCGCCGTGGAAGGTCGGCTTCTTGTGGGTCAGCGACTCGACCTCGAGGTTGGCGATGCACGACCCGCTCACGTCGGGAACGCTCATCCCGAGCACGAGGGAGTAGACGAGGTTGCCGACGACCACGTTCTTGCCGTGCACCGTTTCGTGCTCCCCGAACCACTCGTTGGTGTGCAACGGGTGGTGGTTCATCGTCATCATGCAGAACAGGTGGTCGTCGTATTCGGTGATGGTCTTGCCCGGCCAGTGCTTGTACACGTCGCCAGGGGTGAAGTCCTCGAAGTAGCGCCCGAACGGCCTGTCGTGCGTGGTCACGGTGATGACGCTATGAGGGGATCGCCGTCGGGACCAAACCTTGCGCGGTGCAGGTCGCGCAGGAGGGCCACCTCAGCCGCGTGATGAGCCAACTCCTCCAAGTACTGGAGCACGAACCGGGACAAGGGTTGGCCGCGGTACGGCGTCGAGTCATCGTCGAGGATCTGCCAGAGGCTGGCCTCGTCTGTGGCGTCGAGGTGCCGGCGGAACACCGCGTAGCCATGCTCGGCGTAGACGATTCCGTCAGACGCGGTGATGGGCCAGTCGAGACTGCCGCGGGTCTCGGCGGGGCGGCCGAAGAGCGGACCGATCCGCGGTTCGAGGAAGTTGTCCGCGATGTGGCAGATGCGCCAGGCGATCGTCGACACCCGGGACGGTTGGACGTCAGGCCACTGCCCGTGGTCCCGACCGATGCCATCCGGGGTCCTGCGGACGGTCAGGCAGTCCGGGACGGGCTCCCACAGGAACTCCTCGTCGGTCAGCCCCTCGAGTCGACGGCGAAAGCGATCCCAGACGTAGTCATAGGTATCGAGCACGATCGGCTTGAGCGCCGGCGCCATCGCTAGCGTGAGCCTCCGCTGATCATGCAGAACAGGTGGTCGTCGTATTCGGTGATCGTCCTGCCCGGCCAGTGCTTGTACACGTCGCCGGGCGTGAAGTCCTCGTGGAGCGCCCGAAAGGACGGTCGTGCGTGGTCATTCGGCCACGATAGGCGTCCCCCGTCAGCAGTGGTCGACGACGACGTCGAAGCCGCCGAGGAGCCACGCGTCGCCCGGGCCGAGAGCGACGATTAGCAGAGGCAGGCGGAGGCCCCGTCATCGCCGTCGCCGGCTGGATGCCGAGCGACAGCAGCCCATCACGCTCGTGGATCCACGCGTCCGAGAGCGCATGGAGACGACCGCCGAGGTGGCCACATGCCCCGGCGGCACTTCAGCCAGAGCTCCAACCGTCTCCTTGTCAGTCCCTCCGCAGCGTCAGCCGTTCGTCGCCATCGGGACGGTACGCGCACTGCAGCCCGGTGCTGGGCTGCAGCGCGAGCACGGCGGCGTAGGTGATACCGATCAGCGCGGTCAGAAACGCTGCTCGCGCCCGGGTGAAGAAGTAGTAGCCGTACGTTCCCGACCAGATGAAGAGCATCGCGCCGAACGGTCCGAGGGAGACGCCCAACCAGTACGTCCCAGTGCCTATCAGCAGGGTACCGAAGACGGTGAGGCCGAAGACCGTGTTGGCGCTGAAGCGAAAACCGGCGAGTAGCACCACGAGCCCGAACGCGAATGACCCGAGGGCGAGCGCCGCCACTGGGGCACGGTGGAAGTCGTCGGGCTGGCCCTCGGCAAACGCGATGCCGAGGGAGATGGCGCCGCCCGCCACCCAGAGGAACCCGGCGGCGCGCGCTCGTTCGAGATCGGGATCCGTAACGGCGATACACCCAAGCGTACGCGCCCACGTCGTGCGAAACCCAGAGTCTCCCCGTCGTTCAGGCGAGTTCGTAGATGTCGTAGACGATCGTGTTGCCGTCCGTCGCGCCCTTCCCCACACCCTGCACGGTGTTGAGCCAGCTGTAACGCTCGTCGCCGGTCTCGAATCGCGGAGCGATCGACACGGGGGCACCAAAGCCCCTGTTCGTGTCCATGCGGCCGAGGTACTGCACGAAGACCGACGCCCCGTCACCTGTCTGCACCAGGAGGCGGACGTCGACGGTGCCGGTCCCATCCGCGCCCACCACCAGCCAGTCGGCGCCCGGCCCGACGATCTCGCCGGCCAGCCGCTCGCCTTCGACGACACCACCCTCGACCTCGATGACGAGGCGGTTGCCCGCCGGCCCTGCACCGACGAACACAGGTGGCTTCAGCTGCAGCGTCATGCGGCAGATCGGGACCAGGGTGGCGGGGGTGGGCTCGAGTGCGCTCATGACCGGAGTCTCTCCGATGCCGCCCATTCCAGGACGAGCGGGGCGAGGACTGTCAGGCCCTTGTACTCCGCCGTGTCGGGCGGGACGGTGGCCATGGCGGCGGCCAGGTTCACCCGGTCCTCGTCGCCGAGCCGGCGGAGCGGCACTTGCCTCGTCCGGATGGTGAAGACGACGGCGCCGGTCGACGGCAACCGCCGCAGCGTCTGGCGCTCGACGCGCGCCCACAGCCGGTCGCCGGCGTCACCGACGGTGATGCCCTCCACCGGCGCTCCCGCCTTCGGTTGATGCAAGGTCGGGTCGTCGAGGACGCCCCAGTTCCGGCGTTCGAGCACGACCTGCGGGCCGAGACGGTGGAGCACCCGTTCCACCTTGGCGGCCAGATCGTCGGCATAACCCGGGACCGGCGCGTGCACGCCGATCAGGGGGAGCCCCAGCTTGTCGGTGAGACGCCAGCGGTTGGCGAAGCACACCACGCCGGCCATGACGACATGGGTGTCGGCGTCGAGGAGACACACGTCGTCGGCGATGGCCAGTCCCACCTCCAGAAGCGGGTCGACCGCCGGCGTCGTCGTCAGGGCCAGGTGTCGACGCACCTGGTCCCGCAGCTCGGTGACAGCCACCAGGGCCTCGGCCGACCCGAGGCGGACCACGACGTCGTCGTGGTGCTCGTCGATGATGCGGGCCCGCTCGGCCAGCTGCGGCGGCGTGTCCTCGTCGACCTCCAGCCAGTCGACCGGGTCGATGCGGCGCAGACCGACGGTGTGCCGGAAGGGCCCACCGTCGAGGGGCAGGAACCGCTGGTCTCTTCGTGCCATTGGCGTGCGGCGACGATAATCCCGGGCATGGGCACCGCCATCGCCTCCCCGCTGCAGGGCACGGTGGTGTCCGTGGCCGTCGCCCTCGGCGACGAGGTGCGCGCCGGCCAGCAGGTGGCCGTGATCGAGTCCATGAAGATGGAGCACGTGGTGGTCGCCGATCACGACGGGGTCGTGATCTCGATCGATGCGGTCGTCGGCGCGACCGTCGTCGCCGGTCAGCCGCTCCTGGGCGTCCGCCGGGCCGAACTGGCTCCGGCCGACCACGCACCGACCGCCGCCGCGGTGCCGGCGGAGCGACCCGATCTGGCCGAGGTGCAGGAGCGCCACGCCATCGGGCTCGACGCGGCACGGACCGAGGCCGTCACGCGGCGGCACGGCACCGGCCACCGCACGGCACGCGAGAACGTCGCCGACCTCTGCGACGAGGGCAGCTTCGTGGAGTACGGGGCGCTCGCCATCGCCGCCCAACGGCGGCGGCGCGACGTCGACGACCTCATCCGTTCGACACCTGCCGACGGCCTGGTCGGTGGTATCGGCACCGTCGACGGCCGCCCGGTCGTCGCCCTGTCCTACGACTACACCGTCCTGGCCGGCACTCAGGGGTTCCAGAACCACCGCAAGAAGGACCGGTTGTTCGAGTTGGCGGAGCGGCTGCGCCTCCCTGTCGTGCTGTTCGCCGAGGGAGGGGGTGGTCGGCCGGGCGACACCGATGCACCGGGCGTGTCGGGCCTCGACTGCATGGCGTTCGCCCTCTTCGCCGAGCTGAGCGCGCTGGTCCCGCTCGTGGGCATCGTCGCGGGCCGGTGCTTCGCCGGCAACGCCGCCCTCCTCGGGTGCTGCGACGTGATCATCGCCACCGCCGACGCCAACATCGGCATGGGCGGTCCGGCCATGATCGAAGGAGGCGGCCTCGGCACCTTCGCGCCGGAGGAGATCGGGCCGATCGAGGTGCAGGCGCCCAACGGCGTGGTCGACGTCGTCGTCGCCGACGAGGCCGAGGCCGTGGCCGTCGCCCGCCGCTACCTCGGCTACTTCACCCAGGACCGCGGGCCCTGGACGGCGCCCGACCAGGAACTCCTTCGCACGGTGATTCCGGAGAACCGGGTGCGGGCCTACGACATCCGCGAGGTCATCGCGGGCCTGGCCGACGACGACTCGGTGCTCGAGCTGCGCGCCGGGTTCGGCATCGGCATGGTGACGGCGCTGGTCCGGGTGGAGGGGCGTCCGCTCGGCGTCGTGGCCAACAACCCGATGCACCTGGGCGGCGCCATCGACGCACCGGCCGCCGACAAGGCGGCGCGGTTCCTGCAGCTCTGCGACGGTTTCGACCTGCCGGTGCTCTACCTGTGCGACACGCCGGGTTTCATGGTCGGGCCCGAGGCCGAGACGACGGCACTGGTCCGCCACGTCAGCCGCATGTTCGTGACAGGGGCCAGCCTCACCGTCCCGTTCTTCACCATCGTCGTGCGCAAGGGCTACGGCCTCGGCGCCCAGGCCATGGCCGGCGGCAGCTTCAAGGCCCCGTTTTTCACGGTGGCGTGGCCGACGGGCGAGGTCGGTGGCATGGGCCTCGAAGGCGCGGTTCGCCTCGGGTTCCGCAAGGAGCTGGAGGCCATCACCGACCCCGGAGAGCGGCAACGCACCTTCGAGGCGATGGTCGCCAGCATGTACGAGCGCGGGAAGGCGGTGAACTCGGCGTCGCACTTCGAGATCGACGACGTGATCGACCCCGCCGACTCGCGCCGCTGGATCACCGCCGCGCTGTCGTCCGCTCCGCCGCCGCCGGCTCGCACGGGCAAGAAGCGCCCGATGATCGACACGTGGTGACTAGCGGAAATCGGTCCAGGTGCGGGCCCAGGCCCAGCTGAGCAGACCCACAGCCCCCAGGGAGACGAGGCCAAGGAGGAACAGTGCCATCGCCTTCGTCGGGCCCGGGGCACTCAGCAGGACCGCGAAGAAGAAGAGCCAGACGACGACGATGGGGATCGTCACCATCGATCGCCCGATGAATCCCATGCTCGTCGGGCTGGCATCCAGACGCGAGTAGCGCCCCTCGAGCGGCACGATCCAGGGGGCGACGTGGTCGTCCTTCTCCGGATCCCGTTCGCTCACCGCCTGGTCCAGCCCTTCTGCCAGATCTCCTTCACCCAGAAGAACACGACGATGGTGAGCACGCCGACGACGATCATCAGCAGCGCGGCCGTGGGGCCCTCGGCCCTGGAGACGGCCCGTACCGAGACCGCCCAGATGGCGATGGCGGGGATCGTCAGCCCGACCCGCGCCGGCAGGCTGAAGGTGGTTGCGCTCGACTCGCGACGGGTCCACTTCCCCGTCTCGCGGATCTTGAAGTCCTCGTAGTGGAACTGGTTGGACAGGTCGTCGTCAGGGATGGGTGAAGTCTACGGCGACAGCCGCGCGTGGGAATCTCTCGCCGTGGAGGCCAACCCGCAGCCGCCGGGGTACCGAAGCTGGGTATGGCCGCCGTTCCGGCGCCTCGGCCGGGTGCAGGCCTGCCATGCGATCGGCGACGGGATGGTGGCGGTCGCCTTGGCCAACACCCTGTTCTTCGCCGTCCCGATCGGCGAGGCGAGGGACAAGGTGGCGCTCTACCTCGCCATCACGCTCACGCCGTTCGCCGTCCTCGCTCCACTGGTCGGCCCGTTGCTCGACCGGTGGCGCGGGTCGTACCGCATCGCCATCATCCTTTCGGCGGCGGGGCGGGCCATCCTCGCCGTGGCCCTGTCGAGCCGCACCGAGCGCCTCACGCTGTACCCGTTGGCCTTCGGGCTCCTCGTGTGGTCGCGCGTGCACTCGGTGAGCCGGGCCGCGCTGGTGCCGGAAGCCACTCCTCCGGGGCGCACCCTGATGTGGGCCAACTCCTGGCTGGCCATCGTGTCGGTGCTCGGCGCCGCGCTCGGCGCCGGAGTGGCCGCCGCGTTGCAGAAGCTGTCCGGGGCCGACGTCACGCTGTGGACGGCGGCGGCAGTGTTCGCCTTCGGCGCGGCCTGGTCGGTGCGGCTCCCCGGCGCCGGTGGCGACGGGCCGAGGCGGCGCAAGGCAGTGCGCGACTACCGCGCCTTGCTCACCAGCCGGCTCACGGCCGGCGGCATCGCCATGGCCGCGTCACGCGGCGCCGTCGGCTACCTCACGTTCCTGTTGGCCTTCCTGCTGCGGGCCGAGGGCCAGACCGGCAACGGCTTCGCCGTGGCCATCGCCGCCGCGGGGGTGGGCGGCCTGGCTGGGTCGGCCCTGGCGCCCACCATGCGGCGGGTACTTCACGAACCGGTCATGCTCTACGCGTCGCTCATCGCCATGGCCGTCGCCGCCGTGTGGGCGTCGGGATCGTTCACGCTCCCCCGCGCGGCCGTCGTCTCCGCCACCGTCGCCTTCGGCACCGCCTCCGGCCGGCTGGCCTTCGACAGCCTCCTCCAGCGGGATGCACCCGAGACGGTCCGCGGCCGCACCGTGGCGCGCTACGAGACGATGTTCCAACTGTGCTGGGTGGCCGGAGCCGGCGTGGCCACGGTCGCCGCCGCCGGACCGCTCATCGGGCTCCGGGTGCTGGCGGGGATCTGCGTGGCCGGCCTCACGTTGTCGGTGTACGGCCTGCGGCGCGAAGGACCGGCCCCTCAGCTCACCTCGTAGCGGGCCAGCAGTCCCCTGGCGATGATCAGTCGCTGGATCTCATTGGTGCCCTCGCCGATGATCATGAGCGGCGCGTCGCGGAAGTAGCGCTCGACGGCCAGCTCGTTGGTGTAACCGGCGCCACCATGGATGCGCATGCACTCCGTCGCCAGCTCCAACGCCGTCTCCGACGCGAACAGCTTGGCCATGCCGGCCTCGACATCGGCCCGCTCCCCTGCGTCGAGCTTCTGGGCCGCAGAGCGCGTGAGCAGCCGGGCCGCCTCGAGCTTGGTGGCCATGTCGGCCAGCTTGAACTGGATGGCCTGGTGGCGGGCGATGGGAACCCCGAACGTCTCGCGCTGCTGGGCGTAGGTGATGGCGGCCTCGAACGCGGCGCGCGAGACGCCGCAGGCGCGGGCCGCGATGTTCACCCGGCCCAGCTCGAGGCCGGCGAGAATCTGCGAGAGCCCCCGTCCGAGCCCGACGTCCGGCCCGCCGAGGACGCAGTCGGCGCCGACGCGGTGGTCGTCGTAGGACATCTCCACCGTCTCCACGCCCTTGTAGCCGAGCTTGCCGATGGTCTTCGACACACGGATGCCCTCGAAACGCTCGCCCGGGTCCTTCTCGACGATGAAGCACGTGATGCCCTCGGGCGTCACGGCGGCGAGGGCCACGATGCCGGAGCGCTCACCGTTGGTGACCCACATCTTCGTGCCGTTGAGGACGAAGGTGTCGCCGTCGGGTGTGGCCCTGCACCGCAGGGCGCGCGTGTCGCTGCCGGCGTCGGGCTCCGACAGTGACAGCGCGCCACGGATCTCCCCCGCCGCCATGCGCGGCAACCACCGGGCCTGCTGCTCGGCGGTGCCGTGCATCCCGATGAGGGTCGCCACCATGGTGTGGGTGTTCATGATCCCGGTGAGCGACATCCAACCGGCCGCCAGCTCCTCCACCAGGCGGGCGTAGGTGACGGTGTCGAGCCCGAGTCCCCCGAACTCCGGAGCGATGGTGCAGCCGAAGAGACCGAGCTCGCGCATGGTGGCGACGAGCGCGGTCGGGTACTCGTCGGCGTGCTCCATCTCGATGGCGACGGGGAGAACGTCGCGCCGGACGAACTCGGCGACCGTGGCCACCAGCTCGTCGGCCAGGGCCGGGTCGGTCCGCTCGCGCGCTGGGCTCATGGCCGGATCGTAGAGTCAGGCCATGACCGTCACCGTGGGCGAGCCGTCATCCGACTTCGAGCTCCCCGACCAGGACGGCACCCCGTGGCGACTCTCGGATCACCGAGGTCACCCCGTCGTGCTGCTGTTCCACCGCCACCTCGCCTGACAGTCGTGCCGGAGGCACACGGTCGCCGTGCGCGACCGTAGGCACGAGTTCGGCGAGGCGCAGGTCCTTGTCGTGCTTCCGACGCGCCCGCGCAACCTCCGCGGTTACCGAGGCCGCTTCGAGGTGCCGTTCACTTTGCTGGCGGACGAGACGCGCGCCGTCTACACGGACTACGGGCTCGATGGCGCCGGCGGCGACTTCGTGATCGACGCCGAGGGGCGGGTCGCGTTCGCCCACTACTCGATGAACTCGGAGGACTTCCCTGCCATCGAGGACCTCGTGCGGGCGGCGCGGTAGCCCTCAGGCCGAGTGGCGGAACGTGATGCTGATCCGCGGGCCGGCGGCCGACGCCACCTTGGGGACGGCGTGCTCCCACGTGCGCTGGAACGTGCCGCCGGTGACGAGGAGATCCCCGTGGCCGAGCGCGAACCGGGTCGACCTCCCGCCGCCGCGCGGCCGTGCGAGGAAGGTGCGGGCGTGGCCCACCGACACGATGGCCACCAGCGGGTCCTCGATGGCCTTCGGGATGCGATCGCGGTGCCAGGCCACCGAGTCGCGACCGTCGCGGTAGAGGTTGAGCCCCCCGGTGTCGAACACCACCCCGTAGCGCTCCGACAGCAGCGCCCGTATCTCCTCGATCACAGGGACCGCGGCTCGGATACGGGCCGGCTTCCTCCAGCTGGCGGTCAGGCGAGGCTGGTCGACGACGTTGCCGTACATGACCCTCGTGTGGGCCTGCCAGTCGGCCGCGGCCAGCAGCTGCTCGAACACGACGTCGGCACCCGACAACCAACCGGCCAGGTGGTCCACCCACGCAGTCGCGTCAATCTGATGGCGCGTCAGGCCGCCGAATGTGGCATCGGCTGCGGGCTCGTCGCCATCGAGCAACGAGCCCTGCCAGGCGAGCTCCGCTCCGCTCGACACACTCCAATGTTACCGGCCGGTCATGACGCCTTAGCCTGGCGCCGTGCGCGAGCTCGGCCTTCGCAACGACGTGTACCGGCGACCACTTGCCACTGCGCTGCAGCGGCTGGAGCTGGCCGAGGGGTGGCGCTGCGTCGACGTCGGCGCGGGAGGTGGCGACGTGGCCGTCGCCCTCGCCGAGATGGTCGGCCGCGACGGACGTGTCTACGCCGTCGACCGCGATCCGCTCGCCCGCGACGCTGCGGCTGCGGCCGCCGCCAGCCACGCCCAGGTGGTGGCCCTGACCCAGGCCGGCGAGGACCTCCTCCTGCCCGAGCCTGTCGACCTCGCCTTCTGCCGCTTCCTGCTGCTCCATGTCGTCGATCCGGCCGTCGTCGTGCGACGGTTGGCCGGCGCAGTGAAGCCGGGTGGGTGGGTGGTGGCCCAGGAGCCGATCACGACCGCCGGTCGGGTCGACGGGCGGACGCTGTCGATGCCCGAGGCGCGCCACCCCGACATCGGCGCCCTGCTGCCCGCCCTGGTCCGCGCTGCCGGACTCGACCTGGTGGACGCGTGGGCCGAGGCGCCGGCCGGTGCCGGTCCCGGCGTCGTCCACGACTACCTGGCCGAGCTGACCGGGGTCGACCCCGGCGACGACCCCATCGTGCTACCGCCCCTCGTGACCGTCGTGGCGCGCCGCCCCTCGTCCTAAAGTCTCGTCCGGATGACCGACTCGGCCCCCCTCTCGGCTGCTCTGGACGACGCCGAAGCCGTCGTCACCGCCTGTGCGAAGCGTCTGGCCGGCATCGAGCGTGACTTCCGCTCGATGGACAACCAGGTGGTCGCCTACGACATGGCCCACGTTGCCGCCGGCCTGGCTTCGGCCCGGGTCGGGCTCACCTACGGCGCGCACGGTGAGGTCGAAGGGCGGATCGCCGCCGCTTTCGCCGCCGACGTCGTGGCCGACCTGCTCGCCCGCACCGCCGGCCGCGAGGGCGAATGGGGCATGGAGACCGGTGCTCTCGATGCGGCGCGTGCCGCCGTCGCCTTCGCCCGGGCGCCGTCGTTCCTCGCCGCCCTGGCCCGCGAGCAGGGGCCCCGGCACCTCGACAGCGACTTCGAGATGGTGCAGGACACGTTCCGCCGGTTCGCCGAGGACAAGATCCGTCCGGCCGCCGAGCACGTGCACCGCGACAACGCCGACGTGCCGGAGGAGATCATCAGCGGCTTGGCCGAGATGGGCGGCTTCGGCCTGTCGGTGCCCGAGGAGTACGGCGGCTTCGCCACCGGCGGCGAGAGCGACTACATCGGCATGGTGGTCGCGACCGAGGAGCTTTCGCGCGGCTCGCTCGGCATCGGCGGGTCGCTGGTGACGCGGCCGGAGATCCTCACCCGCGCCCTCGTCGCCGGTGGAACCGAGGAGCAGAAGCAGCACTGGCTGCCGAAGATCGCCGCCGCCGAGGTGCTCGTGGCTGTCGCCGTGACCGAGCCCGACTTCGGGTCGGACTCGGGGGCGGTCGTCACCAGCGTGACCAGAGCCGATGACGGGTGGCGCATCAACGGCGTGAAGACCTGGTGCACGATGGCGGCCCGGGCCGACGTCCTGATGCTGTCGGGCCGCACCGACCCCGACCGTTCCAAGGCTCACAAGGGGTTGAGCCTGTTCATCGTGCCCAAGCCCCGCGGCGACGGCCATGGGTTCGCCTTCACCCAGGAGCAGGGCGGCAAGATCGAGGGCCGGGCCATCGACACCATCGGGTACCGGGGAATGCACTCCTACGAGGTCGCCTTCGACAACTGGTGGGTCCCGGCCGAGAACCTGGTGGGGGGCGAGGAGGGCCTCGGCCGCGGCTTCTACCTGACCATGGGCGGCTTCGAGAACGGCCGGCTACAGACCGCGGCGCGCGCCGTCGGTGTGATGCAGGCGGCCTACGAAGAGGCTCTCGCCTACGCCGCCGAGCGCAAGATGTTCGGTACGACGCTGATCGAGTTCCAGCTGACGCAGGCCAAGCTGGGTCGCATGGCGGCGGTCATCCAGATCGCGCGGCAGACCATGTACGAGGTGGCGCGCCTGATGGCCAAGGGCGCCGGCTCGCTCGAGGCCTCGATGGTGAAGGCCTACGTGTGCCGGGCCGCCGAGTGGGTCACTCGCGAGGCCATGCAGGTCCATGGCGGCATGGGCTATGCCGAGGAGTTCCCCGTGAGCCGCCTGTTCGTCGACGCACGGGTGCTTTCGATCTTCGAGGGCGCGGACGAGACCCTCGCCCTGGGCGTCATCGCCCGACGGCTCCTCGAGGGGGTGGCGCCGTGACGACCGAAGGCCCCTGGTCGCGAATCGGCACCGCCCTTCTCGAGCGCGAGTTCACCCTTCCGCCCGACCCGCGCAGCCCTGGTCAGGCGAGGCGGATCCTGCGCGACGTGGTGACCTCGGCGGGCGACGAGCAGTGGATCGACACGGCGGAACTGGCCCTGAGCGAAGTGGTGACCAACGCCACCCTGCACGCCCGCACACAGCTGGTCGTGATCATCGTCGTCTACGACGACTGCATCTGCGTCGAGGTGCGAGACGGGGAACCCGCCCTCCCCGCTCTCCGCCACTACGACCGGGAGGCCACCACCGGCCGCGGGCTCGCCCTGGTGGAGAGCATCTGCATGGAGTGCGGGGTCCACAGCCTTGGCGAGGCCGGGAAGTCGGTCTGGTTCTGCGTGGGCGCCCCCGCCGAGCGGTCCGCCGACGACCTGCTCAGCGCGTGGGACCTCGACGACGAGGACGACGCCGCGCCGGTCGCGACACCGAACGTCGTGCTGCGATCGATGCCGGCCACCCTCTGGCTCGCGGCCCGGCAGCATCACGACGCCCTCCTCCGCGAACTGGTGCTCTACGCCGCCGAGCACGAGCTCGAGGTGGACTTCGCCGCCGCCGACCACGCCCGCTACGCCATCTCGAACACACTCGCCAGCGCACTGGAGGAAGCCGAGCGGGCGGGCCTGGCCCGACCCGCCCTCCCCGACGGCCATCCGAGTCCGCTGCCCTGGGTACCCGCCGACCTCGACCTCGAGTTGCGGATACGACACGAGGACGGCCCGGCATTCCTCGTGCTGCAGGACATCCTGGACACGGGTGAGCGGCTCGCCGTCGAGGGTCGGCTCCTCCTGCACCCCGCGCTGCCCGAGGTGGTCGCCGTGCGGGACTGGGCCTGCGAGCAGGTGGTGGCACAGCTGGCCGGAATCGCGCCCGCGCCCTGGGCCGGGACCGCCCAGGAGCGGTTCGAGGTCGAGTCGAACCGGCGCAACACAGAGCACCCGGCGTGGGATCCTGCCGTCGCCAGGGACTCCGACCGGGGCGTGGTCGCGGCCGATGACGCCAACCGCATCGTCGCCATCAGCCGACCGCTCGCCGACCTGCTGGGGTGGGAAGTCGACGACCTCGTCGGCCGGCGCGTGGTCACGCTGATCCCGCCAAGTCTCCGGGAGGCGCACGTGGCGGGGTTCAGCCGCCACCTGACCACCGGTGAGGCCCACGTGCTCGACGTGCCGGTGACCTTGCCCGTGCTGCACGCCGACGGAAGCGAGATCCAGTGCCGCTTCCTCGTGCAGCGAGCGTTCAGCGGACCGGGACCGAGCGTCTACCTGGCATGGATCGAGCCGCTCCAGGATGACGTCAGCGCTCGATAGTGAGGCCCTGCAGGTAGAACCAGTACGTGCGCCACCGGACGACGCGGAGAAGTCCGATCAGCTGCCAGAACATCCGCCACGTTCGGCGGGAACCCTCGATGCGACCGAACTTCTGACGCTTCGTACGGTGGGTGACTCCCCGCATCACCCGTGCGACCGTACGGTGCCGGCCTTCCGCCACCACCTCGTTGATCATCACCTCGATGGTGTAGCCGTCCAGCTTGTGCTGAGGGATGGCCTCGAACACCCAGCGTGGAACCACCCGCTCGCCCGTGGTCGGCGGAAGGCGGAGCACGAGTGGGTTCCAGAGCCCATAGTCGAACGTGCCGATGGACATCACGACCGCGCGCTCCGACAGCGGGCGGCACAGGTCGTCGAGATGGGCGCCGGTGAGACCGAGACAGTCGCCGTCGACGAACAGCACGGCGTCGGCGTCGGTGGCGGCCACGCCGGCTTGCATGGCATGGGCCTTGGAGCCGCCGGCTGGGCGCCGGATGACGCGGGCGCCGGCATCTTCGGCCCGGCGCGCCGTCAGATCGGACGACCCGTCGTCGACGACGATGACGTCGCGCACGAAGCGGCAGTCGCGACAGGCGCGGACGACGTCGGCGATGGTCGGCGCCTCGTCGCGCGCCGGGATCACCGCGTCGATCAACGGGGCGGTCAGCTGCTGCGGGTGAGACCGGCGCGCTCGCCGCGGGACACGAACTTCAGCGCCATCTTGCGCGAGGCCTCGTCGATCATCTCGTCGCCGAACATGACGGCGCCCTTGCGCTCACCCTCGCCCTCGGTGGCCTCCCGATAGGCGTCGAGAATGGCGTGGGCGCGGTCGAACTGCTCCTGGGTCGGGGAGAACACCTCGTTGAGCACGGCCACCTGGTCGGGGTGCAACGCCCACTTTCCGTCGTAGCCGAGGATGCGCGTGCGCATGCAGTACTCACGGAAGGCCTCGTTGTCGCGCACCTTGAGGAAGGGCCCGTCGATGACCTGCAACCCGTTGGCCCGGCCGGCCATGAGGATCTTGTTGAAGACGTAGTGGAAGTGGTCGCCGGGGTATTCCGGGATCGACACGCCGCCGGTGAGGACCGGCATCTCCATGGAGGCGGTGAAGTCGGCGGGCCCGAAGATGATCGTCTCCAGCCGGGGCGAGGCGGCGCAGATCTCCTCGACGTTGATGAGGCCCCTCGCCGTCTCGATCTGGGCCTCGATGCCGATGTAGCCCGCCGGCAGTCCCGAGTTCAGCTCCACCTGGGTCAGGAGGAGGTCGAGGGCGACGACCTCGGCCGCGGTCTGCACCTTCGGGAGCATGACCTCTTCGAGCCGATCTCCGGCTCGCCCGACCACGTCGATCACGTCGCCGTAGGTCCACTTGGTGTCCCAGGCGTTGATGCGGACACACAGGATCTTGTCGCCCCAGTCCTGGTTCTTGATCGCATCGACGACCTTGGCCCTGGCGGCCTCCTTCTCCAGCGGCGCCACGGAATCCTCGAGGTCGAGAAAGACCATGTCGGCGGCCACACCGGGGGCCTTGCCGAGGAAGCGCTCGCTCGAGCCGGGCACGGACATGCACGAGCGGCGGGGGAGATCACGGGTGCGTTCGGACATGGCGGGGACTTTACGGGTCTCAGTACCGACCGGCGAGCTTGCGGTGGTCCCAGGTGACCGCCTGGTCGACGTCGACGACCACTACGACCCGCTTGGCCCCCATGACGGCGAGGACCGACTCGGCGGTCTCGTCGACCGGACCGGTGTAGCGCTCGTAGACGCTGCGACCGACCTCCGCGCACGCGTCACGGTCCTCCACGATGCGGCCGGTGCCGATCAGCTCCGCGCCGCGGAGCTGATCGTAGGTGTCGCCGTCCTCGACCAGGCAGGTGACGCGCGGGTCGCGTCGGAGGTTCACGATCTTCTGCGACCTGCCGTAGGTCCAGAAGGCGGGCGCGCCGTCGAGGAAGCCGTACCACATGGCCACCAGGTGGGGCCGGCCGTCGGGCAGCAGCGTGGCGACGTTCATCACCTGCCGCTCGTGCAGGAACGCGTCGAGCTCGGGCTCGGTCATCTTGATCAGGTCGCGACGTGACATCAGGCCCCTTTCAGGAGCTCCGGTGCGACAGGACAGTCGGGGCGGGCGGCCGCTCCGCCGAACGCCGAGCCGCCGCTGGGCCCGGCCAGCACGTCGATGAGGTCTGCGGGAACGACCTCGTGGATGCCGTCCCACCCCGATGTCATCTCGAGCCGAAGGACCAGGGCATCCCACAGCCGGGCCGGCAGCACGCGGCCCACGCCGCCCACCGCCCACACGGCCCGGCCGGCATGGCGGCCCACGGCGGCGGCGGCGCGAGACCCGGCGGTGGCGACGATGCCGCCGGGGCCGACGGCCAGCGCGTCGAGGAGCAGCACGTCGGCGGCCGCTGCGGCGCGGCCGAGGCCGTCGAGCGGTACCTCGTCGGCCTCTGTGCCGGCCGCACCCAGCTGTTGGCACAACGACGCCGCGTACCCGTCGACATCAACGACCAGTGGACGCACGTCGCCGCGCGTGGCGAGCGCGGTTGCCGCGTTGTCGGACCAGCCGAGCACGGCGACGGTCGCGTCGGGCGGAAGGTCGAGACCGACGATCCGTCCCGTCGGGTCGTCGTCGACGGCCTGGGCCGCCCGCCACGCCGCAGTGGCCGGGTCATCGGAGAGAAGCACCGTCGCCGCCAGCCACCAGATGGGCCCGACCGTCGGGTGGCGGTCGACCAGGCGGCGGCACGCCGTGACGAGCCCGGGCGGGTCGTCGGAGAACCCCGCAAGTGCACCGGCCGCCTCGCGTGTCAGCATCCCCGGCTCGGCCCCCGACGCTCTGGCCACATGGCGCAGGCGCTCGATCGGGTGCACGGTCGAAAAGCTACAGCCCGGGTTTCCAGATCATCAGGGCGAGGATGGCGACGAGATGGAGGTTCAGCGTCATGCCGAGGATGCCCATCTGCCTGCCGAGAGCCTCGAGCTCGGCCACCTGCGGAGGCGGCCCGCCCTGGGGCGGCGGCCCGGACTCCATGTCCCGCATGAGCGACTGCATCTTCTTCGCTGTCGGGAACATCACCCCGTGGGAGATGCCCATGGCGGTGAAGAACAGGATCAGCGAGAGCCACACCCACATCTGGCTGAGCTCGAAGACGCCGTCGCTCATCACCACGAGGCCCACCCCGAGGACGGGCACGGCGTAGATGAACTTCGCCGCCCACTTCTCGGTCACGTGGAAGTTGGCCTCGGCAATGGCCAGGCCACCGTTCGGCCCACGCGCCTTTGCTCGCGCGCCGTAGACGCCGTTGAGCACGACGCCGCCGAAGCCGAAGATGGCGGCAAGGATGTGGAGCAACAGCAGGACCTTCCATGCGGTGGTGTCGACGCCCATGGGCCTCACGCTAACTTCTGCGCGTGGCCACCGACCCTTCTCCGGACGTCGTCCTCTCGCCCCTGGGCGGCGAGGCGCGCCCGCTGCGCGAGTGGCTGACGACGTTCCACCTGGCGGTGGTCTTCCTCGACCCGTTCACCGACGAGAGCTCATGGATCCTCGGGACCGCCGGCCGGATCCTCCGCACGTTCGAGCAGGCCGACGTGCGGGTGGCCTGGTGCCTCACCGCGGAACCTCACGAGGCCCGCATGTTCCTCGGGCCGTGGGCCAAGGACACGCTCACCTTCACCGACCCCGATCGCGCCGTGGTGAAGGCCTTCGGGCTCGAACGGCTCCCCGCGTTCGTCCACGTCGCCATGGACACCACCGTCGCCGCCGCCGCCGAGGGCTGGGACCCGCCGGCGTGGCGGTCCGTCGCCGACGGCCTCGCCACCGTCACGGCGTGGACCGCCCCGGTCATCCCCGTCCGCGGCGACCCCGGCCCCTTCGAGGGCTCCCCCGCCGCCTGACGCGGCTACTTCTGGAGGCCGCCCCGGGTCAGGGCCATGACGTCGAGAGCCTTGTCGAGCTCGTCGGAGGTCATGAGGCCGCGCTCGAGCACGATCTCGCGGATGGAGCGGCCACTCTTGGTCGACTCCTTGATGATCTCCGCCGTCACCTCGTAGCCGAGCTGGGGGGCGAGTGAGGTGCCGATCGACGGTGACGACTCGGCGTAGGTGCGGCACTGCTCGACGTTGGCCTCGATGCCGGCGATGCACTTGTCGGCCAAGGTGCGCGACACCGAGGACAGCAGCCGGATCGACTCGAGCAGGTTGCGGGCGATCACCGGGAGCATCACGTTGAGCTCGAGGGTTCCGGCCGCGCCGCCGAAGGCGACGGCGGCGTCGTTGCCGAACACCTGGGCCACGACCTGGCAGACCGCCTCGGGCACGACCGGGTTGACCTTGCCCGGCATGATCGACGAGCCGGGCTGCAGGTCGGGCAGGCGGATCTCGGCCAGGCCCGTGCGCGGCCCGCTCGACATGAGCCGCAGGTCGTTGGCGATCTTGTACAGCGACACCCCGATGGTGCGCAGCACGCCGGAGCACTCGACCAGCGCGTCGCGCGCGCCCTGGGCCTCGAAGTGGTCACGGGCCTCGGTGAAGGGGATGCCGTCGTCGGCCGCCAGCCGGGCGATGACGCCGGCGGCGAAACCCTCGGGGGCATTGAGCCCGGTGCCGACCGCAGTGCCGCCCAATGGAAGCTCGGCGACGCGCGGCAGCACCGCCTCGATGCGCTCGACGCCGGTCTCGATAGCGCGGGCGTAGCCGCCGAACTCCTGGCCGAGGGTCACCGGCGTGGCGTCCATGAGGTGGGTGCGGCCCGACTTCACGACCTCGGCGAACTCCTCCGCCTTCGAGCGCAGCGCGCCGGCCAGGTGCTGCAGCGCCGGCACCAGGTCGCGCACCAGCGTGCGGGCGGCGGCCACGTGGATGGCGGAGGGGAAGACGTCGTTGGACGACTGCGACACGTTGGCGTCGTCGTTCGGCTTCACCGTCCGGCCGAGACGCTCGGTGGCCAGCGTGGCCAGCACCTCGTTGGTGTTCATGTTCGACGACGTGCCCGAACCGGTTTGGTACACGTCGATCGGGAACTCGTCGTTCCACCGACCGGAGACGACCTCGGCGGCCACCGACGCCAGCGCCTCGGCCACGTCGGCCTCGATCAGGCCGAGCTCACCGTTGACGGCGGCGGCGGCACCCTTGATGGCGGCCAGGGCGGCGATCATGGCGGGGTCGATCCGTAGCCCGGAGATGGGGAAGTTCTCGACGGCCCGTTGGGTCTGGGCCTGCCACTTGGCGGAGGCCGGCACCCGGACCTCGCCCATGGTGTCGTGCTCGACGCGGTAGTCGGTCATGGGACCGAACGTACCAAGCGCGCTAGGCGACGCTTTCGGGCAGCTCCTCGGTCAGCTGGGCCCGGGCCAGCACCTCACGCACCAGGGACAGGCGGAAGCGGCGGTGACCGCCCAGGGTGCGCATCGCCGGCAGCTTGCCCAGCTGGGCCCACCGGGTCACGGTCTTCGGACTGACGCGGAACAGCCTCGCCACCTCGGCGGGTGTGAGCAGCGGATCTTCGTCGTTGGCCATGCGGACCTCCCGGGCCATCTTGGTTCCCCGAACTGCGCAATTGGTGGATTCAGCGCCGCAGCTCGCCCACCACGGTGGTGAGAGCGGCCCGGGCCGCCGCCGGCTGGTACGAGCCCTGGGCGAACAGGGCCAGGTAGGTCGGCACGAGGTCGGGGCGCCATGCCTCCAGGGCGGCGAGGAAGTGCTCGCGGACCCCCGCCTTCAGGTGCAGTGGGACGGCCGAGATGGAGGTGGCGCCCGCCTCCTCGGCCGCCCTGACCACGGCCGCCAACTGGTCGCGGCCGTCGCTCAGGCCGGGCAGCACCGGGCCCATCAACACGCCGCACGGGACGCCGGCCTCGTTGAGACGGGCGACCGCCTCGATGCGTCGGCGCGGGTGGGGCGTGCCCGGCTCGGTGTGGCGCCAGACCTCCTCGTCGAGGGTGCCGATGGAGAGCGCCGTGCTCACCTCGGTCCTCGCCGCCGCCTCCTCCAGGAGATCGAGATCGCGCAGGATCAGCGTCGACTTGGTGAGGATCGAGAACGGGTTGCGTGCTGCTGACAGCACGCCGAGGATGCCCCGCGTGAGGTGGTACTTCCCTTCGCACCGCTGGTACGGATCGGTGTTGGTGCCCATGGCGATCGGGTGGCCGCCCCACTTCCCCGGCCGCACCTCGGCCCGCACCCGCTCGACCGCATTCACCTTCACCACGATCTTGCGATCGAAGTCCTCTCCGATGTTCAGCCCCAGGTACTCGTGCGTCGGCCGGGCGTAGCAGTAATTGCAGCGATTGCTGCATCCGCGATACGGGTTGATCGTGTAGCTGAACGGCAGGCGGCCGCCGCCGCCGGGGACCTTGTTGATGATGGTTCGCGCGTTGACGTGGAGGAACTCCATGCCGCGGAACTCACCTTTGCCGACGTGGCGCTCGAGCATGCGCTCGTCGTCGAACAGCTGGCCCTGCCCGCCGTCGTCGTCGGCCAACCTCCAGCGCAGCCCGGTCATGGGCCGACTCTATCGAACGTGTGTTCGATTGGCTAGAGGAGCTCCAGCACGTTCTCCGGAGGACGGCCGATGACGGCCCGACCGCCCTTGATGACGATGGGGCGCTCGATGAGGATCGGATGGGCGGCCATGGCATCGAGCAGGGCGCCGTCGTCGGCGTCGGCCAGGCCGAGCTCGGAGTAGATGGCCTCACCGGTGCGCATCATGCGGCGGGGATCGTCGAAGCCGAGGAGACCGAGGACCCGCTCGAGCTCGGCGCGGGTGGGCGCGTCCTCGAGGTAGCGCACGTAGTCGGCCTGCACCCCGCGCTCGTCGAGCAGGTCACGGGTGATGCGGCACTTCGAGCACGACGGGTTGAAGAACACGGTGACGTCGTCGTCGGACATGCCCGCGAGCATGCCAGCCAGTTACGGTCCCCCAATGCGCAGGGACAGCTACCGCTTCGCCCTGCTGTGCGGGTCGACGCTGCTGAACTTCGTCGCCCTCGGCATCCTGCTGGCGGTGCTGCCGCAGTTCCTGCGCGACGAGCTGCACACCACTCGGGCCGTGGTCGGCCTGAGTGTGGGGAGCTACTCGTTCTCGGCGGTACTGGCCCGGCCGTGGCTCGGCCGCAAGCTCGACATGCTCGGACGCCGATGGTTCCTGTTCGGCGCGCCGATCGGGCTCGGCCTGACCTCGCTCGTGCTGCTCACGGTCCACTCGGTGCTCGCCATCGTCGTCCTGCGGTTGATCCAGGGCGTGGTCGGGTCGACCTTCTACACGGCGGCCGCGACGGTGGCGACCGACCTGGCGCCACTCGAGCGCCGCGGCGAGTACATCTCGCGCTTCAGCCTGTTCCTTTACGGAGGATTCGCGATTGGCCCGTCGGTGGCGACCGCGGTGATCGCGCGGGGCGGATTCGCGTGGACGTGGACGGTCGGCATTGCCTGCGTCGTCGTGTCCTCCGCCATCGCGTTCGCGCTGCCCGAGACCCAACCCGCGAACGAGGCAGAGGCTCCGATCCCGCGGTTCCGCTTGGTGCACCCCGCGGCCGTTGGTCCCGGCATGGTGCTGATCACGGCCGCCGTCGGCTACACCGCCATTTCGGTCTTTGCGCCGCTCTACGCGGAACGGATCGGCATGAGCTCATCGGGCCCCCTGTACCTCGCGTTCGCGCTCACCGTCAT
>DATLDH010000019.1:0-7734 GCA_035526015.1 Acidimicrobiales bacterium
CCGCCGTCGCCGGGGCCACCGAGACCGTGCGCCAGCTGCTCGGCAACGTGCCGGTGTTCGGCATCTGCCTCGGTCACCAGATCCTCGGCCGGGCTCTGGGAGCCGGCACCTTCAAGCTGCGGTTCGGTCACCACGGCGGCAACCACCCCGTGCGCCGGATGAGCGACCACGCCGTGGAGATCACCAGCCAGAACCACAACTTCGCCGTCGACGGCGAGTCACTGGCCGCCGCCGACGTCACTCACGTCAACCTGAACGACGGCGTGGTCGAGGGCTTCCGCTGCCGCGACGTCCCGGCCTTCGGTGTCCAGTACCACCCCGAGGCCGGCCCCGGCCCCCACGATGCCCGCTACCTCTTCGCCGAGTTCCGCGACCTGATGCAGGGCCCGAGCGGCCCTCTGAGCGGAGTGTCGGGAGTCCGAGTCTGATGCCGAAGCGCACCGACCTCCACACCATCCTCGTGATCGGATCGGGCCCGTTCGTCATCGGCCAGGCCTGTGAGTTCGACTACTCCGGCACCCAGGCCTGCCGTGTCCTCCGGGAGGAGGGCTACCGCGTCGTGCTGGCCAACTCCAACCCGGCGACGATCATGACCGACCCCGACTTCGCCGACCGCACCTACATCGAGCCGCTGTCGGCCGAGGTCCTCACCGCCATCATCGAGCGGGAACGCCCCGACGCGGTGCTGCCAACCCTCGGCGGCCAGACCGCGCTCAACCTCGCCATCGAGCTCTTCGACCGCGGCGTGCTCGACCGCTACGGCGTGGAGATGATCGGCGCCAACTCCGAGGCCATCCACACCGCCGAGAACCGCGACCAGTTCAAGGCGGCCATGACCGAGATCGGCCTGGCCGTCCCGCCTTCGGGGTTCGCGTACGCCCTCGAGGAGGCCCTCGTCGTCGGCCGGGAGGTCGGCTACCCGGTGATCGTGCGGCCGTCGTTCATCCTCGGTGGCGCCGGCACCGGCATCGCCGCCGACGAGGATGAGCTGCGCGAAGTGGCCGCCGCCGGGCTGGCCGCCAGCCCGGCCACCGAGATCCTCATCGAGCGCTCCATCGCCGGGTGGAAGGAGTACGAGCTCGAGGTCATGCGCGACCGGGCCGACAACTGCGTCGTCGTCTGCTCCATCGAGAACTTCGATCCGATGGGCGTGCACACCGGCGACTCGGTGACGGTCGCCCCCGCCATGACGCTGTCGGACGTCGAGTACCAGCACATGCGCGATGCCGCCTTCGCGTGCATCCGCCGCATCGGCGTCGACACGGGCGGCTCCAACATCCAGTTCGCCGTCAACCCGGGCAACGGCGAGATGGTCGTGATCGAGATGAACCCCCGCGTCAGCCGCTCCAGCGCGCTGGCGTCGAAGGCCACCGGGTTTCCCATCGCCAAGATCGCCGCCCGCCTCGCCGTCGGGTACACCCTCGACGAGATCTCCAACGACATCACCAGGGAGACCCCTGCCAGCTTCGAGCCGGTCATCGACTACATCGTCACCAAGGTGCCGCGCTGGGCCTTCGAGAAGCTCCCCGGCATCCCCGCCGTGCTCGGGACCCGCATGCAGTCGGTGGGGGAGGCCATGGCCATCGGCCGCACCTTCCCCGAGTCGCTGCAGAAGGCGCTGCGCTCGCTGGAGCACGGCCGCCGCGGCCTCAACTGCGATCCGGCCGAGGTCCACCTCGACGCCATCGACGACGACGAGCTCGTGCGCCGAGCCGCCATCGCGACACCCGACCGCCCCTTCCAGCTGGAGGCGGCGCTGCGACGCGGCATCAGCGTGGAGCGCATCCACGAGGCGACCCGGGTCGACCCGTGGTTCCTCGATCAGATCGCGCTGATCGTGGCCGAGCGGGCGACGCTGGCCCAGGTCGGCCTGACCGGCATGGACCGCGGCCGCTGGCGACGGGCCAAGCGGCTCGGGTTCTCCGACGGCCAGCTGGCCTGGCTGTGGGGCGTCACCGAGCCCGAGGTGCGCGCCGCGCGCCTGCAGGCCGGAGTACGGGTCACGTTCAAGACCGTCGACACCTGCGCCGCGGAGTTCGCCGCCGCCACGCCGTACCACTACTCCACCTACGAGGACGAGGACGAGGTCGCGCCGGGATCGCGGGAGAAGGTCGTGATCCTCGGGTCGGGCCCGAACCGCATCGGCCAGGGCATCGAGTTCGACTACTGCTGTGTGCACGCCAGCCTGGCGCTGCGGGCCGCCGGTTACGAGACGATCATGGTCAACTGCAACCCCGAGACGGTGTCCACCGACTACGACACCAGCGACCGTCTCTACCTCGAGCCCCTCACCTATGAGGACGTGCGCAACGTGCTCGACGCCGAGGAGGCGTCGGCGGCGGCCGGCGGCGGTTCGCTCAAGGGCGTGATCGTCGGCCTCGGCGGGCAGACGCCGCTGAAGCTGTCCGGTCAGCTGCCGCCCGAGCTCGTGCTCGGCACGTCGGCCCGCTCCATCGACCTGGCCGAGGACCGCGAGCAGTGGAACGCGCTGTGCGCGCAGCTCGAGATCCCCCAGCCGGCCGGCGGAACGGCGGCGACGATCGAGGCCGCCCTGGAGATCGTCGAGCGCATCGGCTACCCCGCCCTGGTGCGACCGAGCTACGTCCTCGGCGGCCGGGCCATGGAGATCGTCTACGACGACGACGACCTGCGCCGGGCCATGGCCGAGCTGGCCGGGTTCGGCAGCCTCGGGCGCGAGGGCGGCCTGTCGAGTGAGCGGCCTGTCCTCGTCGACCGCTTCCTCGAGGACGCCATCGAGGTCGATGTCGATGCCATCCGCGACGCGACGGGCGAGGTCCTCGTCGCCGGTGTGCTCGAGCACGTGGAGGAGGCGGGGGTCCACTCCGGCGACAGCGCGTGCGCCATCCCGCCGCCGACCCTCCCGTATCCGGTGGTCGAGGTGATCGAGGGCTACACCCGCGCCATCGCCGACGCCCTCGACGTCAGGGGCCCCCTCAACGTGCAGTACGCCGTGAAGAGCGGCCAGGTGTTCGTGATCGAGGCCAACCCGCGCGCCAGTCGCACGCTGCCGTTCGTGGCCAAGGCCACCGGCGTCCCCGTGGCCAAGGTGGCGGCGCGGGTCATGGTCGGCGCCACCCTCGCCGAGCTGCGCGCCGAAGGCCTCCTCGTCCCGCCCGTGCTCGGCGGTCACGTCAGTGTGAAGGAAGCGGTCCTCCCGTTCGACCGTTTCCCCGACGTCGACTCCGTGCTCGGCCCCGAGATGCGCTCCACCGGCGAGGTCATGGGCATCGACCGCACCTTCGGCCTGGCCTTCGCCAAGAGCCAGATGGCGGCCGGCAACCAGTTGCCGGAGTCGGGCGCCGTCTTCTTCTCCCTCGCCGACCGCGACAAGCCGGGAGGCCTGTCGGCGGCGCTGCGGTTCGTCGAGCTCGGCTTCTCGGTGGTTGCCACGGCCGGCACCGCCGCGTTCCTCGAAGAGCACGGGGTGCCGGTCGAGACGGTGGTGGCCAAGGTCGGTGACCCCAGCGGCATGGACGCGGTCGAGCTCGTCGCCAGCGGCAAGGTGAAGCTCATCGTGAACACCCCGCGAGGGCGCGGGCCGCGCTCCGACGGCGCCCACATCCGGCGCACCGCCAACGTGCATGCCGTGCCGTGCCTGACGACGGTGGCGGCGGCGCGCGCCGCGGCGGCCGGCATCCAGGACTGGGCCGGTCACTCCCTCGTCGTCCGCTCGCTGCAGGAGTTCCACGAAGGAGACCAGCAACGCCTTCCGGTGTAGACCTCCGGGCCCACGTCGGGTCGGTCGCGTTGTCGTCGCCGGTCATGACCGCCGCCGGCACCGCCGGCCATGGCGCCGAGCTGGCCCGGTACTTCCCGCTCGACTCGATCGGCGCCGTGGTGGTCAAGTCGCTGTCGGCCGCTCCCCACGCCGGCAACCCCGCTCCGCGCGTGCACGAGACGGCGGGCGGGATGCTCAACAGCGTCGGCCTCCAGAACCCCGGAGTCGAGGAGTGGCTGGCCCACGATCTCCCCGCCCTCGAGGCGGCCGGCGCCACCGTGGTCGCCAGCATCTGGGGCACGACGGTGGAGGAGTTCGCCAAGGCCGCCGCCATGCTCGCCCCGGCTGCGGTCCGCATCGTCGCCGTCGAGGTGAACGTCAGCTGTCCCAACACCGAGGACCGTCGCCGCATGTTCGCCCACTCACCGTCGGCCACGGCCGAGGCGATCGACGCCGCCGGTGCCGCCGGCGTCCCCCGGTGGGCAAAGCTCAGCCCCAACGTCACCGACCTGACCCCGATCGCGGCGGCCGCCATCGACGCCGGGGCCGAGGCGCTCACCCTGACCAACACGTTGATGGGGATGGCCGTCGACCCCGCCACCCGGGGGTTCCGGCTCGGCTCCGGCCCCAACGGCGGGGGGCTCTCGGGCCCGGCCCTGCATCCGGTGGCGGTGCGAGCCGTCTTCGAGTGCCGGGCCGCGTTTCCCGACATCGGCATCATCGGGGTGGGGGGCGTGATGACCGGAGCCGACGCGGCGGAGTTCCTCGCCGCCGGCGCCGACGCCGTGCAAGTGGGCACCGCCACCTTCCTCGACCCGCGGGCGCCGTCCCGTGTCGCCCGCGAGCTGCAGCGCTGGTGCCGCCGCCACGACGTGTCCAGACTCGACCAGCTCATCGGAGGAGCCCATGTCCATTGACGCCCGCTCAGAGGGCCGCTCGGGCCCTGACCCCCGCTCAGAGGGCCGCTCGGGCCCTGATCCCCGCTCAGAGGGCCGCTCGGGCCCTGGCCCTGACCCCCGCCTCGCCATCGTCCTGGACCGCGACGACCTCGACGATGCCCTCGAGCTGGCGGAGGCCGTGCGGCCCTGGTTCGGCGTGGCCAAGGTGGGCTACGAGCTCTACGCCGCGGCCGGACCGGCGGCCGTCGTTGCGCTGCGCGACATCGGCTACGCCGTGTTCCTCGACCTCAAGCTCCACGACATACCGACCACCGTCGGGCGCGGCGCGCGAGTGCTCGGGCGCCTCGGGGTGTCGTACCTCAACTTCCACGTGCAGGGCGGTGAGACCATGCTGCGCGCGGGGGCCGAGGGACTGGCCCAGGGCGCGGCCGAGGCGGGCCACCCGCCGCCCGTTCCGCTGGGGGTCACGGTCCTCACCAGCGACGCCGCCGCTCCCGGTCTGGTCGCCGAGCGCGCCGCGCTGGCGCTGGCGTCGGGCATGGGGGGCGTGGTGTGCGCGGCCACCGACATCGCCGAGGTCAAGGGCGTCGGTCCGACACTGGTCACCATGGTCCCCGGCATCCGTGAGGAGGGCAGCAACCGTGACGATCAGACCCGTGTGGCGACGGCCCGCGAGGCCATTGCCGCGGGTGCCGACGTCCTCGTCGTCGGTCGCACGGTGACGGCGGCGACCGACCCCGTCGCGGCCGCGGCGAGGTTGCACGCCAGCCTGTAGGGTGCGCGGCATGCCGCTGCCCCCCGCCCTCTCCCCGGATCAGCGATCAGCAGCACTGGAGAAGGCGGGCGCCGCCCGGAGGCAACGGGCGGAGCTGAAGGAGAAGCTGAAGATGGGCTCGCTGACGTTGCGCGAGCTCCTCGACCAGAGCGAGCGCGACGAGGTCGTCGGCAAGATGAAGGTGCTGGTCGTGCTCGAGTCGTTGCCGGGGCTCGGCAAGGTCAAGGCCCGGCGGCTGCTCGACGAGATCGGCATCAGCGAGACCCGTCGCGTGCAGGGCCTCGGCAAGAACCAGCGCGAAGCACTCTTCGAGAAGCTCGCGCAGCTCTAGCGCTTGATCCTCGTCGTCATCGGTGCCGGCGGGGTCGGCAAGGGCACCGTCGTACAGCGCCTCGTCGCCGCCGACCCGTCGCTGTGGTTGAGCCGGTCGTGGACGACGCGGACCCGACGCCCCGGCGAGCCGGCCGACGCGTACGTGTTCGTCGACCGCGACACGTTCACGGCCCACGCCGAGCAGGGCGGGTTCCTCGAGTGGGCCGAGTTCCCTGGCAACGGCCACCTGTACGGCACGCCCGTGCCGGAGATGCCCGACGGGCGCGACCTCGTGCTCGAGATCGACCCTCAGGGCGCGGCCCAGGTCAAGGCCCTGCATCCGGAGTCGGTCGTGGTCCTGCTGCTGCCTCCCTCCCGTGAGGAGCAGGAGGAGCGGCTGCGCCGGCGGGGCGACAGCGACGAGCTCGTGGCCCGCCGGCTGGAGGTGTCGGCGGCCGAGGAGGAGACGGGCCGGGGTCTGGCCGACCACACGGTCGTGAACGGGACCCTGGACGAGGCCGTAGCCGAGGTCGCACGTATACTGGAGGCCCACCGGCAGCGCCTGCCGACGGACGACTCGGAGAACCCTGATGGCTGACCGCCGCGCCACGATGATCCATCCGCCCATCGAGGGCCTTCTCGGGAAGGTCGACTCGAAGTTCACGCTCGTGACCCTGGCGTCCAAGCGCGCCCGCCAGATCAACTCCTACTTCAACCAGCTGGGCGAGGGCCTGGGTGCCATCGTGCCGCCCCAGGTCGCCTCGGTCTCCCGCAAGCCACTCTCCATCGCCCTGGAGGAGATCGCGGCGGCGAAGATCACCTGGAGCCGTCCCGACCCCGATGCCGAGCCGGCCGGCGACGATGCAGCGGACGAGGTTTCGGGCGAGGGCGATGACGTCCCTGCCCTCGCCGGCGAGGCCGCCGCCGACACGCCGGACGCCGGCTGAGGCCAGTCGGTCCGGAGCGCGGCGCCGTGTCGGTGCTGGCCGGGCGCAGGGTCGTGCTCGGTGTGTCAGGGGGTATCGCCGCCTACAAGGCGGTCGAACTCTGCCGCCGTCTCGTCGACGCCGGCGCCCATGTCGCTCCCGTGCTCACCGCCGATGCGACCCGCTTCGTCGGCGCGCTGACCTTCTCGGCCCTGGCATCGGAGCCGGCCCAGACGGCGCTGTTCGACGGTGAGCACGTCATCCCCCACACGCGCCTCGGTCAGGGGGCCGACGTCATCGTCATCGCGCCGGCCACGGCCCGTGTCATCGGCGCGTATGCCGCGGGCATCAGCGACGACCTGCTCACGGCCACGCTTCTCGCGACCCGCGCACCGGTGGTGATCTGTCCGGCCATGCACACCGAGATGTGGGAGCACCCGGCGGTGCAGGACAACCTGGCGCTGCTGCGGCGCCGCGGTGTCCACGTGGTCGACCCCGCCGTCGGCCGCCTGGCCGGCGGCGACGAGGGAGCCGGCCGGCTGGCCGACCCCGACGTGATCCTCACCGCCGCCGAGCGCGCCCTCACGACCCCCGACCTCGAGGGGTTCACGGTGCTCGTCACCGCGGGTGGGACGCGCGAGGCCATCGACCCGGTGCGGGTCATCACCAACCGCTCGTCGGGCAAGCAGGGCCACGCCATCGCCGAGGAGGCCAACGCCCGGGGCGCCAAGGTCGTGCTCGTCACCACCGTCGACCGGCCCGTGTCGCCGGGCGTCGAGGTCGTGCGCGTGGCGTCGGCGGCCGAGATGGAGGACGCCGTCATGCCCCGCAGCGCCGCCGCCGACGTCGTCGTCATGGCCGCCGCCGTGGCCGACTTCCGGCCCGCTCGGGTCGCGGCCCAGAAGATCAAGAAGGGCGAGGCCGCAGCCCCGACGATCGCCCTCGAGCCCACGCACGACTTCCTCGTGGACCTCGGCCGACAGAAGCGCCCGGGCCAGGTCATCGTCGGCTTCGCGGCCGAGACCGAGTCGTTGCGGGAGAACGCGCTGGGCAAGCTCGAGCGCAAGCACCTCGATCTCATCG
>DATLDH010000022.1:0-3546 GCA_035526015.1 Acidimicrobiales bacterium
GGAAACTCACATTCTTGTAATTACATCGGTGCAAAGCGAGGGGAGGCCACCGGTGGAGCTGATGCACGAGATGGACGGCGACAGGAAGGGTTGGCAGACACGGGCCAACTGCATGGGGGTCGATCCCGACCTCTTCTTCCCGGAGCGAGGTGCCTCGACGCGTGAGGCCAAGGAGGTGTGCCGAGGCTGCGTGGTGCGCGAGGACTGCCTCGAGTACGCGCTGGCCAACGGCGAGAAGTTCGGCATCTGGGGAGGCATGAGTGAACGGGAGCGGCGGCGGGTCCGCCGGGCCCGGGCCCTGGCCCGTCGCGGGGCGGCGTCCGCCTCGTGAGCCACCGGCGCCGGCGATCCACGACCCGCCCGCGCCCTACTGACCACTTCCCCCATCGAGGCCCGCCTGCTCCAGGCGGGCCTCGATCGTTCTCGACCGGTCCAGGTCGAGCTGCGACCACCTGGCCTCCGGCTCCGCCTCGAGCACGGCGGTGGGCACGAGCCCCACGAGCTCGGCTCGCGCCACAGCCGCCTCGGCCGCCACTGCGTCGTACACCGCACCGGGCCCGACGCGGTGGGGCGCGATGAGGTTGCAGGACACCTGCACGGCGTCGCCGACCCGCAGGCCCAGAGCGCGCACGTAAGGCCCCCGCACCGAGGCCGCCACCCGTTTGGCGGTGTCGAGGTCGTCCCCGGCCAGCCACAGGTTCCACGCCACGAGCACGTCGCGTGCGCCAACGGCGATTGCACCCGCCGTCGCGTGCGGCGCCGACGGGCCGTGATCAGGCGGCAGCACGGTGAACGCGTCGCGGCGGACCTCGGGCAACGACCGCTCGGGCCCGTAGAGGAAACAGGGCAGACCGAGCTCGACGGCCGCCCACCGGGCGTAGCCATCGCGCGCCGCCACGGCGTCGAGATCGGTGGAGCCACCGAGCGCCACGAACGGCACGACGTCGACGGCGCCGAACCGCGGGTGGACACCCTCGTGGCGGCGGATGTCGATGGCCTCGACGGCGACCACGGTGAGGTCGCGCGCCGCCTGCTCGGCCGCCGGCCCGGCCAGCGTCAGCACGGCGCGGTTGTGGTCGGGGTCGCGGTGCACGTCGAGCAACGAAGGCCCGCCCGCCCGTATGAGGCGTTCCAGGACGTCGCCGCGCCGGCCCTCGCTGACGTTCGCGACGCACTCGAGCACGTCACTACGCTCGCACGGCGATGGGTCCCGCCGACGACGCCCACGCCACGGTCTGGTTCGACGACGACGACGACCTCGACCCGATCACGGCCGCGGCGGGATGGGCCGGGCGCCCCGAGCCGGCGCGGATCGGCGTCCGGCTGGATCTCTCCCGCCGGCCGCTCGCCATCGTCGTGAAGGCGCTGACGACGCTGGACGTGCTGACCGGTGGCCGCCTGATCGTGGGTGTCGCCGACGAGGCCGAGGTCGGGGAGCTGGCCGCCGCGTTCGGCAACGGGTTCCGGCCCGCGCCGGTGCAGGTGCCCCATCCCCCTGTCGTCGTGCGGGGCACACGGAGCGGTCCGAACTGACACAGGCGTTACGCTGGTGGGCGACCCAAGGAGATGACATGTCCGGCATCGGCGCACCCGAACTACTGATCGTGCTCGTGGTCGTGCTCGTGCTGTTCGGGGGGAGCCGGCTGCCGAAGCTGGCCCGCTCGCTCGGTCAGGCCTCGAAGGAGTTCAAGGCCGGCGTCGACGACGGGGCACGGGACGAGCCCGAGGATCGCAAGACGACGAAGTCAGGCTGACTTGGCGGAATCCCGGCCGGCGGCCTGCACTTCCGCGGCCGCGGCCAGTCGGCGCTGCCTGGCGATCCGTCGGCGCTCGCGCTCCGAGCACCCGCCCCAGACGCCGTGGTCGACGCGATTGGCCAACGCGAATTCCAGGCACGGGGCCTTGACCGGACAGGTCGCGCAGATGGCGCGGGCCACGTCCACTCCGACCCCGTCGGAGGGGAAGAACACCGCGGGGGCGATGTCCTTGCACCTGCCTCGAGCCATCCAGGACGTGTCCATGGGACCTCCGTTCTCCTACCTGGTTCAACGCCCACGCGTGACAGGTGGTTCCCAGAATCGAGTTCGACACTGGTCCGACGGGCGGATTTCCTACGACGAAGGAGCACACAGTGGACGAATCGGGCACTGAGATCGACGACGACGTCCTGGAGGCCATCCCGCCGCCCGAGGAGCAGGTCGACGCCTCGCCGTCTGCGGCGGCTGATTCCGAGCCGGAGCCGGAGCCGGAGCCCGAACCCGAGCCCTTGCCCGAGGCCGAGGCCGGCCCCGAGCCGGCAGCCGAGCGGCTGCCCACCCGGCGGTCGTGGTCGACGGGCGGCATCGTCGCCGCCCTGGTGGCCGGGCTCATCGGCGGTCTCGTCGGCGCCGGTATCGCCACCGCGCTCGACAACGACCAGGAACCCGACGCCGGCGTGGCGCTCGGAACCGACGCCGCCGGCACGCGCTCTTCCGCCGGCCGCATCTCCGACGTGCGCGGCATCCTCAAGGCGGTGCAGCCGGCCGTGGTCGCCATCCGCACCGCCAACGGAGGCGCCGGCACCGGGATGATCCTGACGGCCGACGGCGATGTCCTCACCAACGCCCATGTCGTCGACGGCGCGACCGGGATCACCGTCACCCTCGACGGCGAGAAGGAGCCGCGTCCTGCCGACCCCGTCGGTGTCGCCGGCCGCTCCGACGTGGCGCTGCTCAAGATCCGCAACGCCAAGGACCTGTCGACGATCACCTTCGGTAGCTCGACCGCCGTGCAGGTCGGCGACCCCGTCGTCGCCATCGGCAACGCGCTGGCGCTTCCCGGTGGCCCGACGGTCACCGACGGCATCGTGTCGGCCAAGGAGCGCACCCTCAGCGACGCCACCGACACCTACGACAACCTCATCCAGACCGACGCCGCCATCAACCCGGGCAACTCCGGCGGTCCGCTCGTCGACTCGGCGGGTCGCGTCATCGGCATGAACACCGCCGTGCTCCGCGGCAGCGACGTGGAGGGAATCGGCTTCGCCATCGCCGCCGACACCATCAAGCCCCTCCTCGAGGAGATCAGGCACGGCTCGACCGGCTTTGCCGCCACCGCCTACCTCGGCATCACCAGCCAGAGCCTCACCCCCGAGATCCGCGAGCGCTTCGGCTTCGTGGCCGAGAAGGGCGCCGTCGTCGTCGACGTGGCGCCCGGGTCGCCGGCCGAGAACGCCGGCATCCAGCGGGTCGACGTCATCACGGAGCTCGACGGCCGCACCATCGCGTCGTCCGACGCGCTGGTCGCCGCCGTGCGGGCCCACCGGGCCGGCGACGTCGTGGACGTGGCGTGGCTGTCGGGGTCGGCCAGGAAGTCGGCCAAGATCGCCCTCGGATCCCGGCCGGTGACGCGCCGGTAGGCTCGCACCCGTCCGCTCTACGGAGGTGCTGCACCGATGTCCCTGACTCCCCCCGAGGAGAATGCCGAGCCCCAGCCGCCCAGGGGGCACGTGCGCGTCGTCTACCTCGGCCCCGTCGCGCCCCACTGGGAGGTGCAGTCGGACTTCGG
>DATLDH010000027.1:0-18803 GCA_035526015.1 Acidimicrobiales bacterium
GCTAGCCGCGAGGAAGGAAGACGTCCTCGATCTTCAGCCCGAACAGCCGGGCGATGTCGAAGGCGAGTGGAAGCGACGGGTCGAACCGGCCGCGCTCGATCGAGATCACCGTCTGGCGGGAGACGCCGAGCCGCTCGGCCAGCTCGACCTGAGTCCAACCGGCTTCTGAACGCAGCGTCAGGAGGCGGTTCTCCATCAGGTGAACCGGGACTCCCGCCAGCTGCGCACGGTGGTGTCGATGAACAGCGACGACACCGCGAGGAGGCCGACATCGACACGGTCGACGACGCCCGCGGCCTGTACGACGGTCACCACGACGAGCACGGCCACGAGCACGTAGAACGACAGGGCCGTGGACTCCATGACGAAGGCCCGCTCGACGCCACCACCGCGCCACGCCTGCAGGTGGCCGTTCACCTTCTGGAAGATGGCGGCGACGGCGGCGGGGGCCAGGCCGATGATCGGGTCGACGCGAAGGGCCACGGCAGCTGCCAGGCCGGCGACCGCCAACCACATGACGACGCGGTCGGACGGGCGGCGGGGGAGCAGTTGGCGTCGCTGCTGCGCCTCGGACGGGATCGGATCGCTCATCGGCCCAGTGTAAAGGTCACTCGACATCAGTGTCAAGGACGCTGTACGTCTGTTCCTCGACATCTCCCGCCGGGTAGGCACACCGGGTGGCGCCGCTCCCCGACAGTCACAAGCGGAAGGTCGCAGCCTGCAGGCGCAAGTTCCAGGAGTTCTATCCCGGCGGCTTCCACGACGAGGACTACGTCGTCATGGAGCGCCTCTACAAGCTCGAGGCCCATCAGGCATGGGTGGCGGCGCTCGGTGAGGACGAGCTCAGGTCACGACTTCACGCCGGCGAGCACGACGACGTGGCTCGCGAGGCCGTCCGCATCGAGTCACGGACCAACCTGCTGTTCTCCTTCGAGAAGATGGCGGTTCGGGACGCCGTGTCGTCTCCGGGCGGTGCGAAGTGCCTCGCCGAGGGCCTGCACGACTGGCTGTACGGCGACGGGTCCGAACGGGCGAGGTTCGAACGGTGGCGCGCCGTGGTTGCCGACCTGCCCCGGCGTCAGACGCGTGTCCTCACCTGGCCGGTGCTCACGGTCTTCGGCTTCATCGCCCGCCCGCGCGCCAACATCTTCCTCAAGCCCATGGTGACCCGCCGTGCGGCGGAGGCCTACGGGTTCGACTTCACCTACCGGTCGCGCCCGGATTGGGAGACCTACGAGAGCCTGCTCACCTTCGCCAAGGTTCTCCGGCGAGACCTCGCCGACTGGCGCCCCAGGGACATGATCGACATCCAGTCCTTCATCTGGGTGATGGGTTCCAGCGAATACGACTGAGGCAGTCGGTACGATGCCCGGATGGTCGACGACGGCGGGGTGCTGACGGCGGGGCCGTTCTCCGACTGGCTGACGGCAATGCGTGCGGTCCTGGCCGACGGAGGGAGTTCCGACGTCCCCTGCGACGGATGCACGGCGTGCTGCACGTCGTCGCAGTTCGTCCACATCGATCCGGACGAGACCGACACGCTGGCCGCCATCCCCGAGGCGCTGCTCTTTCCCGCGCCCGGCCTTCCTGTCGGCCACCTCGTCCTCGGCTACGACGAGCGGGGCCACTGCCCGATGCTCGCCGACGGGGCCTGCTCGATCTACGACCACCGCCCGCGTACCTGCCGCACCTATGACTGCCGTGTCTTCGCCGCCGCCGGCATCGATGCCGACCCGGCCAGGCCGCTGATCCTGGAGCGGGCGCGCCGGTGGCGCTTCGACTACCCGACGTTGCCTGATCGCGAGGAGCACGACGCTGTCCTCGCCGCCGCCCGATCAACGCGGGGCAGCCTGCCAGGAGCAGATCCGACCCGGATCGCTCTGCAATCGATCGGCCGATCGTGATGCGCGCCCTGCGATCGGTGTGTGTCGCCGCCCTCGCGGGCCTGACATCGCTCGCGGCGCCGGGCGCATCGGCATCCGAGAGCGAGCAGCACTTCTATGTCGCCGACGTGGCGCAGGCCGACTCGTTCTTCCTCCACACTCCGGAGACGCCGGTCGGAACCGTCGACCTGGCCGGCCGGTTCCACGTCTGGGACCCGGGGCGCAGCGTCACCCTGGAGGTGGATGATCGCGGCGTCCTCGATGGCGGCGAGATCTATGTGGCGATCTGGTCGCCCACGGGACGCCTGTTCGCCGGATGCCTGGAGGTCCGGCACACGATGACCTACCGGCCGGGTCCGCACGACCGGTGGGTGACGTTCGATATCGGGCAGCCCGGCTACATAGAGCCACCGTGCAGCGCCCAGGCCACCGTCGGCGTGGCGACCGTGACGCGACGGCACTGAGGCTGATGCAGGACGCCTCGGCGTTTTCCGACTACCAGCGCCAAGCGGCCCGGACCGGCGGCGCCGTGGCCGTCGACCATCCGATCGTCTATCCGACGCTGGGTCTCGTGAACGAGGCCGGCGAGGTGGCAGGCAAGGTGAAGAAGATCTTCCGCGACCGGGGCGGGATCGTCACCGATGCCGACCGCGAGGCCCTGACCCTCGAGCTGGGTGATGTGCTCTGGTACCTCGCCGAGATGTGCACGCAGCTCGACATCGACCTGGGCGACGTGGCGGAGAGCAACCTCGAGAAGCTACGCGGCCGCATCGAGCGAGGCACCATGGCCGGCGACGGCGACGAGCGGTGACCGACTCGGCGATACTCAGGCCATGGCTGTCGAGACCGCAGGTATCCGCCACATCCACCTGCTCGTGTCCGACCTCGGGCGTTCGATCCGGTTCTACGGCGAGGCCTTCGGTATGACCGAGAGGTTCCGCGACGGCGACGACCTGGTGTTCCTCAACACGCCTGGCACTCAGGACTCGCTGGCGCTGCACCTGGTGACCGACGACGCCAGGGTCGGCCAGAACGGCGGCTACGAGCACTTCGGCATCACCGTGACCGATCGCTCGTCGCTGGACGACGCCATCGCCGCCATCCAGGCCGCCGGCGGAGAGCTCGTCGACAAGGGCGAGCACGCGCCGGGCGTCCCGTATGCGTATGTCCGCGATCCCGACGGCTACGTCATCGAGATCTGACCCGCTTCTCGGGAGGGAGTGCGCCCCCTGGGATTCGAACCCAGAACCTGCGGATTAAGAGTCCGTTGCTCTGCCATTGAGCTAGAGGCGCGAAGTTGCTCATCGTAGCGGTGGCCGCGCCGATGCCTGCGGGCGCGAGTGCCCGCAGGAGAAGAGGGTGACCGAGGGGACTTGAACCCCCGACCTCCAGGGCCACAACCTGGCGCTCTAACCACCTGAGCTACGGCCACCGTGTGCGCCACAGGATGGCACAGCAGCGGTGTCGGCTCCCGCCGTCGGCCTTCAGGGACGTCGCCGAAACGCCGATACCATGAAAGGAAACGACTGCCCGGGGGGGACATCGTGTACGTACCGCTGATTTTGACGGTCTATCTCTGCAGCACGTTCAGCGTGCTGGCCCGACTGGCGGTGTATGCGCCGGTGGCGTTCCGCGTCGTCCGGCTCCCGCTGGCTGCCCTCGTCGCGCTGACGGCCGTCGGCCAGCCCATGGCCGGCGCCATGCTGCTGCTCCCGCTGGTCGCCGCCAGCTTCATCAGCTTCCCGCGCTTCGTCGGTCCCGACGCCTTGGGGCCTGACGCCGCCTGAGAGCGGGTGACGGGAATCGAACCCGCATAGTCGCCTTGGAAGGGCGATGCTCTGCCATTGAGCTACACCCGCGTAGCGGGGTCAGGTTACCGAGCGGAGCGGGAACGGCGGGCGGGCTTGGCCGGCTCGTCGTCGTAGACCTCGTCGTCGGCGGGCGCCGCTCGACGCCGGGCCGGGGCGGCCTTGGCCGCAGCCGGCGAGCCGCCCGTAGCCCGCACCGTCATGCGGCGACGGAGGGCGCGCATCTCCTCGGCCATGTTGGCCACCTCGGTCGCCAGCTCCTCGTCGCGCTCCTCGGCCTGGGCGGTGGCGGTGACGAGCTCGGCGCGGATGACCTCGATCTCGGCCAGCTGGGCGGCGGCCTGCTCCTGGGCGTTGGTGCCCTGGTCGTGGATCAGCGTCGTGTGATCGTGGAGCAGCGCGGCCTGGTCGTTGACCAGGGTCGTCAGCTCGGCGATGGCGCTGGCCACCCGGTCGACGCTGGCGGCAACGGCGGCGGTCTCCTTGGCCAGCGCGCTCATCGACTCGGTGGTGGAGGTGAGACCGGTGGTCAGCTCGGTGAGGGAGCGGGCGTGTGACCGGCTCGTCTCCTCCATCTCGGCCGACGCCGTGCCGACACCGGCGGCGATCTGCTCGGCGTACTCGGCCAGGCGTGCCGTCGTGAACTCGCGGAACTCCTCGTCACGCCGGATGAGGGCATCCAGCCGGAGGCCCATGGTGCCGAGGGCGGCCCGCAAACCTTCGAGGCGGTTGGCCACGGTGTAGAGGACCGACGCCTCTTCCTCGGGAACGTCGGCATCGAACACCGGGTCGGCGACCCGCGGCGGGGGGGCTGACGGTGTGGACGAGGACACAGGAGCGGTCGGCTCGGCGGCCGGCGCCGGCGGCGCGTCGTCGCGATCACCCGGCAGACGGGCGGACTGCTCGCTCCGGCCCGGCCAGCTCAGGCGGACGCGGAACGGGTCGTCGGGAGGCTGCTCATTGGCCATCTCGGCGGGCAGGTTAGCCGAGGGCGCTCGTGACGGGACCTCCCGTACACTCCCTCGTCGAAGCCTGGGAGGACGACGCGATGGCACCTGAGATCTCCAAGACCGAGGACGAGTGGCGGGAGTCGCTGACTCCTGAGCAGTACGAGGTCCTGCGCCGCAAGGGAACCGAGCGGGCCTTCACGGGTCAGTACGTGAACGAGAAGGCCAACGGCATGTACTGCTGCGCCGGGTGCGGCGCCGAGCTGTTCAGCTCCGAGACCAAGTTCGACTCGGGCAGCGGTTGGCCGAGCTTCACCGAGCCGGCCGTGGCCGAGGTCGTGGAGCTCCACGCCGACCACAGCCACGGCATGACGCGCACCGAGGTCACCTGCAGGCGCTGCGGCGGCCACCTCGGTCACGTCTTCGATGACGGGCCGGGGCCGACCGGTCAGCGGTACTGCATCAACTCGCTGTCGCTCGAGCTGGCCGAGAAGCCCGACGCCTGATCGCCCCGGCGGCGACGAGCAACAGCGCGGCGATCACGGGCGTTGCCGCGTCCCCGCCCGTGGCCGGTAGCTGGCCCGGCTCGGCGGCACCGGGACCCCGCGTGTCCCCCTGATTGGCCGGCGGCGAGCCACCCAGGCCCGGTGCGTCGTGGCGGAGGCTGTTCTCCAGGATGTAGAGGCCGGTGTAGGTGAGGGCGTAGTCGCGCAGCCCGTACCGGTGGTCGTTCTCCTCGGTCGGCATCGGGAGCGCGGCGCCGACGATGCGGACCTGGCCCTGGCCGACGGGAATCTCCGCCACGCTGGCCAGCCCCGCTCCGCTCGTGCCCACGACCTGCCCCTTGGCGGCGGTGATGGCCGCGGCGTCGACCACGGTCATCGGTGACTCGTCGGAAAGGATCTGGAAGCCCAGCGGGGGAGTCTCGACGAGCTGGTGGGCGTTCGGCCTGAGCCCCTCGACCATCGGGTGGGCGAAGTTCTGCACATCGGTGAAGGGCTGGTAGGTGACGATGTCGTCGATGCCCTCGTCGGGCACCACGCCGATGCTCGACAGCGCGTGCACGGCCCGGTCGGTCAGCACGAGGTTGCCGCCGCGGTTCACCCACGCCCGGATGTTTCGGTAATACGAGGCCTCGTCGACGGGCCGGCCCTTGGGGTCGCGCGGCACGGCGATGTCGGCCAGGACGAGTGTGTCCACGGCGTCGAGAACGTCGGTGCCGCTGGCGATGTCGGCGGACATCACGGGCACGAACGGCTGCTGCAGGAACCGGCTGGCGCGCTGGAACCATCGCATGTTGGTGGCCGAGTAGTGCGCCTGGACGACGGGCTTTCCGTTCTCACCCTTGCCGTCACCGTCCGGGCCGGGGAGGTGTCCCGGTCCGTTGGCGTCGGTGTCGGTGACCGGGTCGGGGTTGAGCACGTAGCCGGGCCGGCCGAGGGTCTCGATCTTCACGTTGTCGTCGTTGAACTCCTGCCCCTGGGTCTGGGCATAGGCCATCGACGTCTTGACGATCGCCCGCGTCGCGTTGATGTGGTTCTCCTGCAGGTAGCGGTCCCACACCTTGTCCGGCACGGTGTGGTTCAGGAAGATCTCGTAGTCGAGCCCGGTGAAGGCGAGGTCGGTGGCCTGGTAGTCGCCGATGTAGCCGGTGTCGGTGTAGCCCAGGAGGTCATAGGCCGTCTGCCAGCGCGCCGGCTTGGTCGGGATCGCCTCGCCCGGCACGCCCTGCTCGCTGTTGCCGCCGGTCGCGGCCTCGACCTGGTCGATGATCCCTTCGTAGAGCGTGGCATCGACCACCGACTTCACCCGCTCGGCCGTCGACATCATCCGGCGGTGCTGCACCGAGTCGAACTGGCCGCCCGGGTACATGATGTCGACGTAGGCGTTGGAGTTGAGCTCGCCGTGCACGTCGGAGCCGATCGCCATCTGGCCGTTGCGGCCCTGGGCGGCGACCTCGCGCATGAACTTCAAGCCGTAGCGCGTCTCGCCCTCGGCGAGCGGGTTGCGACTCGGGTCGATCCAGCCCACGGTCGGCATCTGCCGGTTGAGGTCGGTGCCCATCGAGTTCTCGCGCTCGTAGGGCCGGGTGCCGCCCGCATAGAACAGGTCGCCGACGGCCCAGCCGTCGGCATTGAACGCCGACAGGTAGACGACCTCCTTCCGCAACAGGTCGCGCACCTGATAGCTGTGGAACGTGGGTGCCTTCCCCGTCGTTGTCTCGTAGTTGGCGATGCCGTCGACGACGCGACCGCCCTCCTCGGCCGCCACCGCCAGGTCCTCGGCGGTGCGCAGGCCGCCCTCCAGCCCGCCGCGCTCGTTGCCGTGCACCGAGAGCGAGAAGAACAGCGTGTCCTTGCCCTTGTCCGGGACGCGGCTGTCCGTGAGCTTGATGACCCACACGTCCCGGCCGTCCTTGGTGTCGCCAGGCTCGTCGGCGCGGGTGCGATCGTCGGAGGAGCTCACCGCACGGTCGTCCTTGAAATGCGAGCGCAGCGTGAACACCGTCACCCAACGCGGGTACTGCTGGGCCAGGTACTCGATGCCGTGCTGGAACTCCTTGAAGCCGGTCGGGTCTGGACTGAGCTGTGTGTAGGCGGAGGCCCTCGCCGCCTCGGGGAAGATCCGCCCCCCGCACAGGTCGCGCGGCGGGCCTCCCATGTAGCCGTCGGTGCACACCGGGGTGGCCATCGCCGGTGTGGCGCCCGAGGCCACGATCACGATGCAGGCCACCGCGGCGGCGGCCATCCGGCTGGTGCGACCCATTCGACCTTCTCCTTCGCTGGCCCCCCAGCGCCCCCTACCGTAGAGCCGCTGGCCCCCGTAGCTCAGTCGGATCAGAGCGGCTGCCTTCTAAGCAGCGGGTCGCAGGTTCGAGTCCTGCCGGGGGCGCATACCGAGGGTTGCCCGGACGCGCCGATCGTTGGGAGAATCGTTGCGTGAGACGTCGGCTCCTCGCGTGCGCGGCCATCGCCGCGGCGGTGCTCGTGACGACCGCGCTGCCGGCCAGAGCGGACCGGGGGACGATGTCGGGCGTCGTCTATGCCGGACCGTGCGCCACGTCCTACGACATCGCGACGGAGGCCTTCGTCTGCCGGGGTGCCGGCGTGTGGCTCGGTTTCTTCAACGGCCCGGCGACCTTCGCGGCCAAGGGGACCGTCGGCGTGGTGTCGGGTGACGCACGGGGCACGATCACCTATCGATTCCGCGGACAGACGCCCTTCGGGTATGGCGAACTGACGCTCTCCGGCCCGTTCACCATCGAGGGCGCCACGGGCGAGACCAAGGCGTCGGTGACGGTTCGCAGTGGGACAGGCGCGCTCACCAAGATGAGCGGTCAGATGACGATCACGGGGATCTCGCCCGTCACGGGCGGTCCGTCCAACGGCAACTACGAAGGCCGGTGGGAAACCCGGCCCTGATGGGGCACGGTGAGGGTTGAGCGCAGCGGCGCAAAGGTCGAGTCCTCCGCGGAGCGTCAAGGGCGGATGACGAGGCCGTGTGAAACGCTTCTGGCGTGAACCGGACCCTCATGACCGCGGCTGAACGGGAGGCGTTCCTCACCGAGGCGCGCACTGCCATCCTGAGTGTGGCCGAGGAGGATGGTGGGACCGTCGCCAGCCCCGTGTGGTTCCACTACGAACCGGGCGGCGACATCGTGCTGTTCCTGGAGCCGGCGTCGCGCAAGTTGGCGGCCATGGTGCGGGCAGGGCGGGCGACGCTCACGGTGCAGGACGAGGGCGACATCCCCGGGACCGGCCGGCCTCCTCGCTTCGTCAGCGTCACCGGGCCGGCCGAGCTGTGCACTCCGAGCGACGGCGACGCCGCGATCGCGCAGGCGTTCTACGACAAGTACCTGTCCTCCGAGATGCAGCGGCGGTACGCCGAGGTGGGTGGCGACACCTACATGACAGGGAAGGTCGACCCTCAGGGCGATACCGGCGGCATGGTTCGGATCCGACCCGAGCGGTGGTTCACGCGCGATTACGGCAAGGCCGGCGACCGGTGGGACGAGGTCGTCGGTGTTCCCGGGGCGTCAACGCTTCGCTGAATGCTCGTCGGGGCCCTGCGCTGACGGTCCACGTCGTCCGGTTCGGTAGCGTGAGTGGATGAAGATCGACCCCGACGCTGCCGGCTTGGACGCCGGACGACTCGAGCGGATCACCGCCCACGTCGAATCCCGTTACATGCGGCCGGGCAAGCTGGCCGGCTGCCAGGTGGCGGTCCAGCGTCATGGCAGCCTCGGCTACCTCCACAGCTTCGGGAACGCCGACAACGAGCGGTCGGTCCCGGTCGTCGACGACACCGTCTGGCGGCTGTATTCGATGACGAAGCCGATCACGGGCGTCGCCCTCATGCAGCTCTACGAGCACGGGCACTTCCAGCTCAACGACAACATCGATCGGTTCCTCCCCGAGTTCGCCGACCTGAAGGTCTCCGAGCGCAACCCGAACGGCACTCGTACGCTGGTCGAACCTCACCGCAAGATGAGCGTCAAGGACGCCCTCATGCACACCACCGGCATCGGCTACGGCACCGCCCCTGGTGATGGTGTCGAAGTGGGCGAGCCGACGGCGGGCGACCCGACCGGTATGTTCGGCTTCCTTCGCCAGAAGGGCATGACGCTCGAGCTGATGGTGACGAAGCTGGCCGAGCAACCGCTCTACTTCCACCCCGGCGAGCGGTGGCTGTACTCGTATTCAACCGACATCTGCTCCCGTCTGGTGGAGGTCATCTCCGGCCAGCGATTCGACGACTACCTCCGCGACAACCTGTTCACCCCGCTCGGCATGGAGGACACCGGCTTCGTCGTCCCCGACGACAAGGCCGACCGGTTCGCGGCCAGCTATGTCCGCAAGCGGGACAAGACACTGGGGGTGCTCGACGACCCGACCACCTCCGGCTACCGGAGGCAGCGCAGCTTCCTCTCCGGCGGTGGAGGACTGGTGGGCACCACCGCCGACTACCTCCGTTTCGCCCAGATGCTCTGCAACGGTGGCGAGCTCGACGGCGTCCGCATCCTCGGCCGCAAGACCGTCGAACTGATGGCGACCAACCATTTCGCGCCCAAGACACCCGGTGTCGTGCCCACGCTGCGGCACTACGCCACGGGTGCGTGGTCCGAATCGGCCTACGACGGCGTCGGCTTCGGCCTGACCGTCGCCGTCGGCACCGATCCCGCGGCCCAAGGGACGATCGGGTCGCCGGGCGAGTTCTTCTGGGGTGGTGCGGCATCGACGATCTTCTGGATCGACCCCGCCGAGGAATTGGTGGTCGTGTTCATGACCCAGCTGATCCCGTCGAGCACGTTCAACTTCCGGGGCCAGCTCAAGTCGCTGGTGTATCCGGCCATCGTGGACTGAGGAGCACACCGCCGTGACCACAACCGCACGCGTCACCGTCGAGGAGGGCGTCGTCTTCGGCCAGGGCGGCGGCCGCGACCTCCTGTGCGACGTCTATGTCCCGCCCGAGGAGAAGCGCAACGGCGCTGCCATCCTCCTGCTTCACGGCGGTAGCTGGATCGCCGGCGACCGCACCCAGTTGCGGGGATACGGGATCCTCCTCGGCCGCGAGGGTTACCTGTGCGTGGCCAGTGAGTACCGGCTCCTGCCGGAGGCCAACTGGCCGGCCCAGATCCACGACGCCAAGGCGGCGCTGCGGTGGCTCCGTAAGAACGCCGCGATGTGGGGTGTCGACCCCGACAGGATCGCCGTCGAGGGCAATTCGGCCGGCGGCCATCTGGCACTGCTCCTGGCCGGGACGCAGGGGTTGGAGGAATTCGCCGGTGAGACCGACGACGGCGTGAGCGACGCGGTGAAGGCGGTCATGGCCGTCTATCCGCCGACCGTTCTGACCGAGACGACGCGGGCCACCAGCGAGGGACGTCAACTGCTCATCGCCATGTTCGGCGAGGGCGCGGCCGGTGAGGCCGTCGCCGAGTTGGCCAGTCCCATCACCCACGCCAAGCCCGGCTTCCCACCCACCTTGCTCATCTCCGGCACCAACGACATCGTCGTCCCGCACGAGTCGAGTGTCCGGATGTACGAGGCGTTGGCGGCGGCCGGTGTGCACGTCGATCTGCACCTCATCGCCGAGCAGCCGCACGCCTTCGACATGCAGCCGGCGTTCGGGCGCCTCAACGTTCAGGAGATGCTGCTGTTCCTGTCCCGCTACGTCTAGTCAGCGGTATTCGACGAGGAAGACGGTCGCGTCATCGCTCAGAACGCCGTGGTGCTCGATCACGGTGTGGGTCAAGAGGCGGACCGTCTCGGCAGCGTCGTGGCGGATGGAGTGCTCGGACAGGAAGGTCCGGAGCCGGTCCTCTCCGAAGTCCTCGCCGCCCGGACGGTGGCAATCCAGGACCCCGTCCGTGATGCAGCAGATGCGGTCGCCGGGCTGCATGACCGTGTGGGCCCGCTCGGCGACCGCGCCGCCGAGCCCGGCCGGGAGGGTGGGCTCGCAGGCGAGGACGCCCGCCACGATTCCCCGGCGCAGGAGTATGGGAAGCGGGTGCCCGACGTTGATCCAGTCCAGCCCCCCCGTCGACGCATCCAGCCGACCCACGATGCAGGTGACGAACTTCTCGCCGTCGCCCATCTGCGCGACCGCCGCGTCCATGGCCTCCACTGTGTCCGCGAGATCGAGCCCGCAGCGCCGGCTGTGGCGGTAGCTCGTGACCGCGAGATGGGCGAGCTGACTCGACTCCAGGCCGTGGCCCATGGCGTCGAACACGGCGAACTCGAGGACGTTGCCGTTGATGGCGTAGTCGAAGGAGTCACCGCCGACCTCGTACGCCGGCTGGATGAGCCCCGCCACCGAGATACGGCCGCTGTCAAGGCTGAGGGGCGGCAGCAGCTGCCACTGCATCTCGGCGGCGAGCGACACCTTCTCGCTCCGGCGGATGTTCGTGTAGACGTCGGTGCACTGACCCCGGGTCACGAGGAGGGCGGCCACCACGCCCGCCAGGCTGTCGGCGAGCAGTCGGGCATCGTCGTCGACGTGGGCGAACACCATCGAGATCACGCCGAGTCGCGCCGCGCCGTCGACGACGACGCTCCAGACGCGGGTGCCTGACTCAGTCGCCTCCTCGCTCTGCTTGGCCGAGGTGAAGACGCGCCCGCCCTGGCTGTCGTCGATGAGGAGCGACTGCGAGTCGCTGGCGCCGGGAATGGGGACGAGATGCCGTTGCTCGAAGTCCGTCACGTAGACCGAGAGGTCGGTCAGCCCCAGTTGCGACGTCCGCTCGGCGAGGAAGGACCCGAGTGCGTCGGGCGGCGCCGTCTTCGACTCGTGCAGCAGCGCGGCGACCGCGGCGTAGGCGCGTCCCGAGGCGAGGTCGGGTTCGTCCTTCCCTTTGAACGCCGCGCCTTTGGACATTCCCCGCTCCTGGGTGTCACGCATGGAACTGCCTGGCGCCACCAGGGTCTGGAGCAACGCGAGTCGATCCAATTGTACGCGCTCAACCCTCCAGCGGCCGCAGTGTCGCCGTGAAGTGCCGCAACCACGGCGGCTGGTCGACGATCTCGTAGCCCCGGAGGGACCCTGTGCGCCCGGCCACGGCGGCGATGACCTCGCCCACGTAGTCCACGTGGCTCTGGGTGTACACACGGCGGGGGAGGGCGAGCCGCACCAGCTCGTGCGGCGCCGGCTCGTCGGTCTCGCCAGCGCGGGGACGACCGAACATGAGGGTGCCGATCTCCACGCCACGCACGCCGCCCTCGAGGTAGAGCTCGACGGCGAGCGCCTGGGCGGGAAGCTGATGAGGGGGGATGTGAGTGAGCAACGCCCCCGCATCGAGGTAGACGGCGTGGCCGCCGGGCGGTCGCACCGTCGGGACTCCTGCGGCCCACGCCTTCTCCGCCAGGTACTCGGCGGTGCGGACGCGGTAGCGGAGGTAGTCGGGATCGGTGACCTCGATGAGCCCTTGCGCCAGCGCCTCGAGATCGCGGCCGGCCAGTCCGCCATACGTCGGGAAGCCCTCGGTGAGGATCAACAGATTGCGGCACCGCGCCGCCAGGTCGGGGTCCTGCATGGCGAGCAGCCCGCCGATGTTGCCGAGCCCGTCCTTCTTCAGGCTGATCGTGCAGCCGTCGGCCAACCCGAACATCTCCCGCGCCACGTCACGGGGGTGGCGATCGGCCTGGCCGTCCTCGCGCTGCACGATGAACCAGGCGTTCTCGGCGAAGCGGGCGGCGTCGAGGAACAGCGGCAGCCCCAGCTCGTCGCAGAGGGCCCGCACGGCGCGGAGGTTGGCGAGCGAGACCGGCTGGCCGCCGCCCGAATTGTTGGTGACGGTGACCATCACCAGCGGCACGCGCTCGACACCGGCCTCCTCGATCGTCCGGCGGAGGGCGGCGACATCGACGTTGCCCTTGAACGGTGCGTCGAGGTGGAGGTCCTGGCCTTCGGCGCAGAGGACGTCGGCGGCGACCGCGCCCTGGAACTCGACGTTGGCGCGCGTGGTGTCGAAGTGGGTGTTGTTCGGCACCAGGTCGCCGGCGCCGGTGGTGGCCGCGAAGAGGATGCGCTCGGCGGCCCGCCCCTGATGGGTGGGAATCACCTCGGCGTAGCCGGTGAGCTCGGTGACGACCTGGCGGAAGCGCTCGAACGAGCTCGATCCCGCATACGACTCGTCGCCGCGCATGACCGACGCCCACTGCTCAGCGGACATGGCACCGGTGCCCGAGTCCGTGAGGAGGTCGATGATCACGTCCGACGACGACAGCCGGAACAGGTTCCAGCCCGCGGCGGCCAGCGCTTCGGTGCGCTCCGCCCGGGTCGTGAACCGCAACGGCTCGACGCTCTTGACCCGGAATGGCTCGATGATCGTGCGGTACGGCATCCCGCATCTTGACGCGACGTACGGTTTGGCATGCGACGCAGAGCGACTACCCCTGCACTCGTCGTCCTCGCCCTCACCGTGGCCGCATGCGGCAACGACGATGGCAGGTCTGCAACGGTGACGACGCGAACTACGACGTCGACGGTCGTGCCAGAGCCAGCGGTGACCCAGCCCGATGGCATCGGTCTCGAGCTGCGCAGCTCGTCGTTCGCCGATGGTCAGCCCCTGCCCGACCGCCACGCCGGCGGCGACGAGGACCTCTCCCCGCCGTTGGAGTGGAGCGGCGTGCCCGAGGGCACCCGGGAGCTGGCGCTCATCTGCGAGGACCCGGACGCGCCCGAGCGTGCCTTCGTCCACTGGGTGCTCGCCGGCATCGACCCGTCGACGATCCACTTGGAGGAAGGCGATGTGCCCGATGGCGTGCTGGAGGGCATGAACGACTTCGGCGAGGCGGGATGGGCCGGTCCCCAGCCGCCGCCGACCGACGCACCGCACCGCTACGCCTTCATCCTGTTCGCCCTCGACCGGAAGCTCGGTCTCGACGGTCAGGTCACCGCCGCCCAGTTGCGCAAGGCCATGAACGGCAAGGTCATCGCCGAGGCCCGGCTGACCGGGACGTTCGACCGATGACGGCCCACAGCGAGGCCCTGCGGGCGCTCCACACCGGGCCTGACCTCCTCCTGCTGCCGAACGTCTGGGACGCGACGTCGGCGCGAATGGTCGAGGCCGCCGGATTCCCCGCCGTCGCAACCGGCAGCGGGGCGGTGTCGGCTTCGCTCGGGTACGACGACGGCGAGCAGACGCCCTTCGCGGAGATGCTGGCGGCCGTCGGTCGCATCGCCCGCGCCGTCAGCGTCCCCGTGACCGCCGACATGGAGTCCGGCTACGGGATGGACCCTGCCGAGCTCGCCGCCGCACTGCTCGACGCCGGGGTCGCCGGCCTGAACTACGAGGACACCGACCACGCTCACTCGCCCCACGCCGTCCTGCTCGAGCCCGAGTCCCAGGCGGAGCGCATCGCCGTTCTCCGCCAGTCCGGCCTCGTGGTGAACGCGCGGGTCGATACGTTCCGGCTCGTCGACCTGACGCCGGACGACCGCCTGGTCGAGACCATCCGCCGCGGCCGGATCTACCGGGAGGCGGGCGCCGACTGCGTCTATCCCATCGTCATGGCCGACTCCGACCACTTGCGCGCCGTCGTCGCGGAGGTCGGCGGCGCCGTCAACGCCTTCGCCCGACCCGAGCTGCCCTCACTGAACGAGTTGCGCGCGATCGGAATCCGGCGGGTCAGCTTCGGCAGCGGCCTGGCCCGGGTGGCCGACGCGGCCGTGCGGTCCGCCGTCGACGCCCTCTACGCCGGAGCCGACCACACCGTGATCACCCGTCCTACGCTTGACCCCGACGGGGAGTAGCGCAGCGGTAGCGCACCTGCTTTGGGAGCAGGAGGTCGGGGGTTCAAATCCCCTCTCCCCGACTCAGTTGCGGAGGCGGGCCGGGCCCCATGTCCGCCACGCCAGGAACGCGCCGGCGGCCGCCATGGTCAGGTGGAACCAGTTGTCGGCCTGGTTGATCGACAAGATGGAGTCCTCGTGGGTCGCCATCAGGCCGTACAGGAACACCAGTCCGTAGCCGACGGCCAGCATCACGCCGTAGTCGCGGATGCGCATCCGCCCGCGCCAGGCCACGAGCCCGACGGCGCCGATGAGGATGTGCACGAGGTTGTGCAGCGGGTTCACCTCGAGGCCGAGCAGCGTCTGGTGCGAGTGGCCGACGACGTCGTCGAAGCCGGTGACGGCGAAGCCGGCCACACCGGCCGCCAGGAAGGCCACGGCCAGGACGAGGGTCAGGGTTCGCGTCACGTCAGTCCTCCTCGGCAATCGGATCGTCGATGACAACAGGCTCGAGGTCGTCGACGGCGGGACCATTGATGACCCGGCCGTCGCAGCCGAAGCGGGACCCGTGGCAGGGACAGTCCCACGTCCGCTCAGCGGTGTTCCACGCGACCAGACAGCCAAGGTGGGTACAGGTCGCCGACACGCACTGCAGCGCGCCTTCGTCGTCGCGGTAGGCAGCCACGCGCTTGCCGCCGAGGGTGAACACGCCGGCCTGTCCGGCGGACAGGTGGTCGATCGAGCGGGCGCGCATGGCGCTGACGCGGTCCCCGAGGAACCGCTTGGCGACGTTGAGGTTCTCCTTCACGAGAGGCTTGGCTCCCGAGACGGGCGTCCCTCGGTGGGCGTCGTAGAGCGACGCGAAGGGGCTGTGGAGCCCCACGATCTCGTCGGTGAGAATCATGGCGGCGACGTGGGCATGCGTCATGCCCCACTTCTTGAAGCCGGTCGCCACGTGGACATTCGGGGACGTGCGCGTCAGCTTCCCGATGTAGGGGACCTCGTCGACCGGCATGTAGTCCTGGGCCGACCAGCGATGGTCGATCGAGCGGACGTCGAAGCGCTCACGCGCCCACTCCTCGAGCACGCGGTAGCGCTGCTCGGTGTCGTCGTCCTGCCCCGTCTTGTGACCCTCACCGCCGAGGATCACCTCGTCACCGCCCGCCCGGATGGGCCGCACCGAGCGGGTCGGGGAGTCCGACGACAGGTACATGCCGGCCGGCGCCGGGCCTTCGAGCCGCGCCGAGAGGGCGTACGAGCGCTCGGGGTGGGTCTTGGCGAAGAACCCGCCGCGGTCGAGGAAGGGCAACTGCGTCGCCAGCACGACGTGGTCGGCCCTGAGCTCGCCGTGCTCGGTCGTCACCACGCACGGGTCCCCCTGGTCGACGTCGGTCACCCTGGTCTGCTCGAACACGAAGCTGCCGTCGCCGTCGATGGCCTGGGCCAGGCCGATGCAGTAACGGCGGGGATGGAATTGGGCCTGGTCGTCGAGTCGCACGGCGGCGGCGACCGGCCAGGGCAGGCCGATGTCTCCCTCGACGAGCTCGGCGGCCAGCCCGGCCGCCTGCGCGGCGGCCACCTCGGCCTCGATGTCGGAACTGCCCTCGACCGATTCGGTGTAGGTGAATGCCGGCAGTCGCTCGAAGTCGCATTCGATGGCGAGCTCGCCCACCCAGCCGGCGACGAGCTCGATGGCCTGCTGGTTGGCCCCGGCGTAGACGGCGGCGCCGTCCTCGCCGAGCGACTTCGCGAGGCGCGCGTAGGTGAGGCCGTGCAGCGAGCTGACCTTGGCTGTCGTGTAGCCCGTCACGCCCGACGCGACGCGGTTGGCCTCCAGCACCGCCACCCGGAGGCCGGCCCGCTTCAGGGAGTGGGCGATGGCAAGCCCGGTGATCCCCCCGCCCACGACGGCCACGTCCACGGTCTCGCCGGCCCCGCCGTAGCGCGGAAAGGCGGTCTCCGGGCTGGTCGCGACCCAATAGGACGGATTGGTCTCCTCGAGTGTCCCCACGGGTGATATGTACCCAGCGCGACCCGACCATCAGCCCTTGGGGTCACCGGGGCACCGGTAGACTTCCCGTTCTCATGCAGGCAGACGTCGAGCCCCTAGAGGGCAACAAGGTGAAGCTCTCGGTGCAGGTGGCCGACGATGAGCTCGAGAAGGCCATCGACGCGGCGTTCCGCAAGATCGCCCGCGATGCGAAGATCCCCGGCTTCCGCCCGGGCAAGGCGCCCCGTCGCCTGCTCGAGGCCAAGATCGGCGCCGGTGCCGCCCGCGAGGAGGCCCTGCGCGACGCGCTGCCCGAGTTCTACGTCAAGGCGATCCGCCAGGCCGACATCGACGCCATCGCCCCGCCCGAGATCGAGGTGACCTCCGGTCGCGAGGACGGTCCGCTGGCCTTCGACGCCGTCGTCGAGATCCGCCCCCAGGTGTCGGTCGTGGGTTACGAGGGCATCGAGGTGACGATCCCGAGCCCCGAGGTGGGCGACGAGGAGATCGCCCGCCAGATCGACCGGCTCCGGGCCCAGGGCGGCGAGTTGCAGACGGTGGGCCGACCGGCGCAGTCCGGCGACTTCGTCAGCATCGACATCAAGGGCGAGCACGAGGGCGAGGCCGTGCCCGGGCTCACCGCCGATGACTACCTCTACGAGCTGGGCAGCGGCACCGTGGTGCCCGAGCTCGACACCCAGCTCGCCGGCGGGAAGCCCGGCGACATCTTCGCCTTCGACGCCGATGCCCCCGACGGAACGCCCCTCGGCTTCCGGGTGCTGGTCAAGGAGGTGAAGGAGCGGGTGCTCCCCGAGGTCACCGACGAATGGGCCCAGGAGGCGTCGGAGTTCGACACCGTCGCCGAGCTGCGCGACGACCTGGTGAAGCGGCTCTCGATGGTCAAGAAGGTGCAGGCCCGCATGGCCCTGCGCGACCAGGCCCTCCGTGGTCTCATCGACCTGGTGTCCGAGGACGCCCCGGAGCCGCTGGTGGCCAGTGAGCTCGAGCGTCGCCTCCACGACCTCGGGCACCGCCTCCAGGGGCAGGGCGCCACCGTCGAGCAGTACCTGGAGGCCACCGGCCAGGACGCCGACACCCTCGTGGCCGAGATGCGGGAGGGCGCCATCGAAGCGGTCAAGGCCGACCTCGGGCTGCGGGCCCTGGCCGACCGCCTGGAGCTGGTCGCCACCGACGACGACGTCGAGGCCGAGGTCGCCCAGCTGGCCGAGCGCATGGGCGAGAAGCCCGCCGCCGTGATGCGCCAACTCGATCGTGCCGACCAGGTCCCCGCGGTACGCTCGGACATCCGCAAGACCAAGGCACTCGAGTGGTTGGTCGACCACGTTTCGGTGGTCGACGAGGAGGGCCGACCGGTCGAGCGCTCCGCCCTCGATCCCATTCCCGAAGTGGCCGCGGCCGCGGAAAGCGACGCCTGATGGAGCCGATCTACAACTATCTGGTCCCTACGGTCGTGGAGTCCACCAACCGTGGTGAGCGCGCCTACGACCTGTATTCGCGCCTGCTCAAGGACAACATCATCATCCTGGGCACGCCGATCGACGACACGATCGCCAACCTCATCTGCGCCCAGCTCATGTGGCTCGAGGCGGAGAACCCCGACAAGGACATCAACCTCTACATCAACTCCCCGGGCGGCGAGTTGACGGCGCTGTTCGCCATCTACGACACCATGCAGTTCGTCAAGCCCGACATCCAGACGTTCTGCTTCGGCCAGGCCGCCTCCGCCGCCGCCGTGCTCCTCGCCGCCGGTACCCCCGGCAAGCGCTTCGCCCTGCCGCATGCCCGCGTGCTGATCCACCAGCCCCACGGTGGCGCCGCCGGCCAGGCCGCCGACATCGAGATCCAGGCCAAGGAGATCATCAAGATGCGCGAGCTGCTCGACCAGCTCCTGTCGCATCACACCGGCCAGCCCCTCGAGCGG
>DATLDH010000030.1:0-21520 GCA_035526015.1 Acidimicrobiales bacterium
TCGACGACGCCTGGGTGTGGGACATGTACCGGCCGGCCCGTTTCGTGGCCTCGGTGCGGGTCGTCACGTTCAAGGACGTCAACATCGAGGAGCTCCCCGAGAAGGACGACCTGCTGCCCGAGCCCGGGCAGCACCCGTAACCACCCTCGCGCTCGTGGACCGGCTGGCCCTCGGGGCCGACGGGGAGGCCACGGTCGCCCGCTGGTACGAGGCGCGCGGCTACGCGGTGGTGGCGCGTAACTGGCGGTGCCGCCAGGGCGAGCTCGACCTGGTGCTCCAGCGCGAGGGTGAGGTCGTGTTCTGCGAGGTGAAGACCCGCTCGTCGACCCGTTTCGGCACGCCGGCCGAGGCCGTCACCGTCGACAAGCGGCGTCGGCTGCGGCGACTGGCCGCCGCCTGGCTTGCCGAGGCGCCGGTCGCCGGAAGGGGCCGCGCGCTGCGTTTCGACGTGGCGTCGGTGATGGGCACGACGGTCGATGTCATCGAGGCCGCGTTCTGATGGCCGCCGACCGCGACGCCGGCGGACTCGACCCGGCGACACTCGCCGTCGTCCTCGGGCGGGGAGACCAAGCCGAGGGCGACCCCGTGGGGGGAACCGGGGTGCAGTTCACCTCCACCTACCGGGCCGGCGGCTCGCGCACCTACGGACGTGACCACAACGCGACGTGGGAGGCCTTCGAGGAGGTCATCGGCGCGCTCGAGGGCGGGCGCGCCGTGGCGTTCGCGTCGGGGCTGGCCGCCATCTCCGCCGTCATCGAGCAGCTTTCCGTCGGCGCCGTCGTCGTGGCGCCGGGTGATGCCTACAACGGCACGCGCCGCCTCCTGGCCGACCTGGAGTCGCGCCGCCGCGTGGTCTTCCGCCCCGTCGACATCACCGACACATCGGCGACGGTGGCGGCCTGTGAGGGCGCGGCGCTGTTGTGGGTCGAGACGCCGACGAACCCGTTGATGGCCATCGCCGACATCGCCGCCCTCGCCGACGGCGCTCATGCACTCGGCGTGAACGTTGCGGTCGACAACACCTTTGCCACACCGCTGCTGCAACAGCCGCTCGCGCTGGGCGCCGACGTCGTGGTGCACAGCGTGACCAAGCAGATCGCCGGTCACTCCGACATCGTCATGGGCGTGGCGATCGCCGGCACCGACGAGATGCACGAAGCACTCGTCCGCCGGCGCGGGCTGCATGGCGCCATACCCGGGCCCATGGAGACGTTCCTCGCCCTGCGCGGCGTCCGCACACTGCCGGTGCGGCTGGCGCGCGCCCAGGCGACGGCGGGGGAGCTGGCGAGGCGACTCGAGGCTGACGACCGGATCTCGATCGTGCGGTACCCGGGGCTGCCGTCCCATCCGGGGCACGAGCTGGCAGGGCGCCAGATGGCGGGTCCCGGCACCATGCTGTCGTTCGACCTCGTCGGCGGGATGGAGGCGGCCGACGCGCTGTGCGCGCGTGTGCAGCTCTGCGTCCCGGCCACCAGCCTCGGCGGAGTCGAGACACTGGTCGAGCGGCGGGGGAAGTGGGAGGGCGAGAGCCTCCTGCCGCCCGCGCTCGTCCGGCTCAGCGCCGGCCTCGAGGACGTCGACGACCTCTGGCGCGACCTCGACCGGGCGCTGGGCTAACCGCGGCGGCCGGGACGGCGACGCCGGCGGTGCTCCCAGCACGGGGCGTGCCAGTGGCGCCGGAGGTCGGGCTGCTCGAGCGGAACGACGACCACGTGGCCGACGCCCTCCTCGATGTCGTGGTTGCAGCCGGGGCACAGGTAGGCCTTGCGCGCCTCGTAGGGCTGGATGCGGCGGACCTCGACCTCTCCGATGGCCTCCGGATTGTCCACCGGATCAGCGCGGGAACGCGGCCCAGATCACCAGGGCGAGGGTGACGGCGACGCCGATCATGACGATGACGAGGTCACCGGCGTGGCGCTGCTGCTGGCGGAAGGGGTTGAAGCCCATGCCATGAGTATCGTGCCGCGATGGACGAGATCGGAGTCGAGCGGTCCGACGGCGTGGTCACGGTCACCCTGAACCGGCCCGGGAAGAAGAACGCGGTGCACACCGGGATGTGGTCCGAGCTGACCCGGATCTTCAACGAGGTGAAGGGCAACGATGCCGATCGCGTGCTGGTGATCACCGGTGCCGGTGGCGCGTTCTGCTCGGGCGCCGACCTCAGTGGCGGCGACGGGCTGCAGCAGACCGGGCTCATCCGCATGCGCATGATCGGCGAGGCCGCCCTGGCCCTCAACCACCTCACCAAGCCGACCATCGCCAAGGTCGGTGGTGTCGCCGCCGGCGCTGGCTGCAACCTGGCCCTCGGCTGCGACCTCATCGTGGCGTCGGAGGAGGCCCGGTTCTCCGAGATCTTCGCCCGGCGCGGCCTGTCCCTGGACTTCGGCGGGTCATGGGTGCTGCCGCGGCTGGTCGGCATCCACAAGGCCAAGGAGCTGGCGTTCTTCGCCGAGGTCATCGACGCCCACGAAGCCGAGCGCCTCGGCATCGTCAATCGCGTCGTGCCCCGCGCCGAGCTCGACAAGTTCGTCGACGACTGGGCCGCCCGCCTGGCCGCCGGACCGCCGCTGGCGTTGTCGATGACCAAGACGATGCTGAACAACGCCTTCAGCGTCTCGATGGAGCAGGCCCTCGAGGACGAAGCCCGCTGCCAGACGGTCAACTTCGCCAGCGAGGACACCGTCGAGGCCATGACCGCCTTCGCCCAGAAGCGCGACCCCGTCTTCAAAGGCCGCTGAACGACGGGCGTCGCGTTCCTGTCGCACCCGCTTCGTAGGGTGGAGGTCGCTCGAGCGGTCGGCTGACGACCCTCTCTCCCGTTCGTCGGAGTGAGGAGTGTGCCGTGATCGCCACCGTGCCGTCGGCGACGGTGCTCGGGGTCCAAGGGCTGCCGGTCACCATCGAGGTCCACGTGTCCAACGGCCTGCCCGGGTTCCAGATCGTCGGGCAGCCCGACACCGCGTGCCGCGAGTCGCGCGACCGTGTGCGCGCGGCGTTGCTGTCGAGCGGCCTGCCGTGGCCGGTCAGGCGGGTCACGGTGAACCTCGCCCCATCGGGCACGCGAAAGGGCGGTGGCGGGCTCGACCTCCCGATCGCCCTGGCCCTGCTCACCGCCGACGGATTCCTCGAGCCCGCTGCGCTCGAGGGCATCGCCGCCATGGGTGAGCTCGGGCTCGACGGGTCGCTCCGCGGGGTGCCGGGGATGCTCGCCATGGTCGATGCCGTCGACGCGCCGACGGTGGTCGTTCCCCGCCCCGCCGCCCACGAGGCGGCACTCGTCGGTCGCCACCTCGTGCTCGCCCCCGCCAATCTGGCCGAGGCGGTCGCCGCCCTCAAGGGCGACGCGCCGTGGCCACCGATGCCACCGCCCACCGACCCGCCGCCGACGCCGCCGCCCCCCGACCTGGCCGACGTGCGAGGTCAGCCGCTGGGACGGTGGGCGCTGGAGGTGGCGGCCGCCGGCGGCCACCACCTGCTCATGACGGGGCCGCCGGGGGCGGGCAAGACGATGCTGGCGCGACGACTGGCGGGGCTTCTTCCGCCGCTGACGCGCGAGCAGGCGCTGGAGACGACCCGCGTGCAGTCGGCGGCCGGTGTGCCTCTGCCGCCCGGCGTCCTGGTGACCGATCCGCCACTGCGGGCCCCGCACCACGGGGCGTCCCGCGTCGCCCTTCTGGGCGGCGGGTCGGAGGCCATGCGGCCGGGTGAAATCAGCCTTGCGCACAACGGCGTGCTGTTCCTCGACGAGCTGGGCGAGTTCCCGCCCGGTCTGCTCGACGCGTTGCGCACCCCTCTGGAAGAGGGCGTCATCCGCGTCAGCCGGGCCAGGGCGATGGTGACGTTCCCGGCGCGCTGCCTGCTCGTCGGGGCCATGAACCCGTGCCCGTGCGGCGAGGGCGGCCCGCCCGGGTCGTGCCGGTGCACCGACTCGGCGCGGGCCCGGTACGCCCGCCGGGTGTCGGGGCCGCTGCTCGACCGGTTCGACCTCCGCCTCCACATCGCCAAGCCCGACGTGGGCGAGCTGCTCGAGGACACCGCGGGGGAGTGCTCGGCGGTCGTCGCTGGTCGCGTCGCGGCCGCGCGCGCCATGGCCGACGACCGGGGCTTCGCCACCAACGCGCGCATCCCCGGCTCCCAGCTCCGTCACCACGTGGCGCCGACGCCGCCGGCCCGACGCGTCCTCGAGTACCGCCTGCGCACCGGCGCGCTCACGGCTCGCGGGCTCCACCGTGTCCAACGGGTGGCGCGGACGATCGCCGACCTCGACGGCGCCGACCGTGTCGACGAGGCCCATGTGTGCGGCGCCCTCGAGCTCCGGCTCGACGCCACCGACCTGGCGGTGGCGTGATGGACGTCGCCGTCCACGCCCACGGCGAGCCGGGCTACCCGAGCGTGCTCGCCTCCGACCACGAGGCGCCCGACGTGCTCTTCAGCACCGGCGACCTGGCCGCGCTCGACGCGCCGCGGGTGACGATCGTCGGCGGCCGGCAGTGCACCCACTACGGGCGCGACGTGAGCCGCCGTCTCGGCCGCGACCTGGCCGAGCTCGGGGTCTGCATCGTGTCGGGGCTGGCGCTGGGCATCGACGGGGCCGCCCATGAGGGGGCGACGAGCGTGCGGGGCGCCCCGCCCGTGGCCGTCGTCGGCAGCGGCCTCGACGTGCCCTATCCCCGTCGCCACGCCCGGCTGTGGCAGGAGGTGGCGGCCCGGGGCTGCATCCTGTCGGAGGCACCGTTGGGCGCGCCGCCCGCGCCCTGGCGCTTCCCGCTGCGCAACCGGATCCTGGCCGCCCTGGCCCAGGTGCTCGTCGTGGTCGAGTCGCGGGTGGCGAGCGGCACGCAGTACACGATCGACGCGGCGGCGTCGCGCGGCATACCCGTGATGGCCGTGCCCGGTCCCATCCACAGCCAGATGTCGGAGGGGCCGAACCGCCTGCTGCGCGAGGGCTGTGCACCGGTGCTCGGTGTGGACGACATCCTCGACGTGCTGCACCTGAGCCACGGCACGACGGCGGAGGCGCGCGATCGCCGGGCGCCCCCGGCCCGCTGCGACGAGCGCGTCCTCGCCGCCGTCGACTGGACGCCGACGCCGGTCGACAGCATCTGTCGCCGCACCGGACAGCGGCCGACGGAGGTCGCCGTGGCCCTGGCCCACCTCGAGATCGACGGCTGGATCACCGGCCAGGGCGGCTGGTGGACGCGGCTGGCCCCGCCGTGAGAAGCCTCACGGTGTCCCTGGCCGTGCTCGCGGTCGTGGGTAGCGTTGTCCCATGGCCTGGGAGCACGAGCGCTTCCTGCATTCCCTCACCAACGTGGCCGAGTCGACGCGCACCGCCTACATGGGCGATCTCCTGGCCTTCACCCGGTGGGCGGCCCGATCCGGCGTGGTGGGGCCGGCCGAGGTCGACCGCCGCTTCCTCCGTCGCTACCTCGCCTTTCTCGGCACCTCCGGGTCGCACCGGGGCACCCCGTTCGCCCGCCGCACCCTGGTCCGGAAGGCCGCCGCCCTCCGCCGCTACTTCGCGTGGGCCCGGCGGGAGGGTCTGGTCGATGTCGACCCGGCGGCGCGCCTGTCGGCCGGCAAGGCCACCGGCCGCCTGCCCCGGGTCCTGGCCGGGTCCGAGCTCACGGCCCTCCTCGACGACGCGCCGGCCCGGCTGGCCGACGATCCCGAGCACGTCCGGCTGCGGGACACCGCCGTCATCGAGATGCTCTACGGCAGCGGGTTACGGGTCGCGGAGCTCTGCGGCCTCGACCTCGGTGACATCGAGCTCGACCGGCGCACCGTCCTGGTCACCGGTAAGGGGAGCCGGCAGCGCCAGGTGCCCGTCAGCGAGCCGGCGGCAGACGCCGTTCTGGCCTGGGTCGACCGGGGACGCGCCGCCATGGTCAGAGTCGACTCACCGGCCGACGCCCTCTTCGTCAACCGTCTCGGCCGCCGCCTCGGGCCCCGCGACGTGCGGCGGATCCTCGATCGTCGGGCCGTGTCGCCGACCCATCCCCACGCGTTGCGACACTCGTTCGCCACCCACCTCCTCGACGGCGGCGCCGACCTGCGAGTGGTCCAGGAGCTGCTGGGTCACGCGAGTCTGTCGACCACCCAGGTCTACACTCACGTCAGCAAGGACCGGTTGCTGCAGGTCTACGAGCGCACCCATCCCCGGGCCTAGGAAGCGTGTGGACGAAGAAGATCCCATGGTCATCGCACAGGTGTGGGAGGAGTTCAAGCGGACGGGCTCCCGCGAGTGCAGGGATCGCCTGATCGTCCATTACTCCCCGCTCGTCAAGTACGTGGCGGGCAGGGTGTCAGTCGGGCTGCCCCAGAACATCGAGCAGGCCGACCTCGTCAGCTACGGGATCTTCGGGCTGATGGACGCCATCGAGAAGTTCGACCCCGAGCGCAACATCAAGTTCGAGACCTACGCCATCGCCCGCATCAAGGGCGCCATCATCGACGAGCTGCGCTCCATCGACTGGGTGCCGCGCTCGGTACGGGCCAAGGCCCGCAACGTGGAGCGGGCCTACGCCAAGCTCGAGGCCGACCTGGGCCGCACGCCGACCGACGAGGAGGTGGCGTCGGAGCTGGCCGTGTCGCTCAAGGAGCTGCACACCATGTTCAACCAGATCAGCTTCGTCGGTCTGGTCGCGCTCGACGACCTCCTCGCCGGCGACCGCGGCGAGGCCACCACCCTGGGCGACACCATCCCCGACAAGGACGCGGGGCCGGTCGCCGCCTTCGAGGTCGAGGAGATGAAGCAGATCCTCGCCTCGGCCATCGACCGGCTCGGCGAGCGCGAGAAGATCGTCCTCACCCTCTACTACTACGAGGCCCTCACCCTCGCGGAGATCGGCGAGGTCCTCGGCGTCACCGAGAGCCGCGTGTGCCAGATCCACACCAAGGCCGTCCTCCAGCTCCGGTCCAAGATGCAGAGCGCCGAGCGCGAGCTCACGTAGCCCTTTCCCGCCGTCGGCGGGCGCGGTACCTTCGGTTCCCGTAGCCCCTTCCCCCTGAGCGTCGTTCTGCCTCGGGGGTCCCCATGTCCCGCCGGTCCCGTCGCTGGGCCGCGTGCCTGGTCGTCGTGGTCGTCACGTTGTCGGTGGCCGCAACCATGGCCGCGCCGGCAGTCGCCGCCGCGCGCGACGATGCCGCCGACGTCCCCACCTACGTCGCGCCCGTCGACCGTCCCGTCGTCGACCGGTTCCGGCCCCCGTCATCGGACTACGGGCCGGGCAACCGTGGCATCGACTACGCCACCGACGCCGGCGATGCGGTGCGCGCGTCGGCGCCCGGTGTGGTCGTGTTCGCCGGACCGGTCGGTCCGTCGCACCACGTCGTCGTCCTCCACCCCGACGGCATCCGTACCAGCTACTCGTTCCTGGCCGACACCTCGGTGCGCCGCGGTCAGCGAGTCGCCGCCGGCGCCGTCGTCGGCCACACCGCGGGTGCGCTCCATTTCGGCGCCCGGGCCGGCGACGCGTACGTCGACCCCCTCGAGCTCCTCGGCGGCGGTCCCGGCCGGGTCTGGCTGGTGCCGGTCGAGGACCGAAAGCCCGGGTCCGAGGGCCACGAGCGGGCCGGGCTGCTCCGGTTCCTGGGCGGGGTGGCCGGCGCCGGCGTCGGCGCCGCCATGGCCGTCGGGCGCACCGGTGTCGACGCGGTGCGATGGGCCCGCGACTCCGCACTGCCCGTCGTGGCCGGCCTGGTCGACGTCGACGAGCTGCGGGGCTGGCTCCATTACCTGTCGTCGCTCGGGCCACCGGTCCCTCTCGCCATCCGGCTGATGGCGGCGGCGACGGGCTGGTCGGAGGGGGAGTGCACGCCGGGATCGGTCGCGGTGCCGGTGCCCGCGCGATCGCGCACGGTCGTCCTGGTCGGCGGGCTCGGCTCGGCCAGTGGCCGTGCGTCGGTGCTCGACGTCGATACCGCGACGCTGGGCTTCGCGGCGACCGACCGGGTCGAGTTCTCCTACCGCGGCGGCGACCTCCCCTACGACGCCGCCGATACCCAGGAGCCCATCGAGGCGGCGGCCGACCACCTGCGGCGACTGCTGGCCGAGCTGGCGCGGGCGCGGCCGGAAAGGACGATCGAGGTGATCGCCCACTCGCAGGGCGGCCTCGTGGCCCGCCGGGCGCTGGCCGACATGGCCGATGATCCCGCTGCTCCCGCGGTCGGGCACCTGGTCACCCTCGGCACGCCGCATCACGGCAGCGACGTGGCGACGGCGTTGATGATGGTGAACGCCACCGGTCCGGGGCGGTGGGCCACGGACGCCCTGGGCGGCGGGGCCCCCGACCCCGACTCGCCGTCGGTGCGGGAGCTGAGCGAGGCCTCCGACTTCATCCGCGAGCTCGGCCACGACGCCCTCCCCGGCGGGGTGCGACTCACGTCGATCGCGGCGCGCTTCGACGCCATCGTGCCCAGCCCACGGTCCCAGGTGGGAAGCGCCGGCCGCGACGTGGTCGTGGACTCGGCGTTCTCGCCGGGCGCCCACAGCGACCTGCCCGGCTCGCCGGCCGCCATCCGGGAGATCGCCCTCGCCCTGGCCGACATGGCGCCCGGGTGCCGGTCGCGCCCGGATGCCGTGGCCGACGTCCTGGCCGGCGAGCTCATCAGCCGGGCCGAGGACTCCGTCGGAGCGGCGGCGAACCTGGCCGGCCACGCCATCGAGGCCGGGGTCCCTGCGGCGGTGTTGCCCCGGCGTCGCTAGGCGCCCCTAGGATCGTCGGCCCATGTCGTTCCGCCCCCATGGTTGGGTCGCGCCCCTGGTGCTGCTCGTCCTCCTCGCCGCCGGCACGGCGGCCGCCGCGCCGGCCCGCCCGGCGGCGGCCGCGCCCCGCGCGCCGGCCCCGGGGTGGACCGTCGCCGCCGCCCGATTCGAGCCCCTCGATCCGGCCCGACCGCTGGTGGCCGATGGCTTCGGCCCGGTTCGCGGCGCACTCGAGGTCCGCCGCGGTGGCGCCGGCGTCGCCGTCGTCGATCACCTCCCCCTCGAGCAGTACCTCCTCGGCATCAGCGAGGTGCCGCCGTCGTGGCCGGTCGAGGCCCAGAGGGCCCAGGCCATCGCCGCCCGCACCTACGCCGTCCACGAGATCCTCCGGAAGGCGCCGGCCCTGGCCGCACTTGGCGCCGACCTGTGCGCCACCGACTCCTGCCAGGTCTACGCCGGCATCGCCAAGGAGCGCCGGCCCGGCGCCGAGGCGTGGGCCGCGGCCGTGATGGACACCGCCGGCCAGGTCCTGCTGCACCGGAACGCGCCGATCCTCGCCAAGTACTCCTCGACCAACGGCGGGCGCTCCATCGCCGGGGGGTACCCGTACCTCCGCTCCGTCGACGACCCCGACGACGCCATCAGCCCCTACCACCGGTGGCGGGCGCGCATCGCCCTCACCGACGCCGCCGGTGCTCTCACCGTGCCCGGCCTGATCACCGCCGTCCGCCTCGTGGGCGCCACCGTCGAGACCGACTGGCTGGCCGCCGACGGCACCACCGGTGTGCTGGCCCTCCCCACACCCGACTTCCGGGCCCGCCTGAACCAGCTCCCGAACCCCGTCGACCTCCCGCTCCTGGTCCCATCGCTGCGGTGGTCGGGCCTGGCCGTCGACGGCGACGTCCTGGTGATCGACGGCAGTGGGTGGGGTCATGGGGTCGGGATGAGCCAGTTCGGCGCACTCGGCAAGGCGCGGCGGGGCATGCGGGCCGCCGACATCCTGGCCAGCTACTACGGCGGCCTGCGCCCTGTCGCCACCCGTCCCGGACAGCTGCCGGCCGACCTGCGGGTGCTCGTCCAGGACGCGGCCGGCGCCGTCATCTCGGGCGAGGGCCCGTTCCGGGTCCTCGATGCCGGCGGCAGCCCGATCGCCGTGGTCGGCGAAGGTGCCTGGCGAGTCGTCCCGGCCGGGCGCGGTCAGGTGCGGATCGTGCCGCCCGCGGGCCAGGCCAACGTCCCGGCCGTGACACCGCTCGGCATCGAGCCGGCGGCGCCGGCGCCGGGCCAGCCCGTCCAGGTCCGGTTCCACCTCTCGGGTCCGGCCTCGGTCCGCGTGAGCCTCCGGTCCGCCGGGGCCGCGCCCATAGTGCTGACCGACGGCCTGGTCGGGGCCGGCGAGACCGTGCAGCAGCTCCCGCCCATCGACCACGTCGGCGACTACGTGTTCACCATCGAGGCCGATGCCGGGGGCGGGCGGGCATCGACCGCGCCGGTGCCGGTCCGGGTGGCAACGCCCGTGGCGGTGAGCGCGGCGGTTCGCGGGCCGTTCCTGGTCGACGACGAGGGCATCCCGGCGGGCTGGACCGGCGTGGTCGCCCTCGTGCTGCTGGCCGCCGTCTCCCGACGTGTCTGGCCCCTCCGCTCGGAGGCCATGGCCGTGGCCCGGCTACACTCGCTCCGCCCCGGCGATCCGCGCTCGGGCTGACATCTGCCCCTGCGCACCCACGGTCGCCCCTTCGCGGGGTGCAGCGCAGGGGTCGACAACCGATGGGAGGAACCGTGGCTGTCGTCACCATGAAGCAGCTGCTGGAGGCCGGAGTTCATTTCGGCCACCAGACGCGTCGTTGGAACCCCAAGATGAAGCGATTCATCTTCGGTGAGCGCAACGGCATCTACATCATCGATCTCAACCAGACGCTCGAGCGGACGGCCAAGGCCTATGAGTTCGTGCGTGACATGGTCGCCGACGGGGGCACGATCCTGTTCGTCGGCACCAAGAAGCAGACCCAGGACCCCGTGGCGCGCTACGCCCAGGCCTGCGGAATGCCGTACGTGAACGAGCGCTGGCTGGGCGGGATGCTCACCAACTACAACACCATCGGCGCCCGGGTGAAGAAGATGCAGGAGTACGAGCGCATGCGCATCGCCGGCGACTTCGAGGTCATGCCGAAGAAGGAAGCGCTCATCCTCACCCGTGAGCTCGACAAGCTGCAGCGCAACCTGGGCGGCATCAGGGGCATGACGCGGCTGCCCGACGCGGTGTTCATCATCGACACCAAGAAGGAGCACATCGCCGTCACCGAGGCCAACAAGCTCGGGCTCCCGATCGTGGCCGTGGTCGACACCAACTGCGACCCCGACGTCATCCAGTTCGTCATCCCTGGCAACGACGACGCCATCCGCGCCGGCAACCTCATGTGCCGCGTCATCGCCGACGCCGTGGAGGAGGGCCGCTTCATCTACTCGCGGAAGAACGCCGGCGCCGCCAACGCCGCCGCCAACGCCGGCCCCGCCCCGCTCACGCCGGAGGAGGAGGCCCGCCGCGCCGAGGAGCAGGCCGAGGCCCGCCGCCAGGCGGCCGAGCAGGCCAAGGAGCGCGAGGCCCGCCTCGCCGCCGCCAAGGCCGAAGCCCCCGCCGAAACCGAGCCCCCCGCCGAAGCGTCGCCCACCGAGGACGGCCAGGCCGGGGCAGGGGCCCCGGCTCTGGAGGAGAGCGGGGCTGCGGGGTCCCCGCTCGGGGAGGCAGAGATGCCTACGACCGAGGAGAATCTCGATGGCTGAGTTCACCGCCAAGGACGTACAGCGCCTGCGCCAGGTGACCGGCGCCGGGATGATGGATGCCAAGAAGGCGCTCACCGAGAACGGCGGCGACTTCGAGACCTCCGCCAAGTGGTTGCGCGAGAAGGGCTTGGCCTCCTCGGCCAAGCGAGCCGACCGGGACGCGTCCGAAGGCGCCGTCGCCGTGGCGTCGGCGCCGGCCGGCGCCGCCATCGTCGAGCTGCGCTCCGAGACCGATTTCGTGGCCAAGAGCGATCAGTTCAAGAACCTGGCGGCCGAGCTGGCCGAGCTGGTCGCGGCCGATGGCGACGACGCGGTGGCCAAGCGCCAGACCGAGATCGACGACCTCAAGGTGACGCTCAAGGAGAACATCGACATCGGTCGGGTCGTGCGCTTCGAGGCGCGTCCGGGTGCCGTCGTCGACACCTATCTCCACATCCAGAGTGGCCGCGGCAAGAACGCGGTGATGGTCGAGCTCGAGGGCGGCGACGAGTCGTTGGCCCACGACATCGCCTTGCACATCGCCTCGAGCCGCCCGCGCTACCTGCGTCGCGAAGATGTGCCCGAAGCCGAGATCCAGGCCGAGCGCGACACGCTCGAGGGCATCACGCGCAACGAGGGCAAGCCCGAGGCGGCCGTGCCGAAGATCGTCGAGGGGCGCATGAACGGGTTTTTCAAGGACTCGTGCCTGCTCGAGCAGAGCTTCGTGAAGGACGAGAAGCAGACCGTCCAGCAGATCCTGGGCGGCGCCACGGTCACCCGGTTCGCGCAGGTCGAGATCGGCAGGTGACGTGACGCCGGCCGGAGCCTGGCGCCGCGTCGTCTTCAAGCTGTCGGGCGAGGCCTTCGCCAGCAGCGCCTCCGACGAGGTCATCGACAGCACCGTGGTCGAGCGCATGGCGCGCGAGATCGCCGATGCCCGTCGTGAGCTCGGTGTCGAGATCGCCGTCGTGGTGGGGGGCGGCAACATCTGGCGCGGCGCCGAGGACGGCGCCCGCATGGATCGCGCCACGGCCGACCACATGGGCATGCTCGCCACCGTCATCAACGCGCTCGCCCTGCAGGACGCGCTCGAGCGCCTCGAGCAACCCACGCGGGTGCAGACGGCCATCGAGATGGCGGCCATGGCCGAGCCCTACATCCGGCGCCGCGCCATCCGGCACCTCGAGAAGGGGCGCGTCGTGGTGTTCGCGTGCGGCATCGGCAACCCGTTCTTCACCACCGACACAGCGGCCGCCCTGCGGGCCGCCGAGATCGAGGCCGAGGTCATCCTGAAGGGCACCCATTCAGGCGTCGACGGGGTCTACACCAGCGACCCCAAGGTCGATGCCTCGGCCACCCGCTACGACAAGATCTCCTACGCCGACGTGCTGGCCCAGGACCTCCGGGTCATGGATCTGACCGCCATCACCTTCTGCAAGGACAACGACCTCCCCGTCCTGGTCTTCGACGTGATGACGCCTGGCAACATCCGTCGCGCCCTGGCGGGGGAGACCCTCGGTACGCTGGTCAGGTGATGGCCGACGAGTCCCTCATCGGCGTGGTGCTGGCTGAGTGCCGGGAGAAGATGGCCAAGGCCGTCGAGCACACGCAGTCCGACTTCGCCACCGTGCGCACCGGACGGGCCGTGCCCGCGCTCGTCGAGAAGATCCGCGTCGACTACTACGGCGCCGAGACCCCGTTGCAGCAGCTGGCCGGCATCAACGTCCCCGAAGGCCGCCTGCTCGTCATCACGCCGTACGACAAGAGCGCGCTCGGCGCCATCGAGAAGGCCATCCAGAACTCCGACCTCGGCATCAACCCGTCCAACGACGGCGCCGTCATCCGCCTGACGTTCCCGCAGCTGACCGAGGAGCGCCGCAAGGAGATGGTGAAGGTCGTCAAGCACAAGGCCGAGGAGGGCCGCGTCGCCGTGCGCAATCTGCGCCGGGCGGCGCGCCACGACCTCGAGGGTCTGGAGAAGGAAGGCGAGATCTCCACCGACGAGCTCGACCGGGCCGAGAAGGATCTCGAGCGCATCACGCACCAGTACGTGGCCGAGATCGACAGCCACCTCGAGCACAAGGAACACGAGCTGCTCGAGGTCTAGGGGGAAACGATGGACGACGACAACGACGACGACAGGCTGATCTCGAGGCCGACGACCGACGGCGTGCGCATCATCGGCGCCGAGGAGGCCGCCGCCGCCCTGGAGTCGGGGCAGGTCGCCCGCCGCCGTCCCGACGACGCGCCGCGCTTCGGCGACGTCCCGCCGCGTCCCGCCGGCCCGGCCCCGGCCACGCGCTTTCCGCTCCCCGACGACAGCGACATCGAGATGGACCCGGCGCCGACGCCGAGCCAGCTCGAGCTCCCGCACTGGACCGAGCCGCCCACGGGTGAGGTGCCGCGCATCCTCGCCACCGACGCCGACGAGCCCGAGGCCAGCGACGACGACCTGGCGGCGTGGTCGGCATTCTCGGCTCCGCCGCGTTGGCGCGACCAGCAGGCCGACTGGGAGGAGCCCGACTTCGAGGATGCGTCCGCCCTCGCCGACGAGACGCGCATCGGCGTGCTCGACGACACGCGGACCGACCACTCCGACCTGTACTCGTTCGAAGACGACACCGAGGCCGCCCTGCCGCTCTCGTCGGCGCCCTCGGCTCCGCCGGTCGCGCCCGCCGGCCGGGCCAGGCCCCGTCCCGAGCCGGAGCGAACCGTGCATGTGGCCCCGGCCGGGCCCCGCGACGTCGGCGTGGCCGCCGCCACCGGGATCGGCGTCGCGGTAGTGGCGCTGCTGATGTTCCGATCCGGTCCTGCCGCCACCATGGTGCTGGCAACCGGTGTCGTGCTCTTGTGCGCGGTGGAGCTGTTCGACGTGCTGCGCCGGGCCGGTCACCGGCCGGCGACCCTGATGGGCCTGACCGCCACCGTGTCGATCATGCTGGCGAGCTACGCGCGCGGGGAGACAGCAGTTCCCCTCGTCATCACCCTCGCCGTGGTGTTCACCCTGCTCTGGTACCTGGCCGGTGTCGTGCGGGCCCGACCGACGGTCAACGTCGCCGTCACGCTCATGGCGTTCCTCTGGGTCGGTTTCCTCGGCTCGTTCTCGGCGCTGCTGCTGCGTCTGCCCGAACGCCGGGGCATCGCCTTCCTGCTCGGCGCCGTCCTCGCCACCGTCGCCTACGACGTGGGCGGCTTCTTCATCGGGAGCCGCAGTGGTCGCACGCCGCTTGCGCCCGAGATCAGCCCGAACAAGACCTGGGAGGGACTCCTCGGTGGCGCGGCGGCGGCCGTCGTCGTGTCCGTGGTCGTGACGAGGGCCATCCATCCGTGGGACCTCGGCAGCGCCTTCGCCCTCGGCCTGGCCGTCGCCGTCGTTGCGCCGCTCGGCGACCTCTGCCAGTCGATGATCAAGCGCGACCTCGGCGTGAAGGACATGGGGACGATGCTGCCCGGCCACGGCGGCATGCTCGACCGTTTCGACGCGCTGCTGTTCGTGCTGCCCGCGACGTACTACCTGGTGCGCCTGCTCGACCTCGCCTAGTGACGCGCGTCGTCGCCATCGCCGGCTCGACCGGATCGGTCGGCACGCAGGCGCTGGAGGTCGTGCGCGCCGAGCCCGACCGCTTCACCGTCAGCGCCCTGTCGGCATCGAGCTCGGTCGATGCGCTCGTCGAGCAGGCCTGGGAGTTCACGCCGCGAATGGTCGGCATCGGCGACGCGTCCCTCGCCGGCGAAGTCCGCGACCGCGTCCCCCCCGGTACGACGGTCGTGGCCGGTGACGAGGTGGCGGCCGTGGCGGAGATGGGCGAGGTCGTGCTCAACGCCGTCGTCGGGTTCGCCGGGCTGCCGGTGACACTGGCGGCGCTGGATGCAGGGCGGTGCCTGGCGCTGGCCAACAAGGAGTCGCTCATCGCCGCCGGCCCGGTCGTGCAGCAGGCGCGGGCCACACCGGGCGCGGAGATCGTCCCCGTCGACTCCGAGCACTGCGCCATCCACCAGTGCCTGCGGACCGCCGGCGATGTGGCCGGCGAACGTGATGTCGTGCGCCGCATCGTGCTCACCGCCAGCGGGGGCCCGTTCCGGGGGCGGAACCGGGCCGAGCTCGGGTCGGTCACCGTGGCCGACGCCCTGTCCCATCCGACATGGTCGATGGGATCGAAGATCACCGTGGACTCCTCGACGCTCATGAACAAGGGGCTCGAGGTGATCGAGGCCAACGAGCTGTTCGGCGTGGGCTTCGACCGCATCGACGTGGTGGTGCATCCACAGTCGATCGTGCACTCGATGGTCGAGTTCACCGACGGCGCCACCGTCGCCCAGCTGTCGATGCCCGACATGCGCCTGCCCATCGCCTACGCCCTCGGGTACCCGGCGCGCGTCGCCACACCGTTCGGAGCCATCGACTGGGCCCGCGTCGACCGACTCGACTTCGAGGCGCCCGACACCGACGCCTTCGCCTGCCTGGCCCTGGCCTACGACGCCGGACGAGCGGGCGGCACCGCCCCGGCATGGCTCAGCGCCGCCAACGAGGTCGCCGTCGAGGCCTTCCTGGCCGGGCGCCTGCCGTGGCTTTCCATCGCCGCGGTGATCCGCGAGACCATGGAGTCCTGGGACGGTGCCGGGGCCGAGAGCCTCGACGTCGTCCTCGACGCCGACCGCCGGGCCCGCCGGCGGGCGGGCGAGATCGTGGAACGGAGCAACCGCGCCGCATGAGTGCCCTGAGCATGGAGAACCTGACGAAGGTCCCGGACGACCCGGAGGCGCTCGAGCGCCGCGTCGGCCTGCTGCGCCTCGTCATCGGCATCGTGCTCGGCCTCGGTGTGGCCAAGCTGACCGGGAACCTCGGCACCGTGGTGGTCGTTGCCGCCGTCCTCCTCATGATCGTGCTGCACGAGGCCGGCCACCTGGTCGCCGCCAAGCTCTCGGGCATGAGGGTCACGGAGTTCTTCGTGTTCTTCGGCCCGCGTCTCTGGTCGGTGCGCAAGGGCGAGACCGAGTACGGGCTCAAGACCCTCCCGCTCGGGGGCTACTGCAAGATCCCGGGGATGACCAACCTGGAGGAGGTCGAGCCCGAGGACGAGGACCGCTCCTACCGCCAGCAGTCGTTCCCCCGGCGGTTCGCCGTCGGCGTGGCCGGCTCGGCCACCCACTTCGTGCTGGCGTTCCTGATCCTCGTGCTGCTGAACGGGCCCATCGGGCTCGTGCGGTACGACAAGCCGGCCATGCAGGTGGGCGAGATCACCGCGCTGGCCACGGGCCCGAGCCCGGCCCAGGCGGCGGGCTTCCGCGTCGGCGACAAGATCCTCACCGTCGACGGGCAACGGTTCGACAACTGGGACGACCTGCCCGTCTACATCCGCGCCCGGCCGGGCAGGGAGATCATCTTCGAGATCGAGCGCAAGGGAGAGCGGCTCCGCTTGCTGCCCGTCACCGTCGACCTCCGTGAGGTGAATGTCCCCGGCCGTGACAGTGGCGCGGCCGTGAAGGAGCCCACAGGGTTCCTCGGCATCGGCCCGGCCTTCCCGGTCCAGCGCAAAGGCCCCGTCGGCGCGGTGACGTCTTCGGTCGGGCAGCTCGGGTCGATGACCAAGCTCACGGTCGGCACGCTCGGCCGGCTGTTCTCCGTCGGCGGTGTGCGTGACTACAAGAACATGCTCTTCGAGAAGGGCCCCGCTGTGCCCAGCGAGGACCAGCCGCGGTTCCTGTCACCCGTCGGGCTCGTGCGGGTGGCCTCGGAGGTATCGGAGAACGGCGTGCGCGACGTCCTCACGCTGCTGCTCGGCATCAACATCTTCGTCGGGCTGTTCAACATGGTCCCGCTGCTCCCGCTCGACGGCGGCCACGTCGCCATCGCCATCTATGAGCGCCTCCGCTCGCGCAACGGCCGTCGCTATCACGCCGATGTGGCCAAACTGATGCCCGCCTTCTACCTGATGCTCCTGGTGCTGGCCTTCCTGGGGATCAGCTCGCTGTACCTCGACATCGTGCGGCCGCTGAACCTGCAGTGACTCACCGATGATCGCAACGTTGCTCGCCGCCGAACGACGCAAGACCCGCCAGATCATGGTGGGCAACGTCGCGGTCGGGGGGGACGCGCCGATCACGGTGCAGTCGATGACGATCACCAAGACAGCCGACGTCGATGCGACGCTGCAGCAGATCTACGCCCTGGCCGCCGCTGGTGCCGACATCGTGCGGTGCACCTGCAACGAGCAGGAGGCGGCCGAGGGCCTGGCCCAGATCGTGCCGCGTTCGCCGGTGCCGATCGTGGCCGACATCCACCACCAGTACCGCATGGCCCTGGCCGCGCTCGACGCGGGCGTGCACTGCCTGCGCCTGAATCCGGGCAACATCCGCAAGCCCGAGCACATCAAGGCCGTGGCCACCGAGTGCAAGGACCGCGGGGTGCCCATCCGCATCGGCGTGAACGGTGGTTCGCTCGATCCCGACATCGAGGCCAAGCACGGCGGGGCGACGCCGGAGGCCCTGGTGGAGTCGGCCCAGCGCGAGCTGGCGTACTTCTCCGAGGTCGGGTTCGACGACGTGAAGATCTCGGTGAAGGCGTCGAACGTGCCTCTCATGATCGAGGCGTACCGCCAGCTGGCGGACGTCACCGACCATCCCCTGCACCTCGGCGTCACCGAGGCAGGGCCCCCGCCGGCCGGCCTGCTGAAGGCGACCGCCGGCATCGCCACCCTGCTGGCCGAGGGCATCGGCGACACCATCCGGTACTCGCTCACCGCCGACCCGGTCGAGGAGGCCATCGCCGGCCGCCAGCTGCTCGAGGCGCTCGGGCTGCGCGAGCGCAAGAACGTCGACCTCATCGCCTGCCCGTCGTGTGGTCGGGCCGAGATCGACGTCATCAAGGTGGCCAACGACGCGCTCGCCGCGTTCGGCGACCGCAAGATCCCGCTCCAGGTCGCGGTCATGGGGTGCGTCGTCAACGGTCCCGGGGAGGCCAAGGGCGCCGACCTCGGCATCGCCGCCGGCCGCCAGAAGGGTCACCTGTTCGTGAAGGGCCAGAACGTGGCGGTGGTGCCCGAGGACGAGATGGTGAGTGCCCTCGTGGAGTGGGCCGAGTTCATCATGGAGCACGGCACCGAGGCCGCCCTCGCGCGTGTCGACACCACCAAGGCCCGCCGCGAGGCCGAGAAGGACCGCCAGGCCATGCTGGCGGACCAGGGCGCCGACGCCAACGACAGCGCCACCCGCGTCGATCTCATCCGCAAGCGCACCGACAGCTAATTCCCCGGCGGTCGCCGACGCCGTCGCGGTAGACAAGGTCCATGGGCATCGAGATCCGCAGTGTCACCGAGGAAGAGGCGCCGGCGTGGATGCACGCGGTGGCCAACGGTTTCGGCGACCACATCGAGGAGGACGAGGTCCTCGCCGCCTTCATCGCCGAGACCGAGATCGACCGCACCGTCGCCGGCTTCGACCGGGGCCGCATCATCAGCAGCGCCGGCGCGTACAGCCTCGAGCTGACGCTTCCGGGCGGGGCGATCATCCCTTTCGGCGCCGTCACCGCCGTCACCGTGCTGCCGACCCACCGTCGCCAGGGTGTTCTCACCCGGATGATGCGGCATCAGCTCGACGACGTGCGCAGTCGCGGGGAGATCGTTGCCGGGCTCTATGCCAGCGAGAGCGTCATCTACGGGCGGTTCGGGTACGGCCGGGCGACGGAGAGCGCGGCCATCGAGATCGACCCGCGCTACGGCACGTTCCGCCGCCCCTTCAAGGACCCCGGCCGTGTCGAGATGGTCGACGTCGACACGGCGTCCAAGGTCCTGCCTGACGTCCACGACCGAGTTCGGCGCGCCACGACCGGCGACATCAATCGCAAGGCCGTCTGGTGGGAGCAGTTCATGAAGGACCGCAAGGACGACCGCCACGGTGGTGGCAAGCGGTTCTATGTCCTGCACCATCGCGGCACCGAGGTGGACGGCTACGCCCACTACCGGATCAAGAACCAGTGGTCCCAGGGGTTCCCAGGCAGCGAGATCTGGGTGGGCGAGGTCACCGCGACCAACCCCGAGGCCGAGGCCGCGCTGTGGCAGTACATCCTCGGCGTCGACCTCATCACCAAGGTCACCGGATGGAACTTCCCCGTCGATCACGACCTGCGCTGGCGGCTGGCCGACTCCCGTCGCCTGCGGGTTACCGCCCTGGTCGACCAGACCTGGATGCGCCTCGTCGACGTCCCCGGCGCGCTGGCGGCCCGCCGCTACAGCGTGGACGGCGATCTGGTCCTCGAGGTCAACGACGAGTTCTGCGACTGGAACACCGGGCGGTACCTGCTGAGCGGCGGTCCCGACGGCGCCACGTGCAAGGCGACGAAGAAGAAGGCCGACATCGCCATCGACGCCGTCGACCTCGGCTCGATCTTCCTGGGCGGCGTCAAGCCCTCGCGTCTGGCGCGTACCGGCCGCGGCCAGGAGCTGACCAAGGGCGCGCTGGAGCGGGCCGACGCCATGTTCGTCACCGACGAGACGCCCTTCTGCCGCACCGGCTACTGAGCCTGGCCCATTAGGGTCGCTGCACCATGCGGATGTCCCGACTGCTCCTGCGCACCCTGCGGGAGGCTCCCTCCGACGCCGAGGCGGCCAGCCACAAGCTGCTGGTGCGCGCCGGCTACATCCGGCGGCTGGCGTCCGGCGTCTACACCTACCTGCCCTTGGGCCACCGGCTGCTGCAGCACATCACCGCCGTCGTGCGCGCGGAGATGGACGCGGCCGGCGCCCAGGAGATCCTCATGCCGATCCTGCAGCCGCACGAGCTGTGGGTGCAGAGCGGGCGGGCCGGGGTGCTGGCGACCGACTACCACGGCTTCACCGTGGAGGCGCGAGGCGGCACGTTCGTGCTCGGCCCCACGCACGAGGAGGTCGTCACCGCCACGGTGGCGGCCGAGATCGACTCCTACCGTGACCTGCCGCTCAACGTGTACCAGATCCAGTCCAAGTTCCGCGACGAGGCGCGGCCGCGGTTCGGCCTGCTGCGCGGGCGCGAGTTCGTCATGAAGGACGCCTATTCGTTCGATGCCTCGCAGGAGGGCATGAAGGCGTCGTACAAGCTCATGTACGACGCGTACTGCCGTGTCTTCGAGCGCTGTGGCCTGGAGTACTCGCCTGTCGAGTCGTTGGCCGGCGCCATCGGTGGCGACGTCAACAACGAGTTCATGGTGCCCAGCCCCATCGGCGAGGACCAGTTCGCCAGCTGCCCGGCGTGCGGGTATGCCGCCAACATCGAGGCGGCCCAGGTCGGCGGCGGCGGCACTCCGGGACCGGCCGAGGAGCTCACCGAGCACCACACGCCTGGCCGCCCCGGGGTCAAGGCCGTGGTCGAGTACTTCGCCGATCGCGGCCTCACGTCGGCGCAGATGCTGAAGTGCATCGCCCTGATCGACGAGACCGGCGGTGGACAACAGGTGGTGATCGCTCTCGTGCCCGGTGACCGTGAGGTGCGCGTGCCGCCCGGGCTGCGCGCGTTCGAAGAGGCCGATTTCGCCGCCCACCCCGAGCTGGTGAAGGGCTACATCGGGCCCATGGGCCTGCAGTCCCATGGCATTCGCGTCATGGCGGATCCGACCGTGCGCGAGAGCGGGCCGTGGACGACGGGTGCCAACAAGGCCGACCATCACGTCACCGGCGCGACCCTCGACCGCGACTTCTCCGTCGACGAGTGGGCGGGCCTGGCCAGCATCGCCGCCGGCGACCCCTGCCCCCGCTGCGGGAAGCCCATCGAGCTGGTGCGCTCGGTCGAGGCCGGCCACTGCTTCCAGCTCGGGCTCCGCTACACCGACGGCGACGGCGCCATCCCCGGCGCGACCTACGTCGACGAGGCAGGGGAGGAGCACCCCTACTGGATGGGTTGCTACGGCATCGGCGTGAGCCGGCTCGTGGCCGTCATCGCCGAGGCCCATCACGACGACGCCGGCCTGGCGTGGCCGGAGTCGGTGGCGCCGTACCAGGTGCATCTGCTGTCCCTCGGCGCCGGCCGCGCTCCCGAGGTCGCCACCGCCGCCGATGCGCTCTACGCCGAGCTGACGGCGGCCGG
>DATLDH010000037.1:0-5841 GCA_035526015.1 Acidimicrobiales bacterium
AGTTGCCGACGTGGATGTCGCCCGTGGGCTGGATGCCGGAGAGGACCCTCACGGGCCCAAGGGTATGCGCGGGCCCCCGGGTGGCCCTCGGTACGCTGCACTGGTGCCGTACGAGGTCCAGACGTCGGTGTTCGAGGGGCCCTTCGACCTCCTCCTCCACCTCATCACCCGCCAGCAGGTCGACCTCTACGAGATCTCGCTGTCGACGATCATCGACGCCTACCTGGTCGAGCTCGAGCGCATCGGGCGCATGGACCTCGAGGTGGCGACGGAGTTCGTGCTCATCGCCGCCACCCTCATCGAGCTGAAGACGCGTTGGCTGCTGCCCGGCCGCGACATCGACGATCTCGACGAGGAGTTCGGCCGGTGGGAGGAGCGCGATCTGCTGCTGTCGCGCCTGCTGGAGTGCAAGACGTTCAAGGATGCGGCCGAGGCCCTGCAGCGGCTGGCGGCGCGCGCCGTCCGGTCTCAGCCCCGCCGCGCCGGTCTCGACGAGCGCTTCGCCCACATCGCCCCTGACCTCCTGGCCGGTGTCACGCCGCAGAAGCTCCATGCCGCCTTCCTGCGGGCCGCCACGCCCAGGCCGATCCCGCGCGTCGACCTCTTCCACGTGGCGCCCGTGCGCATCAGCGTGCAGGACGCGGTGGAGGAGCTCCTCGACGAGCTGCCCAGAGCCGGGCGGCTCACCTTCCGCCAGCTGACCACCGGCCTGGTCGAGCGCCTCGAGGTCATCGTCCGGTTCCTCGCGCTGCTCGAGCTCTACAAGCAGGGCGCCATCGACCTCGAGCAGGCCAGCATCTTCGGCGACCTCCAGGTCACCTGGCTGGGCATGCCCGGGGACGAGGACCCCGCGTCGCTCGTGGCGGCAGAGGCCTACGAGGGCTGATGGCCAGCGAGGAGCAGCGCGCCATAGAGGCCATCCTCATGGTCGCCGAGGAGCCCATCGAGCCGAACCTGCTGGCCCAGCTGCTGGAGATCTCCCAGGAGCGGGTCTCCCAGCTCTGCACCGAACTGGCCGCCGCCTATGACGCCGAGGATCGCGGCTTCGTGCTGGTGAAGGTGGCGGGCGGGTACCGCTTCCAGAGCCACGAGGACCTGGCCGCCTACGTCGAGCGCTTCGTCCTTGAAGGCCAGTCGGCGCGTCTGTCGGCCGCCGCCCTGGAGACGCTCGCCATCGTCGCCTACAAGCAGCCCGTGTCGCGGGCCCAGGTGGCGGCCATACGCGGCGTCGACGTCGATGCCGTCATGCGCACGCTCGCGCAACGCGGCTACATCGCCGAGGTGGCGCGCGACCCCGGTCCGGGCCAGGCCGTGCTCTTCGGCACCACGACGATGTTCCTCGAGAAGCTGGGCCTCGACACCATCGACGACCTGCCACCTCTCGGGGACTTCGTGCCCGGCCCGGAGATGGTCGAGGTCCTCGAGCAGGGACTGCGCCCTTCCGCATCGTGACCGAGGAGGCGCGCCGCGACCAGGGCCCGAGCGGCCCGGCCGCAGGCCAGGAGCGGAGAGAACGGCTGCAGAAGGTCCTGGCCGCCTCGGGGCTGGCCAGCCGGCGGGTGTGCGAGGACTGGATCGCCGAGGGACGGATCACGATCAACGGCGTGGTGGCCACGCTCGGCGACAAGGTCGACGTGGAGACCGACCTGGTGGAGGTCGACGGCGTGCCGGCCCCTGTGCGCCCCGACCTCGTGTACTACCTGCTCCACAAGCCGCGTGGGGTTGTCAGCACGGCGTCGGACCCCGAGGGCAGACCGACCGTCGTCGGCCTCGTGCCGAGCGAACCGCGGGTCTTCCCGGTCGGGCGCCTCGACACCGACACCGAGGGTCTCCTGCTCCTCACCAACGACGGCCAGCTCACCCACCGCCTGACCCACCCCTCGTTCGGCATCGACAAGGAGTATTTGGCCGAGGTCGAGGGCACTCCCGGTCCCGCCGCGCTGCGGCGCTTGCGCGACGGCGTCGAGCTCGACGACGGTCCGACGGCGCCGGCCCGAGCCTCGTTGGTGGGCGAGCGCCAGGTGCGACTGGTGCTGCACGAGGGCCGCAACCGCCAGGTCCGCCGCATGCTGGACGCCGTCGGCCACCCGGTCCTCCGGCTGGTGCGCACCCGTATCGGCCCGTTGGTCGACACGCGGTTGAAGGCAGGGGAGTGGCGCCCGCTCACGCGCGCTGAGGTCAGGGCCCTGTTGGTCGCCACCGCGCCCCGCCCGTAGGCTCCGGCCATGAGTCAGGTGCGGGCGTTGCGCGGCGCGACCACGGTCGATGCCGACACGCCCGACCAGCTGAACGAGCGGGTGAAGGTTCTGGTCGAGACCATGCTCGAGCGCAACGGCGTCGACAAGGACGACCTCATCAGCATCGTGTTCACCGCCACCGAGGACATCACGTCGATGTTCCCGGCGACGGCGGCGCGCGCCGTCGGGCTCGGCGACGTACCGCTGCTGTGCGCGAGGGAGCTGTCGGTGGAGGGTGGGACGCCGCTGTGCGTGCGTGTGCTCATGCACCTGACGACCGAGCGCAGCCGGGCCGAGCTGCACCACGTGTACCTCGAAGGTGCGCGGGGCCTGCGCGATGACCTCCCCGAATAGGCGCGCCGTCGTGGTGGGCACCGGCCTGATCGGCGGCTCCATCGGATTGGCGCTGCGATCGCACGGCTGGCACGTCACCGGGAGCGATCTCGACCCGGCGCGCGCGGCGCGCGCCCTGGAGCTGGGAGCCCTCGACATCGTGGGCGAGGACGCCGATGCCGCGGTCGTCTTCGTGGCCACGCCGGTCTCGGCCGTGGCGCCGGCGGCACGACGTGCCCTGGCGTCCTCGCCGGCCGCGGTGGTCACCGATGTCGGCAGCGTGAAGGCGCCCATCGTGGAGGCTGTCGGTGACGGCCGGTTCGTCGGTGGCCATCCCATGGCCGGCTCCGAGCAGGAAGGTGTCGACGGCGCCACCGCCGAGCTGTTCGAGGGCGCCACCTGGGTCCTCACGCCGGCGGCGGCGACCGACGCCGGGGCCTATACGACGCTCCGGGCCATCGTGCAGTCGCTCGGCGCCGAGGTCGTGGCCATCGACCCGGCCCGTCACGACGAGCTGGTGGCCGTCGTCTCCCACGTGCCCCACCTCACCGCCGCCACCCTCATGGCCATGGCCGCCGAGGGCGCCGTCGAGCACGCCACCCTGCTGCGGCTGGCGGCCGGCGGGTTCCGTGACATGACACGGGTGGCGGCCGGGCACCCCGGCATCTGGCCCGACATCTGTGCCGAGAACCGCGTCGCCATCGTCGGCGGCCTCGACCGGCTCATCGGCGCGCTGGCCGCCACCCGCCAGACCGTCGCCGCCGGAGACCGGGCCGGTCTGCTCGACCTGCTCGAGGGCGCGCGCGAGGCGCGCCACAACCTGCCCGGGCGCGCCGCCCGGCCCGAGGACCTGGTCGAGGTCCGCGTGCCCGTGCCCGACCGTCCCGGTGTGCTGGCCGAGGTCACGACGCTGGCCGGCGAGCTCGGCGTCAACATCGAGGATCTGGAGATCGCCCACTCGGCCGAGGGGGATCGCGGCGTGCTCCTCCTGGTCCTCGACGCCGGCGCCGCAGATCTGATGCGCGGCGCGCTGCTGGCCCGCGGCTTCCGCCCATCGGTGCGCGCCCTCTCGTGACCTCGTTCACCGTCCACGGCGGTCGACCGCTGCGGGGCACCATCCGCGTTCCCGGTGACAAGTCGATCTCCCACCGAGCGTTGCTCCTCGCGGCGCGTGCCGAGGGCGTGTCGGTCGTCCGGGGCCTGTCGACCGGCGAGGACGTGGCTCACACCGCGGCGGCCATCCAGGCCATGGGCGCCGGGATCGACGGCGACGCCATCACCGGCGGCGTTGCCCGTCTTCACGAGCCCGAGACCGTGATCGACGTGGGCAACTCGGGCACCGGCATCCGCCTGCTGGCCGGCTTCTGTGCCGCCTTCCCCTGGCTCACCGTGCTCCAGGGCGATCAGTCGGTGGCCCGACGGCCGATGGACCGCATCGTCGGGCCGCTGCGGGAGATGGGCGCGACGGTGGACGGACGCGCCGACGGCCTCTTCCCGCCGCTCACGATCCGCGGTGGCGCGCTCCGAGGCATCCGGTACACGCCGAAGGTCGCCAGCGCCCAGGTGAAGAGCGCGGTCCTGCTCGCCGGCCTCGGCGCCGAGGGCGAGACGACGGTCGTCGAGCGCCGTCCCACTCGCGCCCACACCGAGGAGCTCCTCGCCCTGGCCGGCATGGACGTCGTGGGCCGGGGCGACGGCATCACGGTGCACCGCGGCCCGCTCACCCCGTTCGAGCTCGACGTGCCCGGCGACCCGTCCCAGGCCGCCTTCTGGGTGGTGGCGGCGACCATCGTCGCCGGCAGCGAGCTGACGGTCGAGGGCGTGTACCTCGGGCCCGAACGCGACCGGTTCCTCGACGTGCTCGACCGCATGGGAGCCGACATCGAAAGGTGTCAGCGGGCGGATGGGGCATGGGACCTCCGTGTGCGGTCCGCCCGGCTGCGCGGCACCGAGATCGCCGGTGACGAGATCCCCGGCCTGGTGGACGAAGTGCCCGTGCTGGCCGTCGCCGCAGCGGTGGCCGATGGCGTCACCGTCGTCCGGGACGCGTCCGAGGCCCGGGTGAAGGAGACCGATCGCCTGGCGACGGTCACCTCCGAGCTGACCGCGCTCGGGGCGCGCGTCGAGCAGCTCGGTGACGGTCTGGTCGTGCCGGGCGGGGCCCGGCTGCGGGGGGCCCGGGTCGTCTCCCACGGGGACCATCGCATCGCCATGGCCATGGCCGTGGCCGGGCTGGCGGCGGTGGGCGAGACCGAGATCGACGGGTGGGACGCGGTGGCGACGAGCTACCCCGGCTTCGAGCAGGCTCTCGAGACATGCGTCTCGTAGCCATCGACGGCCCGGCCGGCTCGGGGAAGTCCACCGTGGCGCGGGCCGTCGCCGGCCGCCTCGGTCTCGACTACCTCGACACCGGGGCCATGTACCGCTCGGTGGCCTTCGCCGTGCTGCGCAAGGGCATCGACCCTTCCGATGCCGACGCCGTCGCCGATCTGGCTGCGGGGCTCGACATCACCGTCGCCGAGCGCGTGATGGTCGACGGCATCGACGCCACGACGGAGATCCGGAGCGCCGAGGTCACGCGATCGGTGAGCGCGGTCGCCGCCAACCCGCGCGTGCGCTCCACCATGGTTCGCCGCCAACGCGAGTGGGCCGAGGCCCACGGCGGCGGTGTGATCGAGGGACGCGACATCGGCAGCGTGGTGTTCCCCGATGCGGAGCTGAAGGTGTTCCTCACCGCCGATGAGGCCGAGCGGGCCCGCCGCCGCCACGAGGAGGACGACATCGGCCGGCGCGACCGGCTCGACAGCACCCGGGTCGCGTCACCCCTGGCCGTCGCCGACGGGGCCGTCGTCATCGACACGACAGGCCGCACCATCGACGAGGTCGTCGAGGAGGTGCTGGCCCGACTGTGAGCGCACCGCGTATCCCCCTGCACCACCGCCTTCTCTGGGCGTTCTGCCGCGGCGTCGTGCTGCTGGTGGCGCGCCTCATGTGGCGGGTGAAGGTGGTCGGCCGCGAGCACATCCCCGCCGGCCCGTTCGTGCTCGCGCCCGTGCACCGGTCCAACGTCGACTCGATGGTGACACCGGCGGTGGCCCGACGGCGCATGCGCTACATGGGCAAGGAGTCGATGTGGAAGTTCCGCCTGCCCGGTCGACTGTTCACCGCCCTCGGCGGCTTCCCCGTTCGCCGGGGCACGGCCGACAGGGAGGCCCTGCGGAGATGCGTCGAGGTGGTGGAGTCCGGCGAGCCGCTCGTCCTGTTCCCGGAA
>DATLDH010000069.1:0-5689 GCA_035526015.1 Acidimicrobiales bacterium
CATTCAGCTGCTCGAGTACGACGACCCGGCCATCGCCCCGACCATCCGCTTCTGCCAGTACTGGCTCGATGGCCGGTTCCAGCGCCAGCCGATGATGATCGGCGAGGCCGACCTCGAGGCCATGCGCACCGCAGTGAAGGCCTCCCCGCGCATCCACGCGCTCCTGAAGCGCCTCGTCGCCGACTGAGACTGTCTCTCAGTTGCCGCCCTGGCGGCGGCCCTACCGATCGCGCTGGTTCCAGCGGCCATTCCTGGGTCATGCTGGCCCATCGCGCCAGCGCCCGTGAAAATTAGTCAACTCGTACTGCTCTTGGTCGGCTCGGCCCTGTCGGCCTGCGCCGGTTGGCCGGCCTCAGGTGATGGACAGTCGACCTCGAGTACCGATTCGGTCACCGACTCCGGCTGGCGCACGCTTGCCAGCGGTAATACCGCGCGTAAGAGATGGGTGGCACAGGGGAGGGAACTTCCGGACGAGCGGTGCCTTCGCATCCGATTCCCGGACAGACCCGAGTCAGAGTCGACCGAGGCGTGCGACTTCCCGTTGACACGTTTCGACACGATCACGGAGGTGATCTCGGCCGCCGGCGAGGACCACTTGGGCTTTACGGCCGGCCTCGTGGCGGCGCGTGTTGCGAGTGTCAGGGTCGAGTTCACCGAGGGCCGACCAGCGATGGCCCACGTGGCGCACGGCTTTTACGTCCTCGCGTTCCCGATCATCGATTACCCGGTGACCCCCTCGCGCCTGATCGCACGCGACGCACAAGGACGGATCCTCGAAGACTGCTCGCTTGTGGAGGATGACTCACATTGCCTGTAGCCCTCCTCGACCCGTCGGGGTTTTGCGAGCTTGGCAGTACGAACGTCGACCCGACGGTCTAGCGCCAGCGGATGAACAAGCGCGGCGACGACTCGATGCCGTGCGCACCAGAGTGAGGCGTTCGACTCGCCTGTCCGTTGCGCTGGCTGGGGGTGCTCTGGTTGCCAGCTCCTACGTCTTTGCTGGCTGGGTGGGTACCACGTCCACACCGCGTTCAGCAGAATCTCGGACCACGGCCGTTGTTTTCATTGGAGTGGTCACATCGGCGCTCATTACTGCGGCTCTTCCACCTCTGGCGCGGAGCCGACGCCTGGGGTGGCCCCAGGCCGTCCTCTCCGCCCTCCTGGTGCCGCCAGCCGTGAACACGACCGTCGCCGGGTACCTGTTCGAGGATGGGGCGTCCTGGCCGGTCATGGTTCTCGCCTTGGCCGGGTTCCTTGCCAGCGTCGTAGCGATCGTTCGGCTGTGGCGAGTTCGTCGAGAGTTGCGAAATCATCCAATGGCCGACGTTGACACCGCGCCCGGGATCGAGAGATGACGGCGCCGCCTCCGCTGCCTCGGTTGTGGCGGTCGACGATCGATGCGCGCTGGGCCGTGTTCGGTCTGGGCACCGCCACTCTGCTCACGGAACACGTCCATGGCATCAACAATGGTCTCGAGACTGGCGATGGCGCACTTCTCGAGGCCCTGGCGCTGCTTCCCTTGGTCTTTTTGCGATGGTCACCGCTGTTGCGGGTCAGTGCATTTCTCGTCGGGGCCTACTTCTTCCTCCCTCTGCTCGGGCAAAGCCTCGATTTCTTTGCCACCGCAGTCTGCCTCTGGCTCGTAGCGTTCCTGCCGCGGTGGAGGGTGAGGCTCGTTGGCGCTGTTGGAGTAGGTGTTGTGCTCGCGATTGTCCACGCATACCTCGTCACCAACGCCTACTAGTACTCCGGGCTTAGTGGATCAGACTGGGAGCGCGCTCGACGGGCGGAGGCGCCCCCAGGCATCGGAGCCGGTGGTCGGGATTGAACCGACGACCTGACGATTACAAATCGCCTGCGCTACCACTGCGCCACACCGGCGTGGGAAGCGCGAGCGTACCGGGGGTCCTTGCTATCGGGGTCGGGGGTTGGCAGGCTCCTACGGATGGCACTTTCCGATCGCGAGCAGGCGATCCTCGACTTCGAGCGATCGTGGTGGACGGAGCCGGGCACCAAGGACGTCGCCATCCGCGAGCGGTTCGACCTGTCGCCGACGCGGTACTACCAGGTGCTCGGCGAGCTGCTCGATTCCGCTGACGCGCTGGCGTATGAGCCGCTCGTCGTCCGTCGCCTCCGCCGACTGCGCGATCGCCGCCGGAGGGCCCGCTTCGAGGGCCGCTCGGCGGGTGGTCCTCCTTCCCGGTGAGACCCGGGTCCCACGCCGCTGCCGACGGCTCGTTCGGCCGCTCCACCGGCATGGCGGCCGGACGTGGTGCCCTCCTGCTGGCCATCGCCGTCGGTCTCGGCATCATCCTGCTGAACGCCGCGGACGACGCACCCTCGGGTACCCGGGTCGTCTCCCGTGACCGCGGCCCGACACCCACGACGGCCGCCCCCGGCACGGCCCGCATCACCACCACCACGCTCCCGCTGCGCGCGCCCGAGCAGGTCAAGGTGCTGGCCGCCAACGCCACCCGCATAAAGGGCGCCGCCAGCAAGGTCACCGACACGCTGCGCACCGCCAACTACAACGTGCTCGCCCCGACCGACGCCCCGTCGGCCGACCAGTCGATCGTCTACTTCGCCCTCGGCTACGAGCGCGACGCGGTCGAGATCGCCCGCCTCCTCGGCCTGCCGCCCGCCGCCGTCGCTCCGATGCCCGAGCCGCCCCCGGTGTCGGACCTGCGCGCCGCCAACGCCCTCGTCGTCGTCGGCCCCGATCTGGCCGGGCCCGAACCGGTCACCACGACGACCAGGCCGCGCACCACGACCACGGCGGCCAAGTCGTCGACCTCGACGACGGCCAAGGCGTCCTCGACGACCACGACGGCACGGGCCACCAGCACGACGGCCCGCCCCACCAGCACCACGGCTCGCCCGGCCACCACCACCACGACCCGGTAGCGCGCCGCGTTCGGCGCAGGCGGAGCGCGTTCAGCGCAGGCGAGTGGTGCGCGAGGTCACCTGCACGGCCAGGGTGCCGCCCAGCTCGGGGCCGGGTTGGCCCACCGGCGGGCGCAGGCGCAGGGCGAACTCGGCCCGGCTGTGCGACGACGCCGACTCGACCGCCCCGTCGGCGAGGGCGTGGGTGGTGCGCGTCCTGGTGGTCTGGGTGCCGTCGAGCTCGACGAGGCTGCCGTCGCGTGAGCCGCCCGCCGTGGCCCGGTCCCGCGCCACCGGGAGGCGCACGTCGGACTCCACCGTCGCGACGTCACGGCCGCGCACGACGCCGAGCTCGGACAGGCGGCCGAAGCCCCGCAGGCGGGCCTCGCCGCGGTCGGCCAGTCGCAGCGGCTCGTCGATGGTCCAGCGGGCGCCGGGCCGGAGCGCCCGGTCGGGGGGCGCGCCCACCGCGGCCGGGAAGATCTCCGACAACCCGAGCTGGCCGAGCACGTCGGTGGAGACGCCCTCGATGCGCTCCACCTCCACCAGCTGGGCGGCGCGGTCGAGGCGCACGACGAGGGTACGGCTCGTGGTGCCGGTCGACTTCAGCGTGACGCGCACGGTCGTCGTCGTTTCCGTCGACGCGAGGACGACGTGGTCGGCCAGCAGCACGAACCGCGAGTGCGACCGGCGGTCGGGACGGCCGTCGAGGCTCGTGACCGTCGTCGACTCCACGACCACCCGGTAGGCGTAGTGGGCGCCCGGTGGGGGCCGGAAGGCGACATGGACCGTGTCGGGCCTGCACCCCGACAGGGCGACGCAGGCCAGGACGCCCACGAGCAGGGCTCGCATCGGGCGAGAGTACCGTCGAACGGTGGCGACCGACCCGCTTCCGGAGCTCCTGGCTCCGTTCCTCAGCGCCCCGGCGCGCGCCGGCGTGTTCACCGACTTCGACGGCACCATCTCCGCCGTCGTCCGGGACCCTGCTGCGGCCATGCCGTTGCCGGGGGCGCTCGAGGTGCTCGCCCGGCTGGCAGCCCGCTACGCGCGGGTGGCGGTCGTGTCGGGCCGGCCGGCTGCCTTCCTCGTCGACCGGCTGGGCCGGCCCCCCGGCCTGGTCCTGCGCGGCCTGTACGGGATCGAGTGCGCCGACGCAGGGGGCGACGGTATCGTCACGCTCGGCGACCTCGACCGGTGGCGGCCGACGGTGGAGGACGCAGCCCGCGCCGCCGAAGCGGTGATGCCGGCGGGCGCCATCGTCGAACGAAAGGGCGTGTCCGTGACGCTGCACTACCGCACCGCGCCCGAGGCCGGGCCCGAAGTGTGCGCGCTGGCCGACGCGCTGGCGCCCCGGTTCGGCCTGGAGGTGCACGCCGGCCGGATGGCCGTGGAGCTGATGCCGCCGGTCCGCATCGACAAGGGCACCACCATCGCCGAGCTGGCCGGCGGTCTCGACGCCGTGTGCTTCATGGGTGACGACCGCGGCGACATCCCGGCATTCCAGGTGCTGGACGGCCTGGCCGCCCACGGCATCGCCACGCTCAAGGTCGTGGTGCGCACCGTGGAGGCGCCGCCCGAGCTGCTCGTGCTCGGCGACGTCCTGGCCGACGGCCCCGCCGACGCGTTGCGGATCCTCGAAAGGCTCGCCGCATGACGTGGAACCGGCTGCTCCTGGTGCTGGTCCTCGGCTTGACCGCAGCATGCGGCTCGGAGCCGGGCGTCGTGCGCGGGGCCGACGTCACAGCCTCGACGACGCCCACATCATCGGAGCCCCGGGACCCGCAGCTGCAGAGCCCGCCCGATGTCGTGGTCCGTTCCGGAGCGAACACCGTCACGCTGAAGCCGTGGAGCTACTGCTATCGCAATGGTTGCGTCGACGGCTCCGCCCCGGTCCCGCCCGCTGACGTCGGACGGCCCCGGGAGATCGCCGTGTCGTTCCCGTTGCCGGACTGGTCGTTCACCGCCACGTTCCGACCGGCCGGAGCGGTCTGCCCGCGAGAGCAGAGCGTCCCGCTCGTCCGGCACGCCGACGGCGGCCACCGGCTCGCCCCGGCCGGCAAGGCCGGCACCTACGACGTCACCCTCTTCGGTCGGGGAGACGGCGACCTGTCGGTGACGTTCCGGTGGACGACCCCGGTCGACGGACCGCTGGCCGCGCCCGAGGCGCGCCTCGCCGTCCTGGCCGATCACGACGGGAGGAACGACAGCTACGGGGTCGAGCTCATGCTGGCGAACCTGGCCGCCGATCCGAAGGCGGCGGCTGCGACGGTGACCGTCCGCGCCGACGCCAACGGGTCGGTGACGTTCGCCGCCACCCGGTCGGCACAGGAGTTCATCGCCGAGGGGACGGTCTACTGGGACGGGCCCGACGAACAGGGGAAGGCGGCGGCACGGTTACCGGGACGTCGCTTCACCTACGTGGTGGACGTCGAGCTCGACGGCGTCCGGCACCACGCCGAGGCCCACTGGCCCGACGACGTCATCGCCGGTAACGAGCCGTCCGTCGGTCTGACGTTCGCGCCCCCGCTGCCGGCGCTGGGTTGACGGTCGAACTGCGCCGCGCCACGTCCGACGACGGCCCTCGGGCGGCCGACACGCTGATCCGGGCCCGGCGGGCGGCGTTCCCCGCCGTGCCGGCGTCGGTCCATCCCGACGCCGCGGTGCGCGCATGGTTCACCGACGTCGTGATGCCGAACCACGAGGTCTGGCTGGCCACCGACGGTGTCGCGGTCGTCGGGGTCATGGCGCTGTCGGAGGACTGGATCGACCAGCTCTACATCGATTTTCCTTGGACCGGACAGGGGAT
>DATLDH010000077.1:0-11186 GCA_035526015.1 Acidimicrobiales bacterium
CCGAAGATCTCGCTGACGGAGGTGTCCTCGAACACCGCGTCGATGGCGTCGGCGAGGAGCTTGGCGATCGACAGGACCTCGATCTTGTCGATCTGCTTCTCGGACGGCAGCGGGAGCGTGTTGGTGATGACGATCTTGGAGATCGAGGAGTTCTTCAACCGGTCGATGGCGGGGTCGCTGAGGACGCCGTGGGTGGCGACGGCCCACACCTCGGTGGCGCCCTCACCCATCAGGATGTCGGCGCCGGCGACGATCGTCGACGCGGTGTCGATCATGTCGTCGATGAGCACACAGCGGCGGCCCTTGACGTCGCCCATGATGCCGCGGGCCTCGACCTTGCCCTGGGCCCGCTTCTTGTAGATCGACGCCAGGTCGGCGCCCACGTGCTGGGCGAGGCGCTCGGCCACCTTCAGGCGACCGGCGTCGGGGGCGACGACGACGAAGCCGTCGGGGCAGCTGTCGCGCAGGTAGTCCTCCAGCACGGGCATGGCGAAGAGGTGGTCGACGGGGCCGTCGAAGAACCCCTGGATCTGCCCGGAGTGCAGATCGATGCTGAGCAGCCGGTCGGCGCCGGCGGCCGCGAACATGTCGGCCACCAGCTTGGCGGCGATGGGCTCGCGACCCTCGGCCTTTCGGTCCTGGCGGGAGTAGCCGTAGTACGGCATCACCGCGGTGATGCGCTTGGCCGAGGCGCGCTTGGCCGCGTCGATCATGATCAGCTGCTCCATGATCGAGTCGTTCACCGGCACCGAGTGGGTCTGGATGATGAAGATGTCCGACCCACGCACCGACTCGTCGAACCGGCAGTGGATCTCGCCGTTCGGATAGCTGCGGAGGTGGGCCTGACCCACGGCCACGCCGAGGTGCTTGGCGACCTCCTCGGCCAGCTCGGGGTGCGAGCGGCCCGAGTACAGCTCGAGGCGCTTCGTCGGCACCAGCTCCATCAGTCGCTCCCGTCCTCGGTGACCTCCACGAAGCTGCCCGTGCGCGCCCCGGCCGCCACGTGGGCGCCGGGCTGCAGCACGGCGAAGGGCCCGACCACGGCGCCCTCGCCCACCTCGGCCTGGTGGCCGACGCTGCCCTCCACGACGGCGTCCTCGCCGATCGTGCAGTCGACGAGCCGCGTGTCGGGACCGATCTCGGCGCCGCGCCCCACGACAGTGCGACCCTGCAGGATCGTGCCCGGGAAGATGGTGACGTCGGGGGCCAGCTCGACCGACGCGTCGACATAGGTGCGCTCGGGGTCGAGCATGTTCACGCCGCGCCGCATCCACCGCTCGTTGGTGCGGTCGCGCAACTCGGCCTCGGCCGCGGCCAGCTGGGCCCGGTCGTTCACGCCCGCCGTCTCGGTGGGGTCGTCGGCGATGAGCGAGACCACCGGGTAGCCGGCGTCGTGCAGCACGGCCACCACGTCGGTCAGGTAGTACTCGCCCTGGGCGTTCTCCGGGCTCAGGCGGCGCAGCGCGGGCGCCAGGACGCTGCGCCGGAAGCAGTAGATCGAGGTGTTGACCTCGTGGATGGCGCGCTCGTCGTCGGTGGCGTCGGCCTCTTCGACCACGCGGGCGACCCGGTCGTCCTTGCCCCGCACGATGCGGCCGTAGCCGTAGGGATCGTCGACCTCGGCCGTGAGCAGCGTGGCCGCCGCATCGGACTGGCGGTGGAGGCGGACGAGGGCGGCGAGGGTGGGGGGCCGCAGCAGCGGCGTGTCGCCGGGGAGCACCACCAGGTCGCCGTCGTGCTCGTCGTCGTCGGGGAACCCGGTGAGGGCGACCGACACTGCGTCACCCGTGCCCCGCTGCACGTGCTGCTCGACGAAGTCGACAGTCATGCCAGGAGGGGCCAGCTCGTGCACGGTCTTGGTGACCTGCTCGGCGCCGTGGCCGACGACGACGACGGCCCGGTCGATGGACAGCTCGGCCAGGGCATCGAGCACGTGGAGCACCATGGGCCGTCCGCACAGGAGGTGGAGCGGCTTGGGGCGGGCCGACCGCATGCGGGTGCCTTCGCCGGCGGCCAGGACGACCGCCGAGAGCGGGCGTCCGGTGTCGCTCATGTGGAGGGATTCGGCGCGGGAGTCACGTTCCTAGTGTCTACCCCGCCGCGCCGGCGCTGTGGGCGCATATCGGCAGACTCCTACGATTGCTCATGACGCAAAGTCCCGACCGGGTGTCTGCGCCTTCGGACAAGATCGAGATTGCGTGCGTGGGCCACACCGAGCTGCTGCGCGCGGCACGAAAGCTGACCGAGGGAGACCTCCGCCGACCCAGCCTGCTTCCGGGGTGGGACCGCGCTCGGGTGCTGGCCCATCTGGCCCACAAGAGCCACTCCCACGTGTCGGTCTTCACGGGCGCAGCTGCGGGCGAACAGCGGTCGCAGTACCCCTCCGGCCAAGCCGCCGCCGAGGGCGAAACCGCGGCATGGTCGCAACGCCCGGCCGACGAACTCTGTGACCTGGTGGCGGAGGGCTTCGCCTCACTCGAGCGCGCCTGGGCGGCAATGCCCGACCAGGCGTGGAGCCGCACTGCGACATCGAGTGCGGGAGAGCGGGCCATGACCGGTTTCGTCGACCGCCACCTACGCGATCTGTTCGTGCATCACGTCGACCTCGACATCGGTTACGTCGCCGACGACTGGCCGGCCCTGTTCGTGAGCACTGAGCTGGCCAAAAGGATCCGCGACCTTTCCGGGCGAGCTGCGCCCCACACGCTGCTCGCCTGGCTGCTAGGTCGCGCTGGCGCACCTCAGCTCGGTCCCTGGTAGCGCTGGGAGAGCTCGGGGGGGAGGAGTCGAACCTCCATGAAGACATCCAAAGTGTCTCGTCCTGCCATTGAACGACCCCCGACCGTCGGGTCGAGGGTACCGGGCGACTCCTGCACCGGTCCGCTCCCCAGTTCGCCGGACCCGGGTGTCTCCCGCTACCCTCGGCACCCTCATGGGTTCGTGGATCAAGAAGCGCCGCAAGCGCATGCGCAAGAAGAAGCACAAGAAGATGCTGAAGGCCACGCGCTGGCAGCGTCGCGCCGGCCGCTAGCCCGAGCCCTGCCCAGGGACCGTCCGGGTCACGACGGTTCGACAGCCCGCCACCCGTAGGTCGGCGAGCTCGCCGGAGAGGAACCAGGTGGCGCCGCTTCCCGCCAGGCGCGGGCGCGCCCCCGTCGCATCGGCGATGGCGTCGCGAATCGCGGCCAGGCGGGGCTCGACGTGGAGGGCGGCCGGCTCGAGGTCGTTGCCGTTGTCGCCGGCCGGGCCCCCCAGCTCGTCCCACGCGGCGTAGACCGCGGGCGTGGAGCAGCCGAAGGGCGCCAGCACCAGCGTGTAGGACTCAGGGACGAACGGCAGCGGTTCGACGACCTCGCCGATGCCGGCCACCCGGGCCCGTCCACCGACGAGGCAGAACGGGACGTCGGCGCCGAGCGACGCCGCCCGGTGGAGGTCGTCGACGCCGGCCCACCGGAGGACGGCAGCGGCATCGGCCGACCCACCCCCCAGCCCGGCTCCCGCCGGGATCCGCTTGGTGATGCGGACGTTGGCCATCTCGCCGGCGACCGCCAGCGCCCGGCCCACCAGGTCGTCACCGCCCTCGACCGGCTCGCCGTCGAGGCTGATGCCCTCGCCGTCATCGATGCGGAGCTCGTCGGCCAGGTCGAGCGTCGTCATCTCGGCGTCGATCAGGTGGTAGCCGTCGGGGCGCACGCCGGTGACGCGCAGCGACAGCGTCAGCTTGGCGTGGGCGACGACGCGCATGCGGCCAGCCTGCACCACGCGTCGAGGTCGAGCTCCTCGGCGCGCGCTTCGGGTGCGACAGCGGCGGCGGCGAACTGCTCCTGCGTGACCCGGTCGCCCAAGGCGCGCCGCAGCATCTTGCGGCGCTGACCGAAGCCCGCCTCCACCAGGGAGAAGACCGCTTCGCGCGTGGGGCCGACCGTGGCCGGCAGCGGGCGGCGGCGGATCTCGACGAGGGCCGACTCCACCTTGGGCTCGGGCACGAACACGCCGCGTGGCACCCGGCCCACCACGCGGGCGGACGCCCACCACGCCACCTTCACCGACACCGCCCCGTAGGGATCGGATCGGACCGGCGCGGCGAGGCGCTCCCCCACTTCGCGTTGCACCATCACCAGCATCCGCTCGATGGTGGGCGCCCGCTCCAGCAGCTCGAGCACCAGCGGCGTGGCCACGTTGTAGGGGAGGTTGGCGACGAGCGCCCAGGGGTCGGCGCCGGCGAGCAGGCCAGGCCAGTCGAGCCGCAGCGCGTCGCCCTCCACCACCTCGACGCCGAGGGGGGCCGCGATCGTGCGGAGGGCTTCGGCCAGGCGGCGGTCGAGCTCGACGGCGGTGACGGCCGCTCCTGTCTCGACCAGGGCCAACGTCAGGGAGCCGAGCCCGGCGCCGATCTCGACCACCCGGTCGCCGGGGCCGACCTCGGCCAGGCGGGCGATGCGCCGGACCGTGTTGGGGTCGGCGACGAAGTTCTGACCCAGGGCCCGGCTGGGCCGGATCCCGTGGGTGTCGAGGAGATCGAGGATCTCCCGCCGACCATGCGTCAGGCGGTGCCTACCACTCGATCTTGACGTCGATGACGCCGGCCTGGGCGGGGGCGAGGGCGGTGAAGCCGCCCTTGGAGAGGTCGACGATGCGGCCGTCGATGTACGGGCCGCGATCGGCCACCCGGCACGTGACCTGCTTGCCGTTGGCCACGTTCGTCACCACCAGGACGGTGCCCTTCGGCAGCGTGCGGTGGGCACAGGTACCTGAGGGGGCGTCGTACCACGACGCCCTCCCCGTTTGGGCGTTGCTGGTGGAGGCGGGCGGTGCGGGAGCGGCCGTGGCCGGACCACTGGACGCGGCGCTGGCCGAAGCGGGCTTGGGGGCGGGCCTGGGTGCCGGCTTGGGCCTGGGCTTCGGGGCGGGCCTGGCCACCACCTTCGCCTTGGGCTTCGGCGCCGGGGCGATGTGCACGACGGGCTGGGTCACGAACGGGCGGGCCACACCGGCGGCGGCCATGGCCGCGTCGGCCAGATCGCCGTGAGCGGAGCGCACGGCGGCGGGCGACGGGCCCGCGGGCGCGGCGGCGACATGTCGGACGGCGGCACGCGTGGCCAGGCGGGAAGCCCGGTCATGCGATTGGCGCGGCAGGAGGAGCGGGGCGACGAGCGTGCTGCCACACAGCAGCATCACGAGTGCTCCCCGGCTCCCCCGAGCGGCGTCTCTGCTCAGGGGTTTGACCTTTCCTCGATGGACGCACGGTCCCCACGACCGCAGCGCGTGCATCGCGGCATACGAATGAAACCGCAATGGGAGTAGCGGGAGGAAACCCTAGGAGGGCCTCGGGACCCCCGCAAGCTGGGGTGGCAGGTCAAAGGTCACATGGGTGTTGTTCCAGGTAGCGATGGCAACATCTTCCAGAGGGAGGCCCTTGGCGGCGGCCACACCCACCCCCACATCGGGCAGGAGAGCGGGCCGATTGGGCTGTCCGCGGTGCGGCACCGGGGCCAGATAGGGCGAGTCGGTCTCCACCAGCAGGCGGTCGAGCGGGCACAGCGCCGCCGCCTCCCGCACGTCGGCGGCCGCCTTGAACGTGACGATGCCGCTGAAGGACAGGACGGCCCCGGTGTCGAGGGCACGCCGCGCCTCGCCGGCGCCACCGGTGAAGCAGTGGAACACCGTGCGGGGAGGCACGCCTTCGGCGGCGAGGATGTCGAAGGTGTCGTCCCACGCCTCGCGCGTGTGGATCACCAGCGCCAGGTCGTGCTGGTGCGCCAATGCGATCTGCTCGGCGAAGGCGACGCGCTGGGTATCACGGGGCGAGTGCTCGTAGTGGTAGTCGAGCCCGCACTCCCCGATGGCGACGACCCGGTCCCCGGTGACGAGGGCGGCGATGGTGTCGACCCCGAGCCTGGCGTCGTGGGGGTGGAGGCCGACCGTCGCCCACACCTCGTCGTGGGACTGCGCCACGGCGATGCCGGCCGCCGACTGCGCGGCGTCGGTGCCGACGGTGATGAGACGGGTGACACCGGCGGCCCGCGCGTCGGCGATGACACTCGTGTCGACACCCTCGTAGGGCACGTGGCAGTGCGAGTCGATCCACTGCACGGCGGCCGCCGTCACGCCGAGCGACGGGGGAACAGCGGCGCGGCCTTGGTCACCGGCAGGCCGCCGGGGTAGCCCCCCCACGCCGCGGCATCTGGCAGGCGCTGGTCGGCCGGTGAGCCGGGCAGCCCGATGCGCTGCCAGATCTCGGCGCACGTGGTCGGCATGGCCGGCGCCGCCAAAAGGGCCACGATGCGAAGGGCCTCGATGGCGTCACCGAGCACGGCGTCGACGGCCGGTCCCGGCTCGGCCTTCCACGGCTCGTTGGTCTCCAGGTAGGCGTTGGTCTCGCGGATGAGTCGCCACGTGGCCTCCAGCGCCTCGCTCGGCTGCATGCGCTCCCAGGCGTCGGCGGTGGCGGAATAGCACTCGGCGGCGAGTGCCGCGAGCGGGCTGTCGGGCCGGGGCGCAGGCCCGGTGCCGCCACACGCCTTGCCCACGACAGTGGCCACACGCGACAGCAGATTGCCCAGGTTGTTGGCCAGGTCGGAGTTGTAGCGGGCGACCACGCCCTCGTAGGAGAACTCACCATCGGGCCCGAACGGGTGCTCGCGGAGGAAGTGGTAGCGGAACGCGTCGACGCCGAAATCGTCGACCAGCACGGACGGCTCGATGCCGGTGAGCTTGCTCTTCGACATCTTCTCGCCACCGACCAGCAGGAAACCATGCACGGTGATGCGCGAGGGGGGCGCGAGCCCCGCCGCCATCAGCATGGCGGGCCAGTACACGCAGTGGAACCGGATGATCTCCTTGCCGATCACGTGGTGGGCGATGGGCCACCACTCGGCGAAGCGCGCCTCGTCATCGCCGTAGCCGACGGCGGTCGCGTAGTTGATGAGCGCGTCGTACCAGACGTAGAAGACGTGGCCCTCGGCCCAGGGCACCTTCACGCCCCAGTCGATCGAGGTGCGCGTGATGGAGATGTCGCGAAGCCCTTGGCGGATGATCCCGAGCGCCTCGTTGCGCTTGCTGGCCGGCTGGATGAGCTCGGGATTGGCCTCGTACCACTCGAGCAGGCGGTCGGTGTAGCGACTCAGCTTGAAGAAGTAGTTGTCCTCGCGGAAGTGCTCGGCGGGCCGGTCGTGCACCGGGCAGTCGGTGCCGTTCACGAGCTCGGACTCCTCGTAATACGCCTCGCACGAGACGCAGTACAGGCCCTCGTAGGTGCCGAGCTCGATGTCGCCGTTGTCGTAGATCGTCTGCAGCATCTTCTGCACGGCGGCGTGATGGCGCGGCTCGGTGGTGCGGATGAAGTCGTCGTTGGCGATGTCGAGGAGCTTCCACGCCTCCTGGAACCGGGCGCTGGTGGCATCGGCGTGCTCCTGCGGCGTCACGCCGGCCTCGTCGGCGGCACGGTTCACCTTCAGGCCGTGCTCGTCGGTACCCGTCAGGAAGAAGACGTCGTTGCCGAGCAGGCGCTGCCACCGGCAGTAGGCGTCACAGTTGACGGTGCAATAAGCGTGGCCCAGATGGGGTACGTCATTGACGTAGTAGATCGGCGTCGTGACGTACACCCTGCGCATGCCGCGTACAGTACTGATGCTGCAGGAGGTGCCCGACGTGAAATCACTGGGGATGGCCCGCAAGGTCGATGACCTGGGCCGGATCGTGCTGCCTGTCGAATTGCGCCGCCTCTTTGCCATCCGTCCCGGCGACGAGCTGGAGATCTCGGTCGACGAGGGCGCCATCCTGCTGCGCAAGATCGAGGCGCGGTGCGTGTTCTGCGACGCTCTCGACGACCTGCGCCCGCACCACGACAAGATGATCTGTGCCGCGTGTACCGGCGAGCTGCAGGCCGAGTCGCCCCGGGCTCAGCCCGAGCCGGTCAGCCCCAGCGAGATCTCGTAGACGCGGTTCTTGGCCGCCCCGGTGGCGGCCATCACGCTGGCGACGGCGGTGCGACGGTCGGCGCCGGCGTCGATCTCCCGCTGTAGCGCCAGGGCGATCTCGTCGTCGCCGGCCGGTTCGGCCGGCGGAGCGCCGCCCACCACCAGCACGCACTCGCCCTTGGGCGGATCGATCGTCGCCTGCTCAGCCAGGCGGCCGAGTGTCCCCCGCCGCACCTCCTCGTGCACCTTGGTGAGCTCGCGCGCCAGCGCCGCCGGTCGGTCGGACCCGCACGCGGCGGCCAGGTCGGCGAGGGTGGTGGCGGCGCGGTTGGCCGCCTCGTAGATCACCGTCGTCCGCGGCTCGGACGCGATGGCGGCCAACTGGCGGGCGCGCGCCGAGCCCTTGCGAGGGAGAAACCCCTCGAAGCAGAAGCGGTCGGTGGGCAGCCCGCTGGCCACGAGGGCGGCGACGACGGCCGACGGGCCGGGAACGACCTCGACGTGGCCACCATCCGCGAGCACTGCGGCGACGATGCGTTGGCCCGGATCCGACACCGCCGGCGTGCCGGCGTCGGTCACCAGCGCCACCCGCTTCCCAGCCGCCACCATGGCCGCGACCTTCGGTCCCATCTCGCCCTCGTTCTCGCCGTGGACGGCGAGGAGGCGGATGCCGCTGATGCCGGCGTGGGTGAGCAGCTTGCGGGTGTGGCGGGTGTCCTCGCACGCGATGGCGTCGGCGCCGGCGAGTGCGTCCACCGCACGCGGGCTCAGGTCGCCGAGGTTGCCGATGGGCGTGGCCACGACGACGAGGGCGCCACTCACTCGCGAACCTCCAGCCGGTCGCCGACGGCCAGGCGCCACCGCTCGAACGCGCCGGCCTCGGCCTCGATCACCGACCGGGCCCGCAGCCGCGGCCGGCCGATGCGGTGCCGGGCCATGCACGCCGTGGCCACGACGGTCATCTCCGCGTCGCAGAACGCGACATCGATCGGGAACCGCATGCCGACGGTGTGCACCGACCGGGCCGGGCGCAGCAGCAGCGCCCCGTCGATCGTGTCGCGCCCGAGCAACCCCTTGCGGCGGGAGGATCGGGAGTCGGCCACCTCCAGCGCGGCCAGGACCTCCTCGTCACGAAGGAGCCAGGGCACGACGCTCAGACGTTGAAGCGGATCTCGAGGACGTCGCCGTCCTTGACCTCGTAGTCCTTGCCCTCGACCCGCAGCTTCCCGGCCTCCTTGGCCTTGTTCCACGAGCCCAGCGACAGCAGCTCGTCCCAGCGGATCACCTCGGCCCGGATGAACCCACGCTGCAGGTCGGAGTGGATCACGCCTGCGCACTCCGGCGCCTTGGCCCCGGCGCGGAACGTCCACGCACGCGACTCCTTGTCGCCGGTGGTGAGAAAGGTGCGGCGGCCGAGCAGGTGATAGGCGGCGGCCGCGACCCTGGGGAGTGCGCCCTCGCCGAGGCCGAGCCCCTCCAGCAGCTCGACCCTCTCGCCCGCGTCGAGCTGGGCGGCCTCGGCTTCCAGCTGCACGCTGACGCCGAGGACCTCGGCGTGGCTGCCGAGAGCGTCGGCCACCGGCTTCACGAGGGCGTCGGCCTCGCCGGCCTGGTCCTCGCCCAGGTTGACCACGGCCAGCACCGGCTTGTCGGTCAGGAGGAAGAACGACTTCAGCGCTGTGCGGATGTCGGGGTCGAGCTCGGCGCGGTACAGCGGCGTGCCCTGCTCGAGGATGGCGGCCGCGGCGTCGAGCGCCTTCACCTCGATGGCCAGCGACGGGTCGTTCTTGGCGGCGCGGCGTCGCTTGTTGACCTGTGACTCGATGGTTGCGGCATCGGCCAGCACCAGCTCGAGCTCGAGCACCTCGAGGTCGGCGACGGGGTCGTTGTCGCCCGCCACATTCGGATCCTCGAACGCCCGGAGCACGAGGCACAGGGCGTCGACCTCGCGGATGCCGGCCAGGAAACGGTTGCCCAGGCCCTCGCCGGTCGACGCGCCGGCCACGAGCCCGGCGATGTCGACCAGCTCCACGGTGGCGTGCACCACGTTCTTGCTGGCGCTCATCTCCGCCAGCTTCAGGAGACGGTCGTCGGCGACGGGCGCGCTGCCCACCGTCGTCTCGGTGGTGGAGAACGGGTGGGAGGCGACGAGGGCGGAGCCGCCGGTCAGCGCGTTGAACAGCGCCGACTTCCCGGCGTTGGGCAGACCGACGATTCCCAGGCGCTCGGGCACGGCCAGACGCTACCGGTAGGTTCGCGGCGTGCTGACCTTGGACGTGGGCGACCCGCCGGAGACGTGGTCGGAACTGGGCTTCGCCGTCGACGGTGACGTGTGCCGCATCGGCGACGTGACCCACCGGCTGGGAGCCGACGGGAGGGGCGTGCGGGCGTGGAGCCTCGGTGTCGTCGACGGGCTCCGGACGACAAACGCCGCCGGGGACGCCGCAGTCACCGAGCATGCGAACGGCGTGGTCGCTCTCGACCACCTCGTCGTGTCGACACCCGATATGGACCGCACCGTCGCCGCCCTCGAGGCGGCCGGGTTCGAGCTGCGCCGCACTCGCGAGGCCGGCCCGATCCGGCAGGCGTTCTTCAAGGTCGGCGACGTCATCCTCGAGCTGGCCGGTCCCGCGGCTGCGTCCGGCGACGGGCCGGCGCGCTTCTGGGGCCTGGCCTTCACCGTCGCCGACCTCGATGCAACCGCCTCCTATCTCGGCGACCGCCTGCGCCCCGCCAAGGACGCCGTCCAGCCCGGCCGCCGCATCGCCACCCTCGACAAATCGGCCGGCTCCACCGTTGCCATCGCCTTCATGTCCCCGGAGCCGTAGATGAAAGACGGCGGCATCTGGTCCGCGATCGGTCTCATCTTCGCCGCCTTCGCCGCACTCTCGACCGTTGCGCGAATGGCGCACCGACGACGTGGGGGCGTCGCCGAGCGGCCCTGGGGCCCCGGCTCGGCCGAGCCCCCGCCGGGATGGACATGGGACGGCAGAGCCCTGCGTTGGCGGCCGCCCGACCACGACCCACCTTCCGGCGACGATTAGCCACGCCACACGTGGGAAACCGCCACAGGAACGGGGCCGTCAGCGGCTGAAGGTGACGCCTCGGCGCTGGAGAACTGACTCGAGGGCGGTGGGGCGGTCGGTCATGATGCCGTCGACGCCGAGGTCGAGGAGGCGTTCCATCTCCGGCTCGTCGTCGATCGTCCACACGTGGACGGCGAGACCGTGGTCGTGGGCGGCCTGCACGAACGTGGTGGTGACGATC
>DATLDH010000111.1:0-3564 GCA_035526015.1 Acidimicrobiales bacterium
ACCCCCCTGACAGCACCAACCAGGTGCCGCGCTTCGGTCCCGACGAGTTGCGTCCCGATGAGCAGCCCGACGCCACCGTCGAGCTCAGCCAGGAGTCAGGAACCTGAACAAGGTGACACCCGGGGCGTAGGGCTCCGGATCGACACGCAGGCGGTGCGTGCCCACCCCGAACTTCGCATCCGCGGCCGAGTCGAAGGCGACCTCCTCGAAGCCGGCGTCAGCGAACCAGTCCCGGATCTCGGGCGTCAGGTCGGGCGCAGCCCTGTGCCGCGTCCAGATCACGGTGGCCCCGGGGGCGCACAGCATCGGCAGGTGGTTGACGGTGCGGGCGATGTCGTCGTCGCTGATGTTGCCGAACACCCCGCACACGAGCACGAGGTCGGCGGGGACGGCACCGTCGTACTGCGTGGTGTCGGCGGCGTCGCCCGTGATGGCCTCCAGCCCGTGGATTCCGCCCGCCGCGGCCCGCGCTGACGCGGTGGCCACCAGGCGGGGATCGGCGTCGACCAGGCGGCCAGTGACGTCGGCGGCCCGCGGGTGGCCGTCGAGCACACCGAGGAGGTCCCGCCCCTCCCCGGCGCACAGGCTGACGACCCTGAACGGTCCCGGTGCGGCACCGTCCAGGACCTGGCGGATCCGATGCTGCACGACCTCGAGCCGTCGCGCCAGGCTCGAGCCCGGCCGGTCGTACGCGGCGTGCCACTCGACCCAGTGATCGGTCACGGCCGCACGCTACGCGTACCATTGTCCTGGCATGGACCATCGCGCCAGGCACCCGCGCGTTGCCAACTACCTACGGGTGGTCGTCGTCCTCGCTCTGGCCGCTCCGTTCCTGGGCGACGGGGCCCACGCCAGATCGGGCTTCACCTACTCGGGCCGCGGGTGCGCGAGCGTGCGGGCCGTGTTCGCCGTCCCGGTCGACCAGGCCCGGGCATTCGTGCCGCCGTCGTTCCGCATCTTCGATCTCGGCGCAGGGGTCGCGACCGGCAAAGCCACCATCACCCGGTGCGACCTGTTGACCGTCGGGCCCGTCACCGGCCCGGGCAGCTTCAGCAGCGTCACCATCGACATCGAGCCCCCGGCCGGAGCGCCGGGCACGTCGGAGCACGGCTATGAGCTCTGGCACGTGTCCAACCGTCATGACCTGGCCGACCGCTACCGCGCCGCCGGCGTGCGGGGCGACGTGGTGGGCGAGCTGTCGCTCGAGTCGTTGACCCCGGACCCCGTCGCGTCGGCCCACGGCGACGCGCCGTGGCCCCGGGCCTCGTTCGGCCTCACCGTGGTCACCCCCGACCCCACCGACGGCGTGCCGACGAAGCACAACGAGAGCGAGTGGCACGTCGCCGGCACGACCCGATTGCGCACCCTCAGCAACTACGACGAGATCGAACATGCCGGCGCCGCCGTGTTGACGACGGGCGGCGACTTCGACCGCCTGATGGGTCTGCCGGCCGCCCCCGCCGCGGGACTGCTGCGGACGTTCTCGTTCACCGCCAAGGTCGAAGCCCTCTAGTCGAGGGGCGCGTCCCCAGGCCCGTCGCGCGCTTCGGCGACGGCCGCCCACAGATCCGTCGCTGTGGGCGTCCCGATGAACGACGAGCGCACGACGCCGTCCCCATCGGCCACGAGGATGGCAGGCACGGTGTCGATGCCGTAACGGTCGTGCAGGTCGCGGCGGGTCTGCCACGGAATCTCGGCATAGGCGACCGTCGCGCTCTCGACGACCCGGGCCTTGGCCGTCGCCGCCGCGCACGACTCACAGGTGGCCGAGGTGAACACCGCCACCAGCCACTGCCTGTCGGCGCCGTCGAAGTCGGACCGGTCGATCTGCGCGGGCAACGACAGTCGTTCGTCACGTGCCGGCGCGTCCGGCCGGCGACGTTCGAGGACGTAGGCGACCGCCACGGCGACGGCCACGAGGGCGGCGGCGAGCAGGGCGCGCTCCATGAGCGATGCAGTAGAACACGCCGGTGACCGACCCGGCACCCGCAGCAGCATCGGCACCTGGGCCTCACCGCGTCTCGCCGTGGCCGATGTGGGTGCTCGGCCTCGTGCTGCTCGTGGACTCGATGGACCAGAGCATCGTGCGGGGACTGGTCACACCGCTGAAAGAGGAGTTCGGTGTCGGCGATGCCGCCATCGGGCTGCTCACCTCGGCGTTCATCCTCGTGAACGGGATCATCACCGTGCCGGCCGGCTACCTCGCGGATCGTTGGCACCGCACGCGCACCATCGGCCACACCGTGCTCGGATGGTCGGCCATCACCGCCGTCGGCTCGGTCGTGCCCAACTTCGGGTCACTGGTCGCGGTGCGGGGCGCGCTGGGGTTCGGCCAGGCCATCACCGAGCCGTCCGCCGCCAGCCTCGTGGCCGACTACTACCCCTATGAGAAGCGGGGCCTGGCCTTCTCCGTCCAGCAGGTGATGCTGATCGTCGGATTCGGTCTCGGCGTCGGGATCGGCGGGCTGGTCGGCACCACGCTCGGGTGGCGGTACGCCTTCCTCGTCGTCGCCGCCCCCGGTCTCGTCGTGGCCTGGCTCGCCTACCGTCTGAAGGAGCCGGCCCGCGGCCACGGTGACCGCCTGCACGTCGGCGTCGACGACGAGGGACTGGTCGACGCCCACGACGAGCCCCTCTTCACCGAGGGCTTCGGCGCGTTCCTGCGCGACATGCTCAGCGGCCTCCGGGCCGACCTTCGCACGATCGCATCCATCAAGACCATGCGGTACGCCCTCGTCGGTGTGGCCGCGCTGCTGTTCACCATCAACGCCGTGGGCACGTGGCTCCCCCAGTTCTACGAGCGCCAGCTGGGCGTGGCCGAGGGCCAGGCCGAGGGCTTCGTGGCCCTCCTGGTCATCGTCGGCGGCGTGCCGGGCATCCTGCTCGGTGGCCGCATCGCCGACCGGTGGGCGACGAGGATCCGGGGAGCGCGGATGGCCATCCCCGCCTACTGCCTGCTGATCGGCAACACCTTCATCGTCGTGTCGTATTTGCGACTCTCGTTCTGGCCCGCCTTCGCCCTGGAGGTCGTCGGGTTCTTCTTCGTCACCATGGCCATCCCGGCGTTGCGCGCCGGCCTCACCGACGCCGTGCCGGCCAACCTGCGCGGCGCCGGCTTCGGCGCGTTCAACCTGGTGTCGGTCGTGCTCGGCGGCGCCGGTGCGCCACTCGTCGTGTCGCTGCTGTCCCAGCGGTTCGACGAGAACCTGCGGACGGCGTTCCTCATCGTCAGCCCGCCCATCTTCATCGGTGCCCTCATCCTGCTGAAGGCCCGCGACCACCTCGACGAGGACGCCCAGAAGATCTTCGCCGCCGTCGTCACCGCCATGCAGGAGCAGCAGGCGAGGGACGAGCTCAAGAACTCCTAGCTAGGCGAGCGGGATCAAGGGCGTGACGGAGATGCCGTTGCGGCCCTTGCGGTAGAGGGCCCGCTCGACGAAGACGGGCGCCGTCGACTCGACCATCACCGAGAGCTCGGCCTGGTCGAAGAGGTCGTTCATCTTGAAGGCGCGGCGACGTCCGGCCGCCAGGGTCACGGACTGGAGCCCCTGCAACGGCACGCGG
>DATLDH010000117.1:0-7844 GCA_035526015.1 Acidimicrobiales bacterium
GGACGCGCCCCTCGGCCTCGCCCACTGCGTGCTCATCGCGCGCGACTTCCTCGGCGACGACGACTTCATCATGTACCTGGGCGACAACCTGCTCGAGCAGGGCCTGACCGAGTTCGTGGAGGCGTTCGAGGCCGACCGTGAGGGGGCCGCCGCCAGATCCTGTTGTGCAAGGTGCCCGATCCGCACCGGTTCGGCGTGGCCGCGTTGAACGACGACGGCGAGGTCGTCCACCTGGTCGAGAAGCCCGTCGACCCGCCGTCGGACCTCGCCCTCGTCGGGGTGTACCTGTTCGACACGCGCATCCACGACGCGGTGCGCGCCATCGAGCCGTCACCGCGGGGCGAGCTGGAGATCACCGACGCCATCCAGTGGCTCATCGACCAGGGGCTGCGCGTGCGCCAGCAGGTCCTCGACGGCTGGTGGATCGACACCGGCAAGCTCACCCCGCTGCTCGAGGCCAACCGGCTGATCCTCGAGACGATCGACCGTCGGATCGACGGGGTGGTCGACGAGCAGTCGCGCATCGAGGGCAGGGTCGTCATCGAGCCTGGCGCCGAGATCGTCAACTCGACGGTCCGGGGGCCCGCCGCCATCGGTGCGGGCACGCGTGTCGTCGACAGCTACGTGGGGCCGTTCAGCGCCATCGCCCATGACTGCGAGATCCTCAACAGCGAGATCGACCACTCGGTCGTCCTGGAAGGCAGCCGCATCACCGATGCCGGGGACCGCATCGTGGACTCCCTCATCGGCAAGCACGCCGAGGTGTACCGCTCCCAGCAGCGCCCCCGTGCCACCCGTCTCATGCTCGGCGACCACTCCACCGTCGACCTGGGGTAGGCGGGCCCCCAACTAACCTGGGGCCATCATGAGACTCTTCGTCACGGGTGGGGCCGGGTTCATCGGCTCGAACTACGTCCGCCACGTCCTGGGATCGAGCGACGACGAGGTGACGGTCTTCGACGCCCTCACCTACGCGGGCAACCTCGACAACCTCAAGGATCTCGAGGACGACCCCCGCTACCGGTTCGTGAAGGGCGACATCACCGACCGGTCCGCCGTGCGCGAAGCCATGGAAGGCCACGACGCGGTGGTGCACTTCGCCGCCGAGAGCCACGTCGACCGGTCGATCCTCAGCCCCGACGAGTTCGTGCGCACGAACTGTGACGGCACGAACGTGATGTGCGACGTGGCGCGCACCGTGGGCGTCGACCGCTTCCTGCACATCTCGACCGACGAGGTGTACGGCTCGATCGACGAGGGCTCGTTCTCCGAGACCGACGCCCTCGGCCCGCGCTCGCCCTACAGCGCGTCGAAAGCGGGCTCGGACCTGATCGCGCTGTCGTACTTCACGACCTACGACCTGCCCGTCGTCGTCACCCGGTCGTCGAACAACTTCGGGCCCTACCAGTACCCCGAGAAGCTCATCCCGCTGTTCGTGACGAACCTGATCGAGGGCAAACAGGTCCCGCTGTACGGGGACGGCATGAACGTGCGTGACTGGTGCTACGTGGCCGACAACTGCGCCGCCGTCGACCTCGTCCTCCGCCAAGGCGTGGTGGGGGAGATCTACAACATCGGCGCCGGGAACGAGGTCCCCAACCGGCGCCTCGTCGACGGGCTGCTCTCGCTCCTGGGGGCGGACGAGTCGATGGTCACCTACGTGGCCGACCGACCCGGCCACGACCGGCGGTACTCGGTCGACACCGCCAAGGTGGAGGCTCTCGGATGGCGCCCGGCGCGTGAGCTCGACGAGGCGCTGGCGGCGACCGTCGAGTGGTACCAGGCCAACCAGTGGTGGTGGGAGCCCCTGAAGGCGGCCGGCTGACCGTGCGGGTCCTCGTCACCGGCGCGGGCGGGCAGCTCGGCACCGACCTCGCCGCCGCCTTCACCGGTGACGATCTCGTGGCGGCCACCCGGCAGCAGCTCGACGTCGCCGACCGCGACTCGGTGCTCCAGGCCGTCACCACGGTGCGGCCCGACGTGATCGTTCACGCCGGGGCCTGGACGGCGGTCGACGCGTGTGAGTCCGACCCCGACCGGGCCTTCGCCGTCAATGCCCTCGGCACCCGGCACGTGGCCGAGGGGGCGCGGCTCACCGGAGCGCGCGTGCTGTACGTGTCGACGGACTACGTGTTCGACGGAACGTCGCCGACGCCGTACACGGAGTGGCACGAGCCCAACCCGCTGTCGGTGTACGGCCGGTCGAAGCTGGCGGGGGAGCGCGAGCTCGACGCCGGCTCCACCATCGTGCGCGTCTCGTGGGTGTGCGGGCCCCACGGCTCGAACATGGTCAAGACCATCCTGCGGCTGGCCGCCGAGCACGAGCAGCTCTCGTTCGTCGACGACCAGCACGGGTGCCCGACGTTCACCGGCGACCTGGCCGAGATGATCCGGCACCTGGCCGTGGCGCGCCTCCCCGGGACGTTCCATGTGACCAACCAGGGCCCGACGACGTGGTTCGGGCTGGCCCGCGCCGTGCTGGACGCGGCGGGTATGGACCCCGAGCGGGTCAGGCCCATCCGCACCGCCGACATGCCCCGACCTGCCCCCCGGCCGGCCAACTCCGTGCTCGACAACGCTGCCCTCCGCCTGATGGGCATCCCTTTGCTGCCCGACTGGCACGAGCCACTCGAGCGCACCGTGAAGGAGCTTCTCGCGTCATGAGCAAGGTCGCCGTCATCGGGTGCGGCTATGTCGGGCTGGCCACCGCCGCCACGCTCAGCCATCTGGGCCATCACGTGGTCGCCGCCGAGGTGAACCCCGACCGGCTCGTGCTGCTCCGCGAGGGGAGGTCGCCCATCCTCGAGGACGGCCTGGAGGACCTTCTCCGCGAGGGTCTGGCCAAGGGGACGCTCGAGTTCGTCGACGACGCCGCCATTGCCGCCGAGGGGGCCGAGTTCGCCTTCCTGTGCGTGCAGACACCCATGAGCGACGACGGCCGGGCCGACCTCACGTGGGTGGAGGCCGCGGTCCGCGAGATCGGCCCGGTGCTCGAGAGAGGCGCCATCGTCGTCACCAAGTCCACCGTGCCGGTCGGCTCCAGCCGGGTCGTGGGCCGCGTGTTGCACCGCGAGGACGTGTCGGTGGTGTCGAACCCGGAGTTCCTGCAGGAGGGCGCGGCCGTCCACGACTCCCTGCACCCGAGCCGCATCGTGATCGGCAGCGACGACCAGGCCGCCGCCATCCGTGTGGCCGGGCTGTTCGAGGAGATCCAGGCCCCTCTCGTCATCACCGATCCCGCGTCGGCGGAGACCATCAAGTACGCGTCCAACAGCTTCCTGGCCATGAAGGTCTCGTTCGTGAACGCCGTGGCCGCGCTGAGCGAGGCCGTGGGTGCCGACGTGGCCGACGTCGTCGTCGGCATGGGATACGACCACCGCATCGGCGCCGAGTTCCTCAAGCCAGGCCCAGGTTGGGGTGGGAGTTGCTTTCCGAAAGATGTGCGCGCCATGCGGGCCATCGCCGACGACGCCGGCTACGACTTCCACCTGCTCGACGCCGTCATCGCCGTCAACGACGAGCAGTTCGACCGGGTCGTCGACAAGATCGAGCAGGGGGCGGGCGGCACGTTGGACGGCGCGACCGTGGCGGTGTGGGGCCTGACCTTCAAGGCCCGTACCGCCGACGTGCGCGAGTCGCCGTCGATCGAGATCGTGCGCCGGCTGGTCGCCAAGGGCGCGACCATCCGGGCCTACGACCCGACGGTGATCGCTCCACTGGACGGCATCACCGTGGTCGGCGACGCCTACGAGGCCTGTGCCGGTGCCGACGTGCTGGCCGTGCTGACCGAGTGGGACGAGTTCCGCTGGCTCGACTTCGATCGGGTGGCCGAGGCCATGGCCGGGCGCAGTGTGGTCGACGGGCGCAACCTGCTTGAGTCCGCCGCCTTGCGTCGTCTCGGCTTCGAGTACCAGGGCATCGGGCGGTGACGCCACCCCCCAGGGTGGGGGCGGTGGTCGTGAGCTACAACGCCGCTCCGCTGCTCGGGGACTGCCTGCAGAGCCTCCGGGACGAGGGCGTGGAGGAGATCGTCGTGGTCGACAACGCGTCGGTCGACGGGTCACCGGCCGTCGCGCGACAGACCGTGCCGCCGGCCACCGTGATCGATGCCGGGCGGAACCTGGGCTACGGCGCCGGTGCCAACCGGGGCCTGGCCGCCGTCACCGCTCCCATGGTGCTGGTGATGAATCCCGATGTCGTGCTCCAGCCGGGATCGGTGGCGACCCTCGTGGCCGACCTCGACACCCATGCGGGCACCGCCGTCGTCGGGCCCGCCCTCGAGAACCCCGACGGGTCGCTGTACCCGTCGGTACGGCGCTTCCCATCCGTCGTCGACTCCGTCGGGCACGGCTTCCTGGGCCTCATATGGCGGCGGAACCGGTTCAGTCGCAACTACCTGATGCTCGAGTGGGACCACACCACCGCACGCGAGGCGGACTGGGTCTCGGGCGCGTGCTTCCTCGCCCGCACCGACGCCCTCCGGCAGGTCGGCGGCTTCGACGAGGACTTCTTCATGTACTCCGAGGACGTCGACCTGTGCTGGCGACTGGGCCGGCACGGGTGGAGCGTGCGGTACCAGCCGGCGGCCAGGGTGCTGCACCTGCAGGGCGCATCGTCGGCCCGTCACCCGTACCGGATGCTGGTCGCCCATCATGTGTCGCTGCTCCGGTTCGCCAACCGCACCACCACAGGATCGAGGCGGGCACTGCTGCCGGTCGTGGCCGCCGGTCTGGCCACCCGGGCCGGGCTCCTGGCCGCCCGCCAGGCTCTCGGCCGGTCGCGGTGGGCGCCCGGACCGGCCGGCAGCGCCGAGTAGGGTTCTCCTCCGCTATGGGAAAGGCTTCGACAGGCAAGAAGGTCGCGCGCGCCGCCGGGACAGGAGGCGGCCGGACGGCGCGCGGGCGCAGGCCCTGGGGCTGGTACAGCGCCATCGCCGTGGTCTCGATCCTCGGGGTGCTTCTCATCGTCGTGAGCCGGGGGGACCTCAAGCAGTCCCGGATCACCGGCCATCCCAAGGTCGGCGAGCACTGGCACGTCGCCTACGGGTTCAACGTGTGCGGCGCGTACCTGCCCGCCAGCTCGAACGACCGCGATCCGCTCGGCATCCACACCCACAACACCGAGGGGGTGGGCGACGGCGTCGTCCACATCCACCCGTTCACCTCCAAGGCGGCGGGCGCCCGGGCCACGCTCGGGGTGTTCACCGACACGATCGGCGCCAAGCTGTCGCGCACCAAGTTCGAGCTCCCCGGCCAGAAGGCGCACAAGACGGGCGACATGTGCGGTGACAAGAAGGGGGTGCTGCGGGTCTCGGTCAACGGCAAGGAGTACCGCGGCGACCCGAAAAAGGTCCGGTTCGCCAAGGACCGCTCGTGGGTCGTCGTCGCCATCCTGCCGGCCGGCGACAAGATCCAGCCGCCGCCGAGCGTGGCCCAGCTGGACAACCTGAGCGACGTCGGCGGGCCCCAGGGGAACCAGCCGCCGCCGGTCACGATCCAACCCACGCCCGAGGGATCGACGCCGGAAGGCTCCACGCCGCCGGGATCGACCCCGGGCTCCCAGCCCGACCCGTCGTCACCGTCCTCCTCTGCGCCGGCTCCTCCGGCGAGCACGGCGACCTCGAGCCCGTGAGGGCGGTTGTCCTCGTCGGTGGCGAGGGCACCAGGCTCCGGCCGCTGACCAACACCATCCCCAAGCAGCTCCTACCCGTCGCCAACCTCCCCCTTCTCGAACGGGTCCTCGAGCGCCTCGGTGCGCACGGCGTCACCGATGTCGTGCTGTCCATGGGCTACAAGGCCGACGCCTTCCGCACCGCCTACCCCGACGGCGAGTGCGCCGGCCTCCCGTTGACCTACGTGATCGAGGAGACGCCCCTCGACACCGCGGGTGCCATCGGCTTCGCCGCCCGCGAGGCCGGGATCGACGACACCTTCATGGTCGTCAACAGCGATGTCCTCCACGACTTCGACCTCGGCGCTCTCACGTCGTTCCACCGTGGCAGCGGCGCGGTGGCCACGATCGCCCTGGCGCCGGTGGCCGACCCGTCCGACATGGGAGTCGTGGTGCACGGCCTCGACGGCCGGGTCTCGGCCTTCATCGAGAAGCCGGGCCCGGGCCGGGCCCCTACCAACCTGGTGAACGCCGGCACCTACGTCATGGAGCCATCGGTCATCGACCGCATCCCGACCGGCCGCCGGGTCAACGTGGAGCGGGAGATCTTCCCGGCCCTGGTGGATGACGGCGAGCTGTTCGCCCTCGACCTGGGCGCGTGGTGGCTCGATGTCGGCACGCCGAGGCGCTACCTCGAGGCCAACCTGCACCTGCTGGACCGCGCCCCGGTCCTTCCTGGCGACGGGACGGTGGTCGACCCGTTGGCGCGGGTCGACCGGTCGGTGATCGGGGCCTGCTGCCGGATCGGTGCGTCGCGCGTCTGCGAGAGCGTGGTGATGGACGATGCCGAGATCGCCGACGACGTCGAGATCGTCCGCTCGATCATCGGCCCCGGCGTCGCCCTCGCGCCCGGGACACGCCTCACCGAAGGGTCGGTGGTCGTGGCGTGAGGGTCATGGTCACGGGCGGAGCGGGCTTCATCGGGTCGACTCTCGTCGACCGTCTGCTGGCCGAGGGCCACGCCGTTGACGTCGTCGACGATCTCTCCAGTGGGACGCTCGCCAACCTGGCCGAGGCCCGGGCCGGCGGCGGCCAGCAGCTCAGCTTCAACCGGCTCGACGTCCGCTCACCCGATCTCGTCGACCTCATGGCCCGCCGCCACCCCGAGGTCGTGTTCCACCTCGCCGCCCAGGTCGATGTGCGCTCCTCGGTGCTCGACCCGGTGCACGACGCCCATGTCAACGTGGTGGGCAGCCTCAACGTGCTCGAGGGAGCCAGGGCGGGTGGCGCCACCAAGGTCGTGTTCGCGTCGAGCGGCGCCGCCGACCAGCCGGTGTCGCCCTACGGCGTGGCCAAGAGGACCGTCACCGAGTACCTGCGCGTCTACCGCGAGCTGCACGAGCTGGAGTTCACCTCGTTGGCCCTGACCAACGTGTTCGGTCCCCGCCAGGATCCCGAGGGGGAGGGCGGCGTCGTGGCCATCTTCGCCGGCCGGCTCCTGAGCGGTCAGCCGTGCACCATCTACGGCGACGGCAGTCAGATCAGGGACTTCGTCTATGTCGACGACGTCGTGGACGCCTTCGCTCGGGCCGCGACGCGCGGCGGCGGCCTCCTGCTCAACATCGGCACCGGCATGGAGACCTCGATCCGCGACCTGCACCGCATGATGGCCGGCGCTATGGGCGCCGACGAGCCACCGGAGTTCGCGCCGGCGCGCGGAGGTGAGCTCGACCGTATGGTGGCCGACCCGGCGCGCGCCGGTATCCACCTGGGCTGGAAACCGTGGACGACGTTGGAGGACGGCGTGGCGTCAGTGCTCCGCTGGTGCCACGACCAGTCTGCCGCCGACTGAGTTCCAGCGCTCCCTCAGAGGAGCCCGGGTGGTCGGGTCGTGTACACCCGGCCCCGGGGATCGGTGACCTCATAGGTGCCGTCGGGCAGCAGCTTGTCGCTCCAGCCGGGCTTGTGACCCATGTGATGGTGCCGGCTGCATTTCAGCACCAGATTCGACAGCACCGTCTCGCCGCCCGACTCCCACGGGATCACGTGATGGGCATGGCAGAACTGCGGCCCGCGATGACACCCACCCTGCCGGCACCCACCATCACGCACCACCAGCAGCTTCCACAGGTGGTCGGGCACGGTCCTCGTCGTGCGCCCGAAGTCCAGCACCGCCGACCGGCCGGCCATGACGACGCGGTGCACGCCGCAGTCACACAACAGGGTCTTGAGGA
>DATLDH010000015.1:0-2248 GCA_035526015.1 Acidimicrobiales bacterium
GCCCGCTGGGATGGCCAGGGAGTACCGAAGGGACTCGCGGCTGACGAGCTCGTCCTCGGTGCGCGCGTCGCCCATGTGGCCGAGGCGTGCGAGGTGTACCTGCGGAACTACGACTCCGATGCCGCACTGGAGATGGTGACGTCCCGTTCCGGCAGCCACTTCGACCCCGAGATCGCCGCCGCGGTGAAGCCCGCCGCGAATGAGCTCTTCGCCAGCATCGGCGACGACACCTACGAGGAGGTGCTCGCCGCCGAGCCGGTCGAGCGCCCGTCGCTGACCGAGGAACGTCTCGACGACGTGTTGGCGGCGATCGGCGACTTCTGTGACCTGCGGATCCCCTGCTTCGCAGGTCACAGCCGCCGGACCGCGGCGCTGGCCGATGCCGCCGGCGAGATGCTGCAGGTCCCGGACGATCAGCGACGGCTGCTCCGCCGCGCCGCCCACGTGCACGACGTCGGGCGCATCGGCGTGCCGGCGACCATCTGGGCCAAGCCGGGCCCGCTCACCACCACCGAGCGCGAACGCATGCATCTGCACTCGTACTACGTGGAACGCATCTTCAGTCGGCCCGAGCCACTCCATCGCGTCGGGTTGCTGGCCGGCGCGCACCACGAGCGGATGGACGGCAGTGGCTACCACCGCGGGACGGGCGGGCCCATGTTGTCGTTGCCGGCGCGGGTGTTGGGCGCGGCCGATGCGTACGCCGCCATGCTCGAACCCCGAGCTCACCGGGAAGCGTTGGAGCCGGACAGGGCCGCCGACGAGCTGCGGCGTGAGGTCGCGGAGGGCCGGCTGGACGCCGCCGCAACGGAGGCGGTGCTGGCTGCCGCCGGCCACTCGGCAGCTCGGGTCCGGGCGGGCGGGCCGGCAGGTCTGACCGCCCGGGAGGCCGACGTGCTCGGTCTTCTGGCCCGGGGCCACGCCAACAAGGCGATCGCCCGTCAGCTGGGCATCGCCCCCAAGACGGTGAGCAACCACCTCGAGCGCATCTACAGCAAGCTCGGCGTGTCCAACCGCGCCTCCGCGACCATGCGGGCCATGGAGCTGGGGGTCGTCTGAGCGGTCATCCGGGGAGGGCGCGGTACCCGCTGCACACGATGCGAACCGAGGTGATGGTGCCGTCGGCGACGGTCAGATACGCCTGCTGCTCGACGAGGGCCGGTCCGGTGGGTGTGCTCGCCCGGAACCGGTACCCCACCCTCACGATGTCGGCGAATGTGTCGGTCTCGGTGCACTCGACCGAGTCGATGCGACGCTGCCCGCCGAACCACGTGTCGAGGATGGTGCCGACGACCTCGTCGGCTGATCGCGACTCCCACGCCCGCCCCGGAGTCACGGCCTTGAAGTCCACCTCGTCGGCGAGCCGTCCCCGCAACGCGCCACGGTCGCCGGTGGCGATGGCGTGCGCGAACTCGGCGGCGATGGTTGTGGGGTCAGTGGCGAGCACGTCAGTCATGGCTGGTCCTCCTCGAGTCGCATGCCATCGGACCCTACGGCGACGCGCGCGCGGGCACATGAGGCGATCACCCTCGTGCCTGGCTTCCTCCCCCTCGCCGCCTGCGCCCCTCCTACCGGAGGAGCCCGGGTGGTCGGGTCGCATAGGTGCGACCGCGGGGATCGGTGACCTCGTAGGTCCCGTCGGGCAGCAGCTTGTCGCTCCAGCCGGGCTTGTGACCCATGTGATGGTGCCGGCTGCATTTCAGCACCAGGTTCGACAGCACGGTCTCGCCGCCCGACTCCCATGGGATCACGTGGTGGGCATGGCAGAACTGCGGCCCGCGATGACAGCCACCCTGGCGGCACCCGCCGTCGCGCACCACCAGCAGCTTCCACAGGTGGTCGGGCACGGTCCTCGTCGTGCGCCCGAAGTCCAGCACCGCCGACCGGCCGGCCATGACGACGCGGTGCACGCCGCAGTCACACAGCAGGGTCTTGAGGAATGCGGCGTCCACCCGGCCGTAGTCGATGAGCGAGGCCCGGGCCCCGGAGTCGAGGTCGTCGATGTTGATGACCACGTTCAGGTGCGGCCGGTTGCGCCGGGTCGTCGGCACGTTGTGATGGGCCAGGTAGTGCTCACAGATCTCGGCCAGAGCATCAGCCCGCCGCTCGGCCGGGGTGCGGCTCTCCCCATCGGCATCGCCGGTCGTGGCCAGGCGCAGGGCGGTGGCGACGACCGAGCCCGTGCCCGGGTCGAAGCTTCCCTTGGTCTCGAACCGCCCGCCCAGGGTCTGGCTGTGGTGCAGCGACC
>DATLDH010000025.1:0-5865 GCA_035526015.1 Acidimicrobiales bacterium
CAGGTCGACCTGTTCCCCGGCCGCCGCGGCGCGGGTCGCATCTTCTACAACCAGGTGCGGCTGTCGGGGAAGGTGCCCCAGATCTGCTGCCTGTTCGGCCCGTCGGCCGCCGGTGGCGCCTACATCCCGGCCTTCTGCGACATCGTGATCATGGTGGAGGGCAACGCGTCGATGTACCTCGGCTCGCCCCGCATGGCCGAGATGGTGGTGGGGGAGATCACCACGCTCGAGGAGATGGGCGGAGCGCGCATGCACGCCTCGGTCTCGGGTTGCGGCGACAACCTGGCCACCGACGACGCCGACGCCATCGAGCAGGCGAGGCGCTACTTCTCCTACCTCCCGGTGAGCTGGCGCGAGGACCCGCCGCTCGAGGAGCCCGACGCGCCGTCCCGCCCGCTCACGGCCACCACGGTGCCCGACGAGGAGCGTCTCGGCTACGACATGCACTCGGTCATCGACGGCGTGATCGACGCCGGCTCCTGGTTCGAGGTCAAGCCCCTGTTCGCACCCGAGCTCATCGTCGGCCTGGGCCGCATCGAGGGCAACAGCATCGGCATCGTCGCCAACAACCCGATGCAGAAGGGCGGCGTGCTGTTCGGCGACTCCGCCGACAAGGCGGCGCGGTTCATCTGGTGCTGCGATGCGTTCAACGTCCCGCTGCTGTTCCTGGCCGACGTGCCCGGCTTCATGATCGGCACCCAGGTCGAGCGCGAGGGGATCATCCGCCACGGGGCCAAGATGATCACCGCCGTCTCCGAGGCCACCGTGCCGAAGATCTCGGTCATCGTGCGCAAGGCCTACGGCGCCGGCCTGTACGCCATGTCGGGACCGGCCTTCGCCCCGGAGGCCTGCCTCGCCCTGCCCTCGGCCAAGATCGCGGTGATGGGCCCGGAGGCGGCCATCAACGCCGTCTACGCCAACAAGATCGCCGCTATCACCGACGAGGCCGAGCGCCTCGCCTACGTCGACGAGCTGCGCAAGGAGTACGAGGCCGACATCGACCTGCTTCGCCTCGCGTCCGAGCTCGTGATCGACGCAGTGGTCGAGCCCGAGAACCTGCGCCTGCAGATCGTGACGCGCCTGTCGCTGGCCCAGGGCAAGGCCCGCCACTTCAGCGACCGCCGCCACGGCGTGCCGCCCGTCTGAGTGGTGACGCCCGCATGACCGCCCTCGACGTCGCGTCGGTGCGCATCCGCGAGGTCGGCCCGCGTGACGGCCTGCAGGCCGAGGCCCCGGTGCCGGTCGAGGGACGGGTGCAGCTCATCGAGGCGCTGGCGTCGGCCGGCCTGGCCGACATCGAGGCGGTGGCGTTCGTGTCCCCCAAGGCGGTGCCGTCGATGGCCGACGCCGACAAGGTGCTCGACCTGCTGCCCCGCACCGGCGGCATCCGCTACATCGCCCTGGTGCCCAACCTCTTCGGGGCCCAGCGGGCGGTGGCGGCCCAGGTCGACGGAATGAGCGTGACGGTGTCGGCATCGCCCGCGTACAACGCCAGGAACGTGCACATGTCGGTGGAGGAGTCGGTGGCGGCGGTCGCGGAAATTTGCGCGTTGCCGGCGCGCGGCACCGTCGATGCCGTCGTGTCGTGTGCCTTCGGCTCGCCGTACGAGGGCGACATCGCGCCGGCCGAGGTCGCCGCTCTGGGCGAGCGACTGCGCGCCGCCGGCGTCGACTCACTCACCTACGCCGACACCACCGGCATGGCGACGCCGCGCCGCATCGACGAGCTGGTGGCCGAGACCGGCGCCGACATCGGCCTCCACCTGCACGAGACGCGCGGAACCGGCCTCGTCAACGCCTACGCCGCGCTGCAGCTCGGTGTCACCCGCTTCGACACCTCCGTCGGCGGGCTCGGCGGCTCGCCGTTCGCGGCCGGCGCCGCCGGCAACCTGGCCACCGAGGACCTCGTGCACCTCCTCGACGATCTCGGCGTCGACACCGGCGTCGACCTCGACCGGCTGCTCGAGGCCAGCGCCTTCGTCGCCGAGCTGGTCGGGCACCCGGTGCCCAGCCGGGTGGCGGCGGCCGGGCCCCGGAGCCGCCTGGCCGCGAACTGACCGCCGGTGCCCTGGTGCGAGTCGTGCAGCCGCTTCCTCAACCCACCCACCCTCACCGCGGCCGGGGCGTGCCCGACCTGCGGCACGGTGCTGGCCGAGCCGCCGACGGCGCCGTGGCACTTCAAGCTGCTGGTCGGCGCGGCCGGCGTGTACCTGGCCTTCCGCTTCCTGCAGGGGATTGCCTGGGTGGTGCACCAGCTCTGAGGTAGCATCGAACGCATGTTCGTGCCGGCGGCAACCGATACTCGCCCCTGGGACACCGGCCTCAACCAGGCCCAGCGCGACGCGGTCACCCACGACGGTGGACCACTGCTGGTCGTGGCCGGCGCCGGCACGGGCAAGACGCTCACCCTCGCCTCTCGGGTCGGCCGCCTGGTCGACGAGGGCACCGACCCCGATCGCATCCTGCTGCTGACCTTCTCCCGCCGGGCGGCGCGCGAGATGTTGCGCCGGGCCGAGCACCTCGGCGCTTCGGGCGCCACCGGCCGGGTGTGGAGCGGCACGTTCCACGCCATCGGCAACCGCCTCCTGCGCGAGCACGGGCGGGCCGTCGGGCTGTCGGCGTCGTTCACGATCCTCGACCAGGGCGACGCCGCCGACCTCATCGGCGTGGTGCGGGCCGAGCTCGGGATGGGGGAGCGGGGCAAGCGCTTTCCCAAGAAGCACACGCTCCTCGACATCTACTCGCGTGTCGCCAATGCCCAGGAGCCGCTCACCGATGTGCTGCGCGAGCGGTTCCCCTGGTGCCGGGCCGAGATCGACGACCTGCGCACGGTCTTCACCGCTTACGCCGAGCGCAAGCGCACGCGGGGTGTCCTCGACTACGACGACCTGCTGCTCTACTGGCGGGCCCTCGTGCGGGACGGCACGACCGCCGGGCACCTGCGCCACCGCTTCGACCACGTGCTGGTCGACGAGTACCAGGACACCAACCTGCTGCAGGCCGACATCGTGGCCGGCCTCACCCGCGAGGGCCGCGGCCTGTTCTGCGTGGGCGACGACGCCCAGGCCATCTACGGCTTCCGCGCCGCGTCGGCCGCCAACATGGCCGACTTTCCCACGCGTTGGGCCGACGCCCGGGTGCTCACCCTCGACCGCAACTACCGCTCGGTGCAGCCCGTGCTCGACGTCGCCAACGCCGTCATGGCCGGCGCCCGCGACATCTATCCCAAGGAGCTGCGCGCCGCCCGCGACGTGGTGGCCGCCGCCCGGCCCATGCTGGCCCAGGCCGGCGACGAGGGCGCCGAGGCCGTCTTCGTGTGCGAGCGGGTGCTCGAGCACCGCGAGCTGGGCACGGCGCTGCTCGACCAGTGCGTGCTGTTCCGCACCGGCCACCACAGCGCGCGCCTGGAGGTCGAGCTGTCGCGCCGCAACATCCCGTTCGTGAAGTTCGGTGGGCTGAAGTTCCTCGAGACGGCCCACGTGCGAGATCTGGTGGCGCTCCTGCGCGTGCTCGAGAACCCCTCGGACGAGTTGGCCTGGCACCGCATCCTCGGCCTCTGCGACGGCGTCGGTCCCGCCACCATGCGCCTCATCCTCGACCATCTCGACCTCGACACGCCGGGGGCCCTGGTGCGTCTGGTCGAGTCCCCACCCGACCTGCCGCCGCGCGCCGTGCACGACGTCGAGCTCCTCCGGACCACGTTCGCCCACTGCCTGGCCGGCACCGGCACCGGCTCGGGACCGGCCGTCGATGTCGAGCTGCTGCGCACCGAGCTGCGCCCGCTGTTCGAGGGGAGGTATCCCGACGCCGCCACCCGCCTCACCGACCTCGAGCAGCTGCAGGCCATCGCCGCCGCCTCGCCCACCCGGGCCCATCTGTTGTCGGAGCTCGTCATCGACCCCCCGTCGCGCACCAGCGACCTGGCCGGCCCACCGCATCTCGACGACGACTACCTCATCCTCAGCACCGTCCACTCGGCCAAGGGAGGGGAGTGGGACGTCGTGTTCCTCATCCACGCCTCCGACGGCAACATCCCGTCCGACATGGCCCTGTCCACCCCCGAGGGCCTGGAGGAGGAGCGTCGCCTCCTCTACGTCGCCCTCACCCGGGCCCGCGACCACCTCTACGTCACCCACCCCCTGCGCTACTACCACCACCCCCGTCGCCTCGACGACGGCCACGACTGGGCCCAGCCCTCCCGCTTCCTGTCCGGCCTGCGCGGTTTCTTCGACGAGCCCGCGGTCGACCACGCCGTCTCCCTGGCCGTCGCCGTCGACATCCCCACCGGCCCCGACCCCGTCGCCGGCCAGCTGGCCAGTCTCTGGGCCTAGGCCTCATCGCTTTTGGGTGCGTCCAGCCCGGCATTGCCGGCTGGACGCACCCGGAACGCAGGAGAGGGGGCCGATCAGCAACTAGCGTGGCCGGACCACAACGGGCTGTGGCGCAGCTTGGTTAGCGCGCTTGACTGGGGGTCAAGAGGTCGGGAGTTCAAATCTCCCCAGCCCGACCACAGAGATGCAGGGCGATTGGGATTGCCGTCTTTCCGGTAGGACACGCGGATGCCCGACGACGACAAGATGAAAATCCCGCAGGTCCTCGAGAAGCTCGACGCCGCCCTCGCGCTCCAATACCGATCGGCGCTCGAACTCACTGTCCTGGCCGGCAGCCAGGTGGGTATCGAGCGGCAACCCCTGGCCGGCCTGCTGTGGTCCTTTGCCCAGGAGGAACTGGCCGACGCCCGCCGCCTGGTCGAGAAGATCGTGACCCTCGGCGGGAACGTCTCGACGGCGGCGGCCGCGTTCGACCCACCCACTGATCCCGACGCCGCCCTGTCCGCGCTCGTCGAGCACGAGCTCGAGGCCCTCGAGGCCATCCACGCCGTCATCCCCGACACGGGCCAGGAAGCGCGGTCCGAGGCGCTGGAGCACCGCGTCGAGCACATGATCATGCGCAAGCAGGAGCAGGTGGACACCCTCCGGCGGATGCTCGGTCGCACCGGAGGCTGACGCCCGCCGGCGTCGCGGCGCCGGAGGGTTACTCCGGGAGGGGCTTCACCGACAGCGCGGTGTCGACGCCAGTCAGCACGAAGGTGCGCATCACGTTCGGTGCCACGTTGTGCACCTGGATGTCGCCGCCGACGGCGCGGGCCCGCTTGAGGGCCCCGATCATCACGCCGAGGCATGTCGAGTCCATGAACGTCACGTCGCGCAGGTCGATGACGATCCGGGAGCGGCCTTCGGCCAGCACGTCGAGCAGCCGGCTGCGAACGGCGGGGGCGACAGCCAGGTCGAGCTCGCCCGAGAACGGCACGACGACCTCGTCCGGTGCTTCGTCAGCCCATGTCACGTCGAGTACCCGCGCCTCTTCCACCACCGTCGCCCCAGTCGATTGTCCGCCCTTCCCTGAAATCTCGGCCGCACCACCGTCGAACTTGAGCGCTATCGCCCCTCACGGCAGCGGTGTGGTTACAGTGCGCGCGTGCCTTGGCCGGGGGGGGCAGGAAGCGACTGGGTCGACGACGACCGGGTTCGTCGGTCCGCCTGGTATCTGGCCGGCGCGTTCGCCTTCTACTACGTGCAGCAGCGCCTCTGGCCGGCGCCGGCCGGGGTGGTCGTGCAAGGGATGGTCATCGGCGGCCTGACCGCCCTGGTCGCCTTCGGCCTCGCCCTCGTCTACCGCGCCAACCGGATCGTCAATTTCGCCCAGGGTGACCTCGGCGGTCTTCCCGGCGCCCTGACCGTGCTCCTCATCGCCGGGCCGGGATGGCCCTACCTCCTGGCCGTACCCACCGGCATCCTCGCGGGGGTGGCCCTGGGAGCCCTCATCGAGTTCCTCGTGATCCGTCGCTTCTTCAAGGCACCGCGG
>DATLDH010000051.1:0-2961 GCA_035526015.1 Acidimicrobiales bacterium
CCAGCCGTCGACGTTGATGGGCTCGTCGTACTGGCTGACCTGATAGTCCTTCGGCATGTCGGGATAGAAGTAGTTCTTGCGGTGGAAGATCGACGGGCGGATCTCGCAGTGCAGCGCCTCGCCGATGCGCATGGCGTACTCCACGGCCTGACGGTTGAGCACCGGCAGCGAGCCGGGCAGGCCGAGGCACACCGGGCACACGTTGGTGTTGGGCTCGTCGCCGAACGCGTTGCGGCAGCCGCAGAACAGCTTGGTCTCGGTACGCAGCTCGCAGTGGACCTCGAGGCCCACGACGATCTCCCAGCCTTCGAGAATGTCGGTCATGGCGCGGCCGCCTCCAGGGTCGCGGCGGCGCGGAACACCGTCGGCTCCGACAGGTTCGGCCCCATGATCTGCACGCCGACGGGCAGGCCGTCGTCGCCAGTGCCGAACGGCACGGTGACGGCCGGATGGCCGGCCAGGTTCGACGGGATGGTGCACACATCCGACATGTACATGGCCAGCGGGTTCGCCGTCTTGGCGCCGAACTCGAACGCCGTGGTCGGCGCCGTGGGCGACAGCAGCAGGTCGTAGTCCGCATACGCGGCCTCGAAATCGCGGATGATCAACGTGCGCACGCGCTGGGCCTGGCCGTAATAGGCGTCGTAGTAGCCGGCCGACAGGGCGTAGGTGCCGAGCATGATGCGGCGCTTGACCTCGGCCCCGAACCCGTTGGCGCGCGTGGTGCCGTACATCTGGGTGATGTCGACGCCGTCGGTGCGCAGGCCGTAGCGCACGCCGTCGTAGCGGGCCAGGTTGCTGGAGGCCTCGGCCGGCGCGATCAGGTAGTAGGCGGTGAGGCCGTAGATGGCGGCGGGCACCGACGCGTCGCCGACCTTGGCGCCGGCCGCGGTGAGCGCGTCCGCCGCCTCGTGCATGCGCGCCAGCACGTCGTCGTCGATGCCCTGGGTCAGCTCCTGCACGATGCCGACCCGCAGACCCTCGACGCCGGTGGTGAGGCGACTGGAGATCTCCGGTGCCGGGCGCTCGAGCGACGTGGAGTCCATGGGGTCGTGGCCGGCGATGACCTCGAGCAGCAGGGCGGCGTCGGCGACGGTGTGGGCGAACGGCCCGATCTGGTCGAGCGAGCTGGCGAAGGCGATGAGGCCGTAACGACTGACCAGGCCGTAGGTGGGCTTCACACCGACCACGCCGCACAAGGCGGCGGGCTGGCGGATCGACCCGCCGGTGTCGGAGCCGATGGCGAGCGGCACGTACCCGGCCGCCACCGCCGCCGCGCTGCCGCCGCTCGAGCCGCCCGGCACCCGGCTGGTGTCGAGCGGGTTGCGGGTGGGACCGAAGGCGGAGTTCTCGGTCGAGCTGCCCATGGCGAACTCGTCGAGATTGGTCTTGCCGATGACGATGGCGCCGGCCGCGTGCAACCGCTCGACGACGGTTGCGTCATACGGCGGTCGCCAGCCTTCGAGGATCTTCGACGAGCACGTGGTGGGCACGCCGCGGGTGCACATGTTGTCCTTCAGGGCGATCGGAACGCCGGCCAGCGGGCCGGGGTCCTCGCCCATGGCGATGCGGCGGTCGATGGCGTCGGCCGCGGTGCGCGCCTCGTCGCCCATCACGTGGTTGAAGGCGTGGATCTCGCCGTCACGCGCGCCGATGGCGGCCAGCGCGTCCTCGGTCGCCTTCCGGGCCGTGGTCGTCCCCGCCTTGACGGCCGAGGCCAGCTCGACGGCGGTCATGGCGCCTCGCCCAGGATGGGCGGCACCCGGAAGCGGCCGTCCTCGGCCGCCGGCGCCTGGGCCAGCACCTCGTCGCGGTCGAGCGACGGGCGCACGACGTCGTCGCGCAGGCGGTTCTCCAGGTGCAACGGGTGGGCGGTGGGCGGCACGCCCTCGGTGTCGAGGGCCTCGATGTCGGCGGCGTGGTCGAGCACCGCGCCCAGCTGCTCGGCGAACAGGTCGAGCTCGGCGTCGGTCAGGTCGAGGCGCGCCAGCCTCGCAACATGGGCGACGTCGTCGGAGCTGAGTCGTCCAGCTGCAGAGCTCTTGCCGGGCACGGGCCCGATCGTAGGTGAGGCGGAGGGGCTACCCCGCCGTGACTTTCCTGGCGAAGTCCACGGCGCGGGCCTCGATCTCGGGCTGGTCGTAATCGATGGTTGCGACGTGGAACGAGCGCTCGAACGTCACCCGCTCCACCGGGCCGCTCACCTTCTCGGCGAGGTAGTCGCTGTTGGACGGCGGCACGACGTGGTCGTTGCGGCTGTTCATGAGCAGCACCGGGCAGCGGATGTCAGGGATGCCGGCGGCGATCTCCTGCTGCCCCTCGATCAGGGAGATGAGCGGGGCGACGGGTGTGCCGGGATAGGCCGACTCGACGACGTCGGGCTTGGCCACGTCGGAGCCGATGCCGGGGACGGTGTCGATCCCCTGGTCGAGGCTGGCCCGCAGCATGTCGAGGAACGAGTCGGCGGCCGGCTCGACGGCCGGGTTCACGACGACGATGCCGGCGATCTCGGGATGGCGACCCGCCAGCCACACCGTCAGGGTCCCTCCCATCGACAGGCCGGCCACGACCACACGCCGGCAGCGCGATGCGAGCTCGGTGTAGGCGGCTTCGGCCGCCGACGACCAGTCGGCCCACGTCGTCTTCTGCATGTCCTCGATGACCGTGCCGTGGCCGGGCCAGCGGGGCAGCACGACGGTGAACCCGGCGGCGGCGAAGGCCTCCGCCAGCGGCCGCATCGACGTCGGGTTGCCGGTGAAGCCGTGGCAGACGAGGACACCGTCCTCGCCGCCCTGATGGCTCCATGCCTCGGCGCCGGGAAGCACCGGGGCCGAGTCGAAGGCCGGGCTATCGAACGTAGGGATCGTTGTCACTGTTGGGCTCCTCCCACCAGTCGGCCGGGGCGGGCTCCCAGTCCGGGTACTCGTAGATGCAGTTCACCGGGCAGGGGTCGAGGCACTT
>DATLDH010000082.1:0-2589 GCA_035526015.1 Acidimicrobiales bacterium
TCGCGGGCGATCGAGTACGCCGATCGGAAGCAGGAGATGGTCGTACGCCTCATCGAGGCCGGCGAGTTCACCGCCTACGCCGACGCCCTCCGCTTCATCATCGCGGTCAAGGACGCCGGCCTCACGGTCGCGGCCGCGTCCTCGTCGAAGAACGCCGGCCTCTTCCTGCGCACCATCCGTCTCGACACGTTCGCGTCCGAGCAAGGGATCTCGTCGTCGACCGTCGGCCCGGGGTGCACGCTGCTCGACATCTTCGATGCCGACGTGTCCGGGCGCGACTTCGAGCACGGCAAGCCGCACCCGGAGATGTTCCTCACCGCCGCCGCCGAGCTCGGGGTGGCGCCGGCCGACGCCATCGTCCTGGAGGACGCCACCGCCGGCGTCCAGGCCGCGAAGGCGGGGGGCATGGCCGCAGTCGGGATCGCCCGGTTCGACGACACCGACCTGCTGGTCGCCGCCGGCGCCGACGTGGTGGTCGAAACGCTCGACGAGGTCGATCTGGACGCGCTGGCGGAGGGACGGCTGGTCAAGAAAGGCTCGTAGGAGCGGTCCGGCTGGCAGGATGGCCGGGATGCGGACGAACGAAGCGTGGCAACCGACGTCCGGCGCAGACATTGTTCCTCACGATCCCGTCGGCGAGGTGGTGGCCGACGCCCTGTCGGAGGTGCTTGCCGGCGCCACCGTCGAGCTCTCGTACGCGCCGGAGTCGGCGCCGGCCCCCGAACCGACGGCCGAACAGGGCATGGCGATGGCCACCGGCCCGGGCCCGCCCGGATGGCAGAGCACCGTGATCGTGCGCCTGCACGAGCGTGTCGCCCGCCTGCTTGAATCCGACCACCCGACGTCGCTGGCCGAGCTTCTCGCCGGCCTGCCCCGTGCCGGCGTGGCCGCCGCCGCCCGCTTCCGCCACCACGTCGAAGGCGAGGCGGTGCCGTTGAACGCTCCTCTTCGCCGAGCCCTCCGCGACACCGTCGCCGCCGAGCTCCTCGCCGGCTACCTGGCGTCGCGCGTCCGCCGGCCGGTGCCGACCCAGCTCATCGACGAGTCGATCCAGTTCCTCATCGAGCTCAGCGGCAGCCGGGTCGAGTCCCACGAGCTGACCCACGGAGTGGTGGTGGCCGACGTCCTCGTCGACGCGCCCCGACTGGAGTTCCGCTACCCCCAGGACATCCGGGCCGCCAAGCGGGCACCTCTCCTGTTCGACGGCCAGCGCTCCGTGCTGGTCGTCGACCTCGAGGGCCGAGCCCGAACCGAGCTCCAGCGCCACCGCTTCCAGCGCCTGGCCCCGGGCGCCCGTCTCGAGGAAGCAGGCAACGACGACTCCTTGGAGAGCGGCTCGCTGGTCGCCGAGGCCACCGCCGCCCTGGGCGGCATCGGGTTCTACGTGCGCGCCGACCGCACTATCTGGACCTTCGCTGATGGCGTCCCCCTCCTCGTCCGTAGCGGCGAGCACTGGACCGCCTTCCCGCTCGAGCTGGCCGCCTCCATCGAGAACATGATCGGCGAAGGGCCGGCCGCCGCCCTCCTCGCTCGGGCCGCATTCATGATCTCGGCCCAACCCTGGGGCGCCATCCTGGCCGTGGTCGACGACCCCGCCGCACTCGACGGGACCGTTTCACCCAAGGACCGCTACGACCTGCGCGACGACATCGACCCTACGGCCATGCGGCCGGAGACCCGCCTGCACCACCTCATCGACGCTGCCGATCTCGATGTGCACACCCTGGTCCGCCTGGCCACGCTCGACGGCGCCACCGTCCTGGACCAGAAGGGAACGCTGATCGCCTACGGCGCCATCGTGACCAGCGCCGACAGCCAGCACGAGGGTGCCCGCACGGCGGCGGCGAGGACGCTCTCAGAGACGGCGCTCGTCGTCCTCAAGGTTTCCGTCGACGGTGACATCACCATCTTCCGCAAGGGTCGAGCTCTGACTACCCTCCTCGGGCGGGCGCACGAGGCCGGCGTCTGACGGAGAGCGGAGGTCGGCGACCGGGCGGGATCGGAGGGCCTCCTCGAGCTCCCGGCGCAGGGGCTCGGGCACGTCGGTGGAGACGAGCTCGCCCCCGTAACGGCTGAGCTCCTTCAGGAGCTGGGCCTTGTCCTCCACGGTGACGAGGAGGAGCAGAGCGGAACGCCCCGCCTCCAGCCAGTCCGACATCTGCTTCACCCAGTCGTCGGCCAGGCCCTTGTCGACCAGCTTGCCGTAGAGGGCGCCGGCCGCCGCCCCACCAACGATGGCCAGCGGCCCGACGAACAGCCCAGCCAGCAGCCCCCACCACGTGCCCATCAGGGCACCCTTGCCCGGCGTCACGTCGACCGTCTCGACCCGCTGGGCCCTGCCGTTCTCATCCTTGGCCAGTATCACCGCGTCGCCCAGCCGCAGCACCCCCTCCTGCTGCAGGTGCATCAAGTTGACGAGCACCTCCGTCGCCCGGTTGGGCTTGTCGAACGCGATGCAAACCAGGTGCTCCTGGGCGCCGGCGCCCGAGCTGGGAAGATTGTCGTCGAGATCGGTCATGCTCGCCCCTTCTGGTGTCCTCACGTCCGGTCGACGCATCGTGCATCGTCGCGCGCCGGGGCACCCCCGTC
>DATLDH010000073.1:0-9105 GCA_035526015.1 Acidimicrobiales bacterium
GAGTACGCCATGCGCATCGGCGAGGCGCTGCACTGCGAGATCCGCCCGTCGATCTTCCACCGCAAGAACTACTTCTATCCCGACATGCCGAAGGACTATCAGGTCAGCCAGTACGACGAGCCCATCAACGTCGACGGCTGGCTCGAGCTGCCCGACGGCACGCGCGTCGGCATCGAGCGGGCCCACATGGAGGAGGACACCGGCAAGACGACCCACGTCGGTGGCGGCGGGCGCATCCATGACGCCAACTACTCCCTCGTCGACTACAACCGGGCCGGCGTGCCGCTGGTGGAGATCGTCGCCCGCCCCGACCTGCGCGGCGCCGACGGCGCCCGCGCCTATGTCGACGAGCTGCGCGGCATCCTCGTGGCCACCGGCGCCTCCGACGGCAAGATGGAGGAGGGGTCGCTGCGCGTCGACGCAAACGTGTCGGTCCGCAAGACGGGCCTCACCGAGCTGGGCACGCGCTGTGAGATCAAGAACATGAACTCGCTGCGCTCCCTGGGCCGGGCCATCGAGTACGAGGCTCGCCGCCAGGTCGACGAGCTCGATGCCGGCAACCGCATCGTGCAGGAGACCCGCCACTGGAACGAGGCCGAGGGTCGCACCACCTCCATGCGCTCCAAGGAGGAGGCCTTCGACTACCGCTACTTCCCCGAGCCCGACCTGGTGCCGGTGGTGCCCGACGCGGCGTGGATCGAGGCGGTGCGCGCCGCCCTGCCGCCCATGCCCGCCGACCGCCGGGCCGCAGTGGCCGCCGCGGTGGGGGAGGGCGCGCCCATCGACGCCGTGGCCACCGTCGTCGTGCTCGGGCTCGACACGCTGGTGCTCGATGCCGCCGTCGCCGGGGCCGATGCCCGGCTGGCGCTGAACCGCGTCGCCAACGAGCTGGCGACCGATCCGGCAGCGGCACGACGGCTGGAGCCGGCCGTCTTCGCCAAGGCCGTAACCATGGAAGGCGACGGGCGGCTGACGGCCACCCAGTCCAAGGCCGTGCTGGCGGAGCTGCTTGCATCCGGCGGCGATCCCGAGGAGATCGCCAAGGCCCGCGGCTTCGAGGCGATGTCGTCCGATTCCCTCACGATCGCCGTGGACGCCGTGCTGGCGGAGCACCCGGACGAGGCGCGCCGCCTGGCCGAGGGTGACGGGAAGATGATGGGGTTCTTCGTGGGCAAGGTCATGGCCGCCACCGGCGGCAAGGCCGACGGCAAGGCCGTCACCGGCTTACTCCGCGGCCGCACCGCCGAATAGCATCGCCGGCCATGCGCCGCGCCACCGTCCTGTTCGCCGTCTGCCTCCTGTTCCTCGCCGGCTGCGGCAAGGACAAAGCCGACGACGCCGTCAAGGCGGGCGCCACGTCGTCGACGTCGGAGACCACCGGCACGACCCTCGCCGGGGAAACGGTCACCACGACCGGCGGCGACGCCACCGGCGTGGCTGCCGGCACGGCCACCACGGCCAAGGGCGCGACCGCCGCGACGACCAAGGGCGGCACGTCGGGGGGCGGGGGCGCCGTCACGCCCGGCGCCCGCCTCGATCCGGCCAAGCCCGGCACCTACACCTACACCGTCACCGGCAAGCGGTCGTCACCGGCCTTCGGCGAGCAGCCCATGAACGGCGACTCCCAGCTGAAGGTCGACGGCGCGTCAGGCCGCGACCAGCACAGCCTGGAGTCCTCGGGTCAGGGGAGCACCGAGCAGGTCGCGCGCTACGGCGACGATGGCGTGCGGCTGGTGTCGCTCAGGACGAGCCAGGCCGGATTCACCAAGGAGTTCAAGCCCGCGTCGCCGGTGCAGATCCTCCCGTGGCCGGTGAAGGACGGCCAGACCTGGTCGTGGAAGATCACCTCCACCGACGGAGCCACCACCGTCACCTCGTCGTTCACCCTCGTCGGCCACGAGACGCTCACCATCGGCACCGAGAAGGTCGACACCCTCGTGATCGACGCCACCGTGCAGACCAGCGGCGACATCACCTCGACCTCCACCCAGAAGATCTGGGCCTCGCCCGCCTACCGCCTCGTCGTCCAGGACCAGGGCACCACGGACGGCTCCTTCGGCGGCACCAAGTTCCACTCCGAGATCTCCCGCAAGCTCAAGTCCACCAAGCCGGCCTGACCCCCCGCTTTTGGGTGCGCCGAACGCCGAATGCCGGGCTGGACGCACCCAGAACGGAAGTCAACGTGGGTCTCAGGCGACCTCGGTCCGGCGCAGCCACCTGGCCGTGAGGGCGAGGGCGACGGCGGAGACGACGAGGGGGACGACGACGGAGGAGGTCCTGGGCGGCGCGAACAGCGGGGGCGCCCCCTCGCTCATGCGGTGCAGGAGCGACGTGGCGTAGGACTGGATGGAGATGCGCGCCGCGCCGCTGGCGACGCGGGCCACGGCGTTCTCCCAGATGAGGACGTAGGCGAGGCCCCAGACCAGTGACCGGCGGACCTTGAACCCCAGCCCCACGAACACACAGCCGTAGGCGACGGTGGCGATGGCCGCCGCGGCCGCGGCCGCTCCGACCAGGCCGTACCCCTTGTCGACGAGGGCGGCCTGGCCGATGACGGGAATGAGCACCAGCGGCAGGGTCAAGGTCAGGGTCGACGCCGCCGCGGCCACGGCCAGCTGCCACCGCGCCACCGGCCGGAGCCAGACGTAGACGAGGGTGTTGTCGTCGACCAGGTCGCCCAGCGCACTGCTGGCGACGATGAGCGAGATGACCGGCGCCACGATCCCCAGGCCGAACCCGTCGACCAGGTCGCGTCCGACCGTGGGGTCGAGGTCTCTCGCGTCGCTCAGGGCCATGGCCAGGCCGACGAGGACGGCGACGGCGCCGAGCGCCAGCATCCCGATCATCCGCCCCCGGGTCGCCTGGAGCCGGAGGAACAGCACGTAGAGGCGGCCGAAGGTGCCCATCAGCGCCGGCCCACCAGGTAGCGGAACACGCTCTCCAGGTCGTCGTCGAGAGGGGCCACCTCGAGCAGACGGGCGCCCTCGTCACGCGCCACCCGGGCCACGGCGGTGCGGAAGGCGGGCGCGTCCTCGGTGTCGACGATCACCGAGTCGTCGCCGCCCAGCTGCACACCGAGCACCGAGCCGTCGCTGACCAGCGCGGCGGCCACGGCCCGCGGGTTGTCGCTGCGCACGCGGATCTTGTGGGGCCGGTCGTCCATGAGCTCGCGGATGGAGTGGAAGTCGCCCTCGGCCGCCATGCGGCCCTGGGCCAGCACCATCACCCGCGACCCGAACTTCTCCACCTCGTCGAGCACGTGGCTCGAGACGAGCACGGTGCGGCCCTCGTCACCCAGCTCGCGGAACAGCTCGATCATGCGCAACCGCTGGCGGGGGTCGAGGCCCTCCAGCGGCTCGTCGAGCACGACCATCTCGGGCTCGTGGACGATGGCCTGGGCCACCTTGATCCGCTGGCGCATGCCCTTGGAGTAGGCCTTGAGGCCGCGCCCGTCGGCGGGGTCGAGGTCGACCTTGGTCACCGCTCGCGTGGCCGCCTCACGGGGCGACGGCACGCCGTGCAGCGCGGCGGCCAGCTCGACGAAGGCCAGGCCGGTGAGGTGCTCGAGCAGCCCCTCCTGCTGCGGGACGAGACCGATGCGCCGGTACAGCTTCGGATCACGCGGCGACGAGCCGAGCACGCGCAACGAGCCGCGCGACGGCGTGGCCAGCCCGCAGAGGATGCGCAGCAAGGTCGACTTGCCGGCGCCGTTGGGCCCCAGCAGCGCGGTCACGCCGGGCCGGATCTCGAACGACACGTCCGAGAGCGCCACGACATCACCGAACCACTTCGACACGTGCTCTGCGGCGACCGTGGGGCCGACCGTGGGCGCATTCATCGCGTCACCTGCAGCCGCTGGTAGCGCAACCAGGCGAACCCGAACCCCGCGACCGTCCACGCCGCCACGGCGAGCGGGATGATCAGCGTCGGGATTTCATAGGTGGCCTCCCGGCCCATCGTCACGCCGTAGATCACGTTGACGAGGAAGTACGGCGCCGTGTTGAGGCTCAGCAGGAGGAACGCATCGGGGAACTTGAGCGCCTCCTCCAGCACGGCGGCCACGATGCCCGAGCCGATGAGCACGCCGATGGTCGTCGCCGATGCCACGGCGCGGCGGTCGGTGAGGCTCGACAACGCCAACGACACCGCGGTGAAGAACAGTGACAGGGATGTGCCGGCGGCGAGGATGCGGCCCACGGCGATGGCCAGCTCGCCCAGCCCGTCGGGCCCGGCGTTCTGGATGCTCAGCCCCAGCACGAGGAGCAGCACGGGGCCGACGGTGACGGTCAGCAGCGTCAGGAAGATGGCCAGTGCCTTGGCCACCAGGTAGGTCGTGCGGTCGAGGAGGGCGGCCAGGTACAGGCTGAGGCTGCGCGACCGGCGGTCGGGGCACAGCGCCTCGGGCGCCACGAAGGCGACGAACAGGATGATGGCCCCGCTGACGAACCCGTAGTACCCCTCGTACGTCGGCAGGGTGGCGTCTCGGAGCGCCTTGGGCAGCAGCGCCGACAGGCCCACGAAGACGATGGCCGGCAGGTAGGCGAGCACCACGACGATGAACGGCAGCGCCTTCGACCTGGCCTGCCGTCGCAGTCCGAAGATCCGCTGCAGCGTGTGCAGCGTCAGGCTCTTCACCGCGTGCACCTGGCCGAGCCGGGGACCGTCGTAAGGGCGGTAGCCCCGATCGTGGATGACGGCGTCGCTCATGCTGTCCCACCTCCGTCAGCCGCCAGATACACGTCCTCGAGGGAGGTGGTGCGCCGCTCGAGCCGGCGGATGCCGATGCCGCCGTCGGCCACCGCGTCGCGCACGAGGTCGAAGACGCGCTCGCTCTCGAGCGCCACCGTCACGAGGCGGCCTTCGGCCGTGGCCGCCGCGCCTACTGCCGCCAGCCGCTTCACCAGGTCACGCGCCTGGGACGCGGTGCCGGCGATCTCGACGTCGAGCTCGGTGGCGGCCTCGCCGAGCTCACCCATCTTGCCGCCACCGGCGACGCGACCGGCGTCGAGGATGAGCACCTGGTCGCTGACCCGCTCGACCTCCTCCAGCAGGTGCGACGACAGCACGACGTCGATGTCGAGCACGCTGCCGACCCGCCGGATGAGGGCCAGCATCTGCTCGCGCTGGACGGGGTCGAGGCCGTTGGTCGGCTCGTCCAGCAGGACGATGTCGGGGTCGTGGGCGATGGCCTGGGCCAGCTTGACCCGCTGGCGTTGGCCGGTCGACATGGTGCCGACGGGCCGGAAGCGCTCCTCACCGAGGCCCACCTCGTAGAGGACGTCGTTGGCCCGCTCGGTCGCCTCCCGGCGGGGGAGGCCGTGGACCTCCGCCAGGTGGCGGACGAGGTCGTGGGCCCGCACGTCGGGGGGCAGGGCGTCGTGCTCGGGGGCGTAGCCGACCTTGGCCCGCACCTCCGAGCCCGCCGTCCAGGGGTTGCGGCCCAGGACCTCGATGGTGCCGCCGTCGGGGCGGTGGAGGCCGAGCACGAGCCCGATCAGGGTGGTCTTGCCCGCCCCGTTGGCCCCCAGCAGGCCGGTGATGCCGTCGCCGATGGTGAACGTGGCCCGGTCGAGAGCGGTGGTGGCGCCCCACCGCTTGGTCACCTCGGTGGCACGGATGACCGTCATCGGGCGGGACGCTACCGGACTTGAGAAAAATGTGAGTTCTCTCAGTTTGGCTCACTCATCGTGAGGGAATCCTTTTCTTCGTCCGGTCGCTCCTGACCGGCGGCGGAGTTCAAGGAGCCTCAAAGCACATGTCGTCCTCTTCTTCTCTTCGACGCGCCCGAAAGACCGGACTGGGCCTCGTGGCCTTCGGCGCGACGTCGCTGGTGCTCGGGCTCTTCGCCCCGATCGCCGGTGCTGCGCCCAACAGCAACGCCAATGAGAACGCCATCACCGCCACGTCCGGCGCCGGCAACGGCAACGCCGGCGGCAACGGCAACGGCGGGGGAAGCGACCACGCCGCCGGCAACGGCAACGCGGGCGGGGCTGCGACGGGTGGCCCGGCGGCCGGCTCGGGTGGCGACACCCAGGGCAGGTCGGGCTCGAACCCCGACGGCGGCGGTGTCGACAAGCCGTATGCGGCCGACGGCCAGCCCGCCATGAGCCAGGGCAGCTCCGACTGGGACGGCAACAACGGCTGCGGCAACGACGACGACCGCGAGGACGACAACAACGGCAACTGCGGTGGCGGCCACAAGAAGACCCGCGCGAAGAGCAAGGACACGGCGACCGAGACCGAGACCAGGACCGAGACCAGGACCGAATCCGAGAAGGCCTCGGCGCTCACCTCCGAGCGCTCCTCGGCGGGGTCCACCGGCTCGTCCGGCACCGCGGGCACGCCGGTCTCGCAGTCCGTCGCCCCGGCCCAGGGCAGCGCCGCACTGGCGGGCGCCTCGGCGCAGGGCACCCCGGCGCCCGTGGCCCCGGTGGCGGTCCGTGGCGCCACCTTCAGCCGCTCGTCGACCGGGCGGGCCTCTGTCGCCGGCGTCCACACCGTGCGCCAGCCGGCCGTCCGGGGCTTCGCCACGCCGGCCGCTCCCCAGGTCCAGGTCCTCGGCGTGACCTTCGACCGCAGCGAGGCCCAGCCTCTTGCCTTCGCCTACACCGGCGCCAGCGACATCAACAAGCTGCTGGCCCTCGTCGGCCTGGCGATGGTGCTCGGTGGCGTGATCCTGATGGTGGTCACCCGCCGCAACGCTCTCGCCACGGCCTGACCCACTACACCGACAGTCGTCCACCGGGGGCCCCTGACGGGGCCTCGGTGCGCGTCCGGCCTACCATGGAGTCGTCCGACACTGGGGGTTGCAGATGCTGGCCAGAACCGTGTTCCGCCTACCGGCGGTCGTGCTCGCCGGACTGATGATCTGGGTCGTGGCGCCCGCTCCGGCCCGGGCCGCCGACGGGGTCACCTACACCTTCGACGCCTGCGAGCAGGGCTGGGCGCCGTCCAAGGCGGTCGGGCCGCAGGGCACCTGGCGCCGCATGGATCGCTTCGGCGACGGCCAGAGCTGGGCCATGGCCTTCCCGCTGTACGAGGGGCCGAGCACGGCCAACATCACCTCGCTGCCGCACGAGTCGACCGGTGCCCCGGTGACCGTCTCCTACGCCGCCCGCTGGCACTTCGAGCACCCGGCGTCCGGCACCGACGTCCTCCGCCTCGAGTGGGGCACCGACCCCAAGGGCCGCGTGTGGAAGACGCTCAAGGTGAACGCCGGCGTCACCAACCCGGCGTTTCCCAACTTCGACACCATCAAATTCACGTTCTCGCCCCCGAAGGGGAAGTTCCACCTCCGCTTCGTGATGGCGGCCGACGACTTCGTGTTCGGCCTCGGGCCGCAGGTCGACAACGTCAAGGTGTCGACGGCGGCTCCGAAGGGGAGTGGCTGCGGCGGCTAGCCAGGGCGCACGCCCCGGCGATCCCGGCCCCCAGGCCGATCGTCAGCGACACCATCGCCCGGGCGGTCGTCGCCGGCCATGCCACCGGGATCTGTGACCGCGACAGGTCGCTGAGATCGGCCACCCCGCCGAAGAGGGCGATCATCACCGCGCCGGCACCGACGACGAACCAGGCGTCGGCCGGCCGCCGGCGCAGCATCCAGATGCCGAGCCCGGCCGCCGCCCACCCGATCAGCGAGTAGGCGTTTCCCCCCAGGGCCTGCCCGCCCTGCCCCCCGGCGGCGGCACCCCGGTCGAGTGACGCAGCGACCGCATGGGCCACGTCGATGACGAGGAGCGCGGCGACGGCGACGCCGACCAGCGTTCGTCGCCGACGGTGGGTGCCGGCCGCCGCCGCCGGAACGGCGATGACGACGGCGAGACCCAGCCACGGCAGGGGACTGGGGCCGGGAGCCCACAAGAGGTGGCCCCGTGCCTCGAAGGTGCGACCGGCACTGGTCATCGGGACCCGCCACCGGGGGATCACGACGTGGGAGCGGCCGCGGTCGCGCCGGACGGCGGGCGGGTCCTGCCGGCCCATCCAATGCGTGCGGTGGTCGTGCCACCGCGCCGTGGTCCCCCCGCCCTGCCGCTGCCAGACGGGAGCCTCCTCCGGGTCGGTGGCAGGCGGCACGGCGCCGCCGTCCCGCCCCGCGTTGAGGAACGTGGCCGGTGAGTTCTGGTTGGTGAAGATGCCGCGCGGCCCGATGCGCAGATACGGCTCGCCGTCGTAGCCCATGACGACGACGTCGCGGCCGGTGCGGTTGGTGAGCTCGAGCCGGCTGCCGAGCTCGATGACCCGGATGCGCACGCCCGCGACCCGCGGCTCGACGGCATCGAGGACGGTCAGGTAGTTGCTGGCCCCGGTGCCGCCCAGGCCATGCGCCGACGCCGCCGGGGCGACCGCGCCGATGAGCGCGAGGCCCGTGGCTACGGTGAGGAGCATGCGGCGCATCACGATCATCATCGCCGCGTTCGTGATGGTGCTGATCGGCACGGCGGGCCCCGCGTCGGCCCACGCCGACCTGCGCTCGACGACACCGGCGAGCGGCGCCGTGCTGAAGGAGCCGCCGTCGCAGGTGACCATGACGTTCACCGAACGCGTCGAGATCACGGCATCGTCGGTGCAGGTCTTCGACGCCGACGGCACGCGGGCCGACGGCGGTGGTCGGGCCCATCACCTCGCCGGCCGCCCCGCGGTGGTGGTCCTCGACCTCCCCGACGGTCTGGCACGCGGTGGCTACGTCGTCACGTGGCGGGTCGTCTCGACCGACGCCCACCCGATACACGGCGCCTTCACCTTCACCGTGGGGACGTCGCCCGCCGACGTCGACGGGCTGGCCCGGCGGCTCGTCGACACCGGAGGCACCGACGCAGAGGTCGGCTTCAACTACGGCGTGGCCAGGGCCCTGACGTTCGGCGGCTTCCTCGTGCTGGTCGGCGCCCTGGCGTTCGGTCTGCTGGTGGGCGGGGCCGCATCGGTCCGGCGGACGCAGGTCGCGGGGGCGGCGGCGTGCGCGGTCGGCACCCTCGCCGCGTTGCCGCTGCACGCACTGGCCGGCGCCGGCCTCGGGCTCGGTCGCATCGGCGACGCGCCGGTGCGGGCTGCGCTGCTCGACGGCCGGTACGGCCAGGCGGCCATGGTGCGACTGGCGCTGCTCGCCGT
>DATLDH010000122.1:0-48440 GCA_035526015.1 Acidimicrobiales bacterium
CGACGACAAGAAGGACGCCACCCCCGAGAAGCCCACCACCACGACCGCGGCCCGCAAGCCGGCGCCGACGTTCGAGCCCGGCACGACCATGGACACCATCCAGGAGAAGGGCAAGATCGTCGTCGGCACCAAGTTCGACCAGCGCGGGTTCGGGCTCAAGAACCCGACCAGCGGTGAGGTCGAGGGCTTCGACGCCGAGATCGCGAAGCTCATCGCCGCCGGCATCTTCGGCGGTGAGGCCGACGACGTCACCGACAAGATCGAGTTCGTCGAGTCGGTCTCGAAGAACCGGGAGCCCTTCATCCAGGAGGGCAAGGTCGACATCGTGATCGCCACCTACACGATCAACGACGTGCGCAAGGAGGTCGTCGACTTCGCCGGCCCCTACTTCGTGGCCCAGCAGGACATCCTGACCAAGAAGTCGGACACCTCGATCAACCAGGTGAGCGACCTGAACGGCAAGAAGGTCTGCACGGCCACCGGATCGACATCGGAGAAGAACCTGCGGGCCAAGGCGCCGCGGGCCCAGCTCACGCTGTTCAGCACGTACTCGGAGTGCGCCGAGGCGCTCACCGACGGGCGCGTCGTCGCCGTCAGCACCGACAACGCCATCCTCGCCGGCATCGCCAACGACAGCCAGGGCGCGTTCAAGCTGGTGAAGGCGCCGTTCAGCGACGAGCCCTACGGCATCGGCCTCAAGAAGGGCGACGAGCCGTTCCGGGAGTTCCTCAACGACCGGCTCGAGCAGGTCATGGAGAGCGGGGAGTGGGCCGAGGCCTTCGAGGACACCCTCGGTGCCATCGGGCTCGACACGCCGACGCCGCCCGAGGTCGACCGTTACCAGGCCGACGGCGCCGGCACGAGCGACGACGGGTCCACGACCAGCAGCTCGGGCGGCTCCACCAGCAGCACGGTGAAGCGGTCGACCACCTCGACGACCAGGAAGCCGGCCTCCAGCAGCACGACGGCGCGCCCGTCCACCACGACCACGACGGTGGCGACCACGATGACGACGGTGGCCACCACCAACACCACCGAGCCCTGAGCCGGTAGGGGCAGCACGCGGTAGGGACAGAGCGCCATAGGGGTCGTCCTCGACAACCTCGGCCTCTACGCCGAGGGGATGCGGACCACCGTCGCGTTGACGGTGCTGTCCTTCGCGCTGGCGCTCGTCATCGGCACGGCCGTGGCCACGTGCCGAGTCAGCCCGGTGCCGCCGCTGCGACTGGCAGGTGCGGTGTGGGTCGAGGTGCTGCGCAACACGCCGCTGCTCGCCCTCACGCTGCTCTTCTTCTTCGGGTTCCCGAAGATCGGCATCCGGTTCAGCGCGTTCCCCTCCGGCGTGATCGTGCTGGCGGCCTACACCAGCGCGTTCGTCGCCGAGACGGTGCGGGCCGGTATCGCCACGGTGCCGGCCGGGCAGAGTGAGGCGGCGCGGGCGCTGGGCCTGACGTTCCCGGGGGTCCTGCGGGTGGTGGTGCTGCCCCAGGCGGTGCGCACGGTGGTGGCGCCACTGGGCAGCGTGTTCATCGCCCTCATCAAGAACTCCGCCATCATCTCGGCGCTGTCGGTGCGCGAGCTGGTGGGGATCAGCGACCAGCTCAACACCGACACCGCCCGCCCGGTGCAGGTGTTCCTCGGCACGGCCGTCGCCTACCTGATCCTCACCCTCGGCTCGGGCCGGGCCATCGCCCGTCTCGAGCGCAAGGTGGCGATCCTGCGGTGACGGCGCTCGTCTCGGATGCGCTCGGTCCGCGTGGGAGACGCCGCGTCGCGGTCGCGTCGGCGGCGTCAGGCGTCGTCGTTGCCGTCGTCGTCGTCCTGGTCATCCGCCGCCTTGCCGACAGAGGGCAGCTGGACGCCGACCGGTGGCAGCCGCTGGCGCAGTGGTCGGTCGTCCGATTCCTGCTCGGCGGCCTCTGGGCCACCATCCGCGCCGCCCTCGTGTCGATGGCCCTGGCCGTCGTGCTCGGTGCTCTCCTCGCCCTGGCCCGGCTGTCGCGGGCCGCGGCGGTGCGATGGGCGGCGACGGCGTGGGTCGAGTTCTTCCGCGGGGTGCCGCTGCTGCTGCTCATCCTGTTCTCCGCCCTCGCCCTCCCCCACTACGGCCTCGACCTGTCGGTCTTCTGGTACCTCGTGCTCGGGCTGGTGGCCTACAACAGCGCGGTGCTGGCCGAGATCTTCCGGGCCGGCATCAACTCGCTCGACCGCGGCCAGCGAGAGGCTGCCGATGCCCTCGGGCTCCGCTACTGGCAGTCGATGCGCATCGTGATCGTGCCCCAGGCGGCGCGCCGGATGGTGCCGGCCATCGTCACCCAGCTGGTGACGTTGCTCAAGGACACCTCGCTCGGCTACGTGATCGCCTACGAGGAGTTGCTGCGCCGGAGCCGCTCGACCGGTGAGTACTTCAAGAACCCGTTGCAGATGCTCGTGGTCGTCGCCGTCATCTACATCCTCGTGAACCTGTCGCTCAGCCTCCTGGCCCGGCGGCTCGAGCGGCGACGATCCGGCACGATGGCCATCGTCACCGGCGTCGAGGACCTGGCCGTGCTCGGGGCCGGCCCCCGGTGACCGTCGGCTACAGCGGGACGCCGCTGCCCACCAAGCTCGGGATCAGGGACGGGGGTCGGGTGGCGTTGCTCGGCGCACCCGACGACCTCGTCCTCGAGCCGCTCGCGCCGGGGGTCCGCATCGGTCGCCGACTGTCCGCCGGGCTCGACGTCGTGGTCCTGTTCGTGACGAGGCGGGCCGACTACGAGCGGCGCTTCGATGCCGTGGTTGCGGCCTTGACCCCGGCCGGCGGCTTCTGGGTGGCGTGGCCCAAGAAGGCGTCCGGTGTCACCACCGACCTGACGGAGAACGTCATCCGTGACATCGCCATCGACCGCGGGTTGGTCGACAACAAGGTGTGCGCCATCGACGACGTGTGGTCCGGGCTCCGACTGGTCCGCCGCCTCCGGGACAGACCCGGCAGTACTGTTTCGTAGACGCGTCGCTGGGGGTGCCCGTGAAGAAGATCCTTCCCGCCGAGGAGCTGGCCCGAGACGACCGGTTCTTCACCGTGGGTCTGGGTGAGCAGCTGAACGACCCCCGGGCCCGCAACGACGTGCAGGCGCCACGCGGGGGCTACGAACGGGCCAGGCGGATGACGCCGTCGGACCGCAGCGCGCCCGAGCGCAGCCGCTCGCTGATGCACGGCATCTTCGTCGGGGAGATCCAGGCCCTGGAGGGCGCCGGCCGCACGTGCTGGGACTTCGACGAGGACCAGGCGCCCTTCGCCCTCAAGCTCGACATGGCCCGCCAGTGCTGGGACGAGTCGCGCCACGTGGAGATCTCGGTGAAGCTCACCGAGTGGATGGGCACCGAGATCGGTGAGTTCTCCGAGTCCAAGTTCCTCTACCAGGCGGCGTGCAGCCCCGACCCCGTCTTCCGGCTCACCGGCGTGAACCGTGGTCTCGAGGGCCTGGCCATCGACGTGTTCACCACCATGAAGGAGTTCGGCGAGATCGCCGGTGACCCCGTGCTCACGTTCTGCGAGGACTGGATGCTGGCGGACGAGGTCACCCACGTGAAGATGGGCTCCGACTGGCTGCGTCGCCTCACCGCCGACGACCCCGAGCGTCGCGCCCGGGCCCTCGACTTCCAGCGCACCGTCGATCGCATGTTCAGCCTCGGCGGCGGCCGCAACTCCAGCGAGGACTCCCCCATCACCCTGGCCCGCAAGTTCCGCCAGCAGGCCGGCTTCACCGACGACGAGATCGACGAGATCGGTCGCCTCGGCGACGAGCTCAAGAACGAGGCCCTCGCCGCCCCCGGCAGCTAGCTACAGCTTGCGGAGCTGGACGCGCTCGACGGCATGGTCGGCGCCCTTCACCAGCACGAGGTGGGCGCGGTCGCGGGTCGGAAGGATGTTCTCGCGCAGGTTGACCACGTTGATGGTCCGCCACACGTTGCAGGCCGTCTCCACCAGCTCGTCGTCCGGCATCTCGGCGAAGCGGTGGAAGAACGCGCTGGGGTCGTTACGCGCCCCGGCGCGTAGGGCGAAGAACCGCTCGACGTACCACTGCTCGATGTGCGACTCGTGGGCGTCGACGTAGACGCTGAAGTCGAAGTAGTCCGACACCAGGCCCTGGGGTTGCAGCACGTTCAGCCCCTCGAGCAGCACGATGTCCGGCTGGCGCAGGACCTGGCGCTCGCCGGCCACCAGGTCATAGACATGATGTGAGTACACCGGAGCCGACACCTCGGCCGCCCCGCCCTTCAGGTCGGCGAGGAACCGCAGGAGGGCGGGCAGGTCATAGCTCTCGGGGAATCCCTTGCGGTTGAGGAGACCCCGCTCGTCGAGGGCGGCATTGCTCATGAGGAAGCCGTCGGTCGCGACCAGCTCGACGCGAGGGCCGTCAGGCTGGCGGGACAGGAGCGCCTGCAGCACGCGGGCCGTCGTGCTCTTGCCCACCGCCACGCTGCCGGCGATGCCGATCACATACGGCACCTTGACACTGCCGGCGCCGAGGAACTCGTCGCTGGCCAGGTGCAGGCCGACAGCGGCGGCGACGTAGAGGTTCAGGAGCTGCGAGAGCGGGAGGTAGACGTCGCTGACCTCGCCCAGTGACAGCCGCTCGTTGATGCCGCCCAGCTCGGCCAGGTCGGCCTCGGACAAGGTGAGTGGTGTCGACGAGCGCAGGGCCGCCCACTCCTCGCGCGAGAACTCCAGGTGCGTCGGCCTCACGGTGTCGGCCCGATCTGCGCTGCCAGTCGGCGGCGGCCGAGGCGCGTGAGCGGCGGCCGGCTGTAGGGGGCGGCGCGATCGGAGGACCACGGCGCCCACGGCGCCACCGTGAGGCCGGCCAGCGCCACCAGCACGTGGTCGTAGTTGACCCGCCAGCCGGCGAAGTCCAGCCACGCCGACTCCCGATCGGCGCGCATCGGGAGGCGGGCCGCACCCAGCTCGTCGAACACGGTGTCGAACTCGGCGCGGGTGATGGAGATGGCGTCGCCGCGCTGCGGGTTCGGGTCGTACGGCATCGAATAGAAGTCGGCGATGTGCCGCAACGACAGGAAGCCCGAGCGGATGCACAACGCGGCCCGCGGGTCGCGCGGTAGATCGAGTGCCGAGAGCCGCAGGGCGGCGCAGTCGAGCACTGCTCCGGCCGCGGTGATCCACGACCGGTCCGGCTGCGGCGATCGGAAGAACACCAGTGCGGAGATGGTGGAGTGGCTCTCCTCGACGTCGGCGAACCAGGTCTGCCACACGGGCCAGAGCTCGCTCAGGCCCTCGAGGCCTCCGATGGCCTGGTGCCGACGGAGGAGCTCGCTGGCCGACGGCGGACTGCCGGCGCGCGTCTCGAGCAACGCGACCTGTGTCTCGCGGCGGGCAAAGGCGGCGTAGATCGACGGGAGATAGCTCAGGAGCAGGGTGACGAGCCCCAGGCCGGCGCCGGCCTCGACGAAGCACAGGAGCACGGCGGGGGTGGCGTCGGGCCGGGCGAAACCCAGGGTGAGGATGGAGGAGCCACTGGTGACGGCCGCCTCCCTCAGAGGCTCGACGCCGGCCAGCCACAGCAGGGGCGTGAAGCCGACGGCGACCATGGACACCCAGACCACGGGGAGGCACAGCAGGCCGACGGGCGCGAAGTAGGCGAGCAGGCGATCGCGCTCGGCATAGGGGCGCGACGCCGGCGCCCGCCACTCGAAGAGCCGGCGCAACGAGACGAACACCACACGCACGACCGTCGAGGGCGCCGACCGGGGCAGCACCAGTGTGCGCAGCGCCGACTGCAGCGCGGCGAGGATGAGCAGGACGCCGGCGCCGGCCGCGACCGTACGTAGTGCGACCTCAGCCCCCGGCGCCATCCCGGGAGTCTGTCAGCAGTCGATGCAGAGGCCGGGGTTCGAGGTGGCGGGTGGGAGGCAGAGCCGCAGGCCCGCCGCGATCAGCCGACGCCCGAGGGCGGCCCGCACCGGACCGGCGGTGCGCGCCGAACGGGGCCGGGTCGCCGCCAGCTGGCGGAGCTCACGGTGACGCTCCTCGACGAGGTACTCGAGCTGGATGGGATGAAGCATGGGGGTCAGTGTCGGGCACCCGCCCCACTCCTGCCAGTGGCAGGAATGCCATTATGCGGTAGAATCCTGCCATGACGAGGAGGAGGGCCCCGCACCGGGTCGCGACGGTCGTCGATCACCGGGTGTCGATGTTCGAGCTGGCGGTGCCGTGCGAGGTGTTCGGCATCGACCGACCCGAGCTCCATGATCCCTGGTACTCCCACGTCGTCTGCGCACCCCACCCCGGCGATCTGGAGACCGGCCAGGGCGCGGTGCTGCGCACCACCCACGGCCTCGACGACGTGGTCACCGCTGACACCGTCGTCGTCGTTCCCCCGCTGATGGCCGGGCCCGACCCGCAGGCCAGGCCGGAGACGATCGAGGCCCTGCGGGAGGCCTACGGCCGCGGGGCCCGCATGCTGTCGCTCTGCACGGGCGCCTTCGTGCTGGCCGAGGCCGGCCTTCTCGACGGGCGACCGGCCACCACCCACTGGATGCACGCCACGGAGATGGCCCGGCGCTACCCGAAGGTACGGGTGGACCCGCGGGTGCTGTACATCGACGACGGCCAGGTGCTCACCTCCGCCGGCACCGCGGCCGGGATCGACCTGTGCCTGCACGTGGTGCGGTGCGACCTCGGCGCCGAGGTGGCCAACGCGGTGGCCCGTCGCATGGTCGTGCCACCCCACCGCGACGGCGGCCAGGCCCAGTTCGTCGACCTGCCCGTGGCCTCCTCGGCGTCGGATGACCCCATCGGCATGGCCCTGGGTTGGATGCTCGAGCGCCTCGACCGTGCCATCACCGTCGAGCAGGCCGCCCACCGCGTGGGCATGAGCCCGCGGCACTTCGCCCGCCGGTTCCGCGAGGTCACCGGGACCACACCGTTGCAGTGGCTCCTCAGCCAACGGGTGCTGCTGGCCCAGCGGCTGTTGGAGACGACCGACCTCTCCATCGAGGTGGTCGCCACCCGCTGCGGCTTCGGCTCCGCCGCCGGCCTCCGGTCCCACTTCCAACGCGCCGTGAGCGCGTCCCCGGTCTCCTACCGCCGCACCTTCCGCCAGGCCACCGCGTAGACGCTGAGTTAGTCGCTGGCGATGGCCTGGAGGATGTCGAGGCGGGCGGCCCGGCGGGCCGGGAAGATGGCGGCGAGGATGCCGGCCACCGCCGCGGCGACGATCAGCACGACCAGCTGGCCGGCCGGGACGGTGAGCTGCCGGATGCCCTCGTCGTACAGGGCGCGCACGATCAGGATGCCGAATCCGACACCGACGACGATGCCGAGGACGGCGCCGAGCACGGCGACGATGACCGACTCGGCCCGCACCATCCGCCGCGTCTGACGCCGGCTCATGCCGACGGCCCGCAGAAGGCCGAGCTCGCGGGTCCGCTCGAAGATGGACAGGGCGAGGGTGTTCGCGATCCCGAGCAGGGCGATGATCACGGCCAGCAGGAGAAGGGCGCTCACCAGGGCCAGGATCTGGTTCACGTTGGCGCTGGCCTCCTCCTTGAACGCCTCCTGGTCGCGGACCTGGACGTTCGGGAAGTCGTCCTCCAGGCCCTTGGTGATCTGCCGCCCGGCCGCGGCCACCTCCCTTCCCTCGGCCACGTCGACGAGGAGCACGCCGTCGTTCTGCTCGGTGAACCCGCGTTCGTAGTCACGGCGCGACAGGAGATAGCTGGTGTCCAGCACACGTCGGTCGCGGAAGATCCCGTCCACGTTCACGTCGATCGGCCCGGTGGGCAGGTCCATGCGCAGTGTGTCGCCGACGCCGAGACCCCGCTTGCCGGCGATGTCCTCGTGGAGGAGGACGCCCCCGTCGGCGAGGGCGTCGACGCTCCCCTGCTGGACGTCGAGGTCGAGAACCGACGCCAGGCCGCGCTCGCTGGGTGAGATGAGGAATCGGCGCCTGCCTTCGGCCTGGAAGGTCCCGAATCGCAGCGAGACCACCTGGTCCACGCCCTCCACCTTCCGCACCCGCTCGGCCACCTCGGGGCTGAACACGCCTTCCTGGTTGCCCTTCGGCGTCACCGTGAGATCGGCGGAGAACGCCTCGTCGATGACCTTGTTCAACGACGTCTTGATCGACGACCCCATGACGGTGATGGCCGACACCATGCCGAGGCCCACCATCAGCGCGGCGGCGGTGGCCGCCGTCCGCTTCGGGTTCCGGGCCGCGTTCTGGCGGGCCAGTCGTCCGGCGACCCCACCGATGCGCGCCATCGGCGCCCCGATCACGCCCGTCAGCGGTCGGGTCACGAGCGCGCTACCGAGGGCCACGCCGACGAAGACGAGCAGCGCCCCGGCGCCGATGATGGCGAACCGGAGCGCGACGTCGGACCCGAACAGGCCGCGCCCGAGGAGCGCGCCGCCGGCGGCCAGGGCAACGGCGACTCCCACCAGGCGTAGCACTGACAGCCCGGCCTCGCCCGCCGTCGACCAGTCCTCGCGCATGGCGGCGACCGGCGACAGCCGCGACGCCCTCCGGGCCGGCGCGATGGCCGACACCAGGGTGGTGCCGGTCCCGACGACGAGGCCCACGACCACGGTGCGCGGGAGGAGCAGGATCGACGCCCCGGGGAGGTTGCCGCCTCCGGCGATGGTCTGGAAGAGCGCGCGCAACCCGGCGCCGACGAGAAGGCCGAGGCCGATGCCGGCGATCGACGCCGCCACGCCGATGGCGAGGGCCTCCCCGAGCACCGAGCCGAGCACCTGGCGGCCACTGGCGCCGAGGGCGCGGAGCAGAGCCAGCTCCTTGGTGCGCTGGGCCACGATGATCGAGAAGGTGTTGGCGATGATGAAGGCGCCCACGAACAGGGCGATGCCGGCGAAGAAGCGCAGCGCGGTGCCGAGGAAGTTGATCTGCCCCTTGATCTGATCCGCCTCGTCGGCGGCCACCTCCTCGCCCCGCCGGGCCTCGATGTCGTCGGGGAGCGCTCCCTCGAGACGCTGGACGAGGGCGTCGACGGAGGCGCCGTCGTCGGCGACGATGCCGATCTGGTCGTACTTCCCGCGCTGACCGACGACCCGTTGGGCATCGGCGAGCGTGAAGGCGGCGATGGTGGCGCCCCCGAGGTTGTCGCTCTTGCCGAATCCCACGATGGCCGACACGGTGAACTCCTCGGCCGGCCCGGTGAACAGGATCTTGATCCGGTCGCCGACCCCGAAGTGCTGCTTACGCGCCGTCGCCGCGTCGATGGCGACCTCGCCCGGGGCATCGGGCTTGGTGCCGGCATGGATGGTGAGCGGATAGAGCTCGGTCGTCGGGCCCCAGGAGAACCCCAGTGTCGGCGGCCCCTGGCCACCGATCGGCTTGCCGTCGCGACCGACCATCTGGGCGAAGCCACCGACCATCCCCTCGGCCACGCGCACGCCGTCGACCCCCTGCACGGTCGTGAGTACCGACTCGTCGACCGGCTCGAGGGCGTCGGGCGTGTCGTCGTCGGTGCCGGCCGCCGACTGCACGAGCACGTCGGTGCCGGCCGTGGCTTCGGCGAACGCGCCATCGAAGAAGGCACCGAGGGTGTCGGTCAGCACATAGGTGCCGGTCACGAACGACACGCCGAGCACCACCGACAAGGCGGTGAGGGCAAGGCGCAGCTTGTGGGCGATCAGCCCCTTGACCGTGGCCCGCCACACGGGCTCAGGCCTCCAGGCGCTTCATGCGGTCGAGCACCTTGCGCGCCGTCGGCGCCGCCATCTCGTCGACCACCTTGCCGTCGGCCATGAACACGACTCGGCCGGCGTGACTGGCGGCGATCGGATCATGGGTGACCATGACGATGGTCTGGTCGAACTCGCTCACAGCCTGTTCGAGGAACTCCAGCAACTGGGCGCCGGAACGGGAGTCGAGGTTGCCCGTCGGCTCGTCGGCGAACACCACCTCGGGACGGCTGAGCATGGCGCGGGCGGCCGCCACCCGTTGCTGCTCGCCCCCGGAGAGCTCGTTGGGGCGGTGGTGCAGGCGGCTACCGAGGCCGACCGTGGCGACCACGGCGTCGAGCCATTCCTTGTCGGCCTTGCGACCGGCCAGGGCCATCGGCAGCGTGATGTTCTCGAGCGCGGTCAGCGTCGGCACCAGGTTGAACCCCTGGAAGATGAAGCCGACCTTGTCCCGGCGGAGCTGGGTCAGGCCCTTTTCGTCGAGGCCACTGACCTCGATGTCGCCGAGCATGACACGGCCCGACGTGACCCGGTCGAGCCCGGCCAGACAGTGCAGCAACGACGACTTGCCCGATCCCGACGGACCCATGATCGCGGTGAACGTGGCCGGGGCGAAGTCGACCGAGATCTCGTCGAGGGCCCGCACCTCCGTCACGTCCTTGCCGTAGACCTTCACCACGCCATCGGCCCGCGACGCGGCCGTCTTCACCCCAGTAGCCATGACGGTCGAGCGTAGTGTCGGGGCCATGGAGGGAGGCAGCCGTAAGGCCATCGTCGCCGCGTTCGCCGCCAATCTCGGTATCGCGATCGCCAAGTTCGTCGGGTTCGCCTTCACCGGAGCGGCGTCGATGCTGGCCGAGGCCGTGCACAGCATGGCCGACACCGCCAACCAGGCGCTCCTGCTCCTCGGCGGCCGGCGGGCCCGCCGATCCCCCACCGCCGACCATCCGTTCGGCTACGGGCGGGAGCGCTACTTCTGGGCCTTCGTGGTCGCGCTCGTGCTGTTCACCCTCGGGTCGATGTTCGCCCTGTTCGAGGGTGTCGAGAAGCTGCGTCACCCGCACGAGCTGAGCTCGCCGGGCTGGGCGGTGGGGATCCTCGGTCTCGCCATCATCCTGGAGTCGCTGTCGTTCCGCACCGCGCTCCGCGAGAGCCGGGCGGTGAAGGGCCCGGGCTCGTGGTGGGCGTTCGTCAGGAGGTCCAAGATCCCGGAGTTGCCCGTCGTGCTGCTCGAGGACCTCGGCGCCCTGGTCGGGCTGACCATCGCCCTCGCCGGCGTCGGCATGGCCGAGCTCACCGGCAATCCCCGGTGGGACGCCACCGGCAGCGTCGCCATCGGCCTGCTCCTCGGCGTGATCGCCTGCGTGCTCGTGGTGGAGATGAAGAGCCTGCTCATCGGCGAGTCCGCCGACAGCGGTCAGCAGGCCGCCATCCGCGCCGCCATCACCGCCGGGCCCCACGTCCGACGCATCATCCATCTGCGTACCCAGCACCTCGGCCCCGACGAGCTGTTGGTCGGGGCCAAGATCGAGCTCGATGCCGACCTCAGCTTCGCGGGGGTGGCGTCGGCCATCGACACCGTCGAGGCCCAGGTGCGCGCCGCCGTGCCCGCCGCCCGGGTCATGTACATCGAGCCCGACGTCTACCGCGAGTCGAGCGGCCCCAGCTCGTCGGCCGACGACGGCTTGGCGAACAGGTAGCCCTGGCCGACGTCACAACCGAGGCCGCGCAACGACGAGAGCTGCGCATCGGTCTCGACACCCTCGGCCACGACGTCCATGCCGAGGGTGTGGGTGAGGCCGATGACGGCGGTGACGATGGCGCGGGTGCCGCGATCCTCGACCAGCTGGGCCACGAACGAGCGGTCGACCTTCACGGTGTCGATAGGGAACCGGGTGAGATAGCCGAGGCTCGAGTACCCGGTGCCGAAGTCGTCGAGCGCGAGGGAGAACCCGAGGCCGCGCAGCTCGCCGAGGATGGCGATGCAGGCCATCGGGTCCTCCATGAGGACGGTCTCGGTGATCTCCAGGCCGATCTGTGACGCCGGTGCCCCTGTGCGGCGGAGCAGCTCGGCGGCCTGGGACACCAGGTCGGGCTGGGCCAGCTGGCGGGCCGACATGTTGACCCATACCCGCGCCTCGTCCGGCAGCGGGGCCCCGATCCGCCATCGGCATGCCTCCTCGAGGACCCATGCGCCGATGGGCAGGATGATCCCGGTCTCCTCCGCCAGCGGGATGAAGTCGTCGGGGCCGACCATCCCGCGGGTGGGGTGGTTCCAACGCAACAGGGCCTCGACACCGACGACCGAGCGATCGGCGAGGGCCACCATGGGCTGATAGTGCAGCTCGAGCTCGCCGCGCTCGAGTGCCCGCCTGAGGTCGCTCTCGATCTGCAGCCGCTCCATGGCCCGCAGCCGCATGGCCTGGTCGAACAGCTCGACGCGCGCCCGGCCGCGTTCCTTGGCCCGGTACATGGCGGCGTCGGCGTCGCGGATGAGGCTCTCGGGCAGTGTGTCGTCGCCTACTGGGAGTGTGATGCCGATGCTGGCGCTGACGAAGATCTCGGCACCGTCGAGCACGAACGGCGACTGCAACGTGTCGAGCAGCCGCTGGGCGACGGTGAGGGCTTCTACCTCGCCGGTGACGTCCTCGCACAGCACCACGAACTCGTCGCCGCCGAAGCGCGCCACGGTGTCACCGGGGCGCACGACCTCCTCCAACCGCGCCGCCACCGCACCGAGCAGACGGTCGCCCACGTGGTGACCCATGGAGTCGTTGAGCACCTTGAACCGGTCGAGGTCGAGGAAGAGGACGGCGACGGTCGTGCCCTTGCGCCGGCCGCGGCCGAGGGCGTGGGACAGGCGGTCGAGGAGCAGCGAGCGGTTGGGCAGGCCGGTGAGGTGGTCATGGAGCGCCTGGCGCCGGAGCTCGGCCTCGAAGACCTTGCGCTCGGTGACGTCGTGCACGGTGACGACGAGGCCGCGGACGGCGGGATGGTCGAGGCAGTTGTTGACCAGTGCCTCGACGTGATGCCACGTGCCGTCGGCGTAGCGGAGGCGGAACTCGACGCGGTCGAGGTCGGTCGGGTCACTCTGGCCGACCTCGGCCTGGCGGATGAGAGCGCGCACGACGGTGTCGCGGTCGTCGGGATGGATGAGCTCGAGCGAGCTGGTGCCGTTGAAGTCCTCGGTGAGGCCCGTCAGCCGCCCGGCGGCCGGATTCGAGTAACGCACGGTGCCGTCGGCCTCGATCACGGTGATGATGTCGGCGGTGTGGCCGAGGAGGGTCTCCAACCGCTGCTCGGAGTGTTGGAGGGCCTGCTCGGCGGTCTTGCGGTCGGTGATGTCGCGTTGCACCGACACCGTGAACGGCGGCCCCTCCAGGTCGAGGGGGCTGACACTGTTCTCCACCCAGAACGACGTGCCGTCCTTGCGGTAATGCAGGAGCTCGACGGTCACCGGGCGGCGCTCGGCGACCGCGTCGCGCAGCTTCAGCTGGGCGGACAGCTCGGTGCGTGGGCCGATGAGGAGCCGCGGGTGGCGGCCCACGACCTCGTCGGCCGAGTACCCCGTCTGCAGCGTGAAGGCCGGGTTGACGAAGGCGATCTGCTGGTCGCCGCCGGCGAGCTCCTGGGTCACCATCACCGCGTCGTTGGTGTGGAGGACCACATTCTCCATGAGCCGGAGCATGTCCTGGAGCTCGGACTCTGGCACCCGCCCAGCCTACGCCCGGCCTCAGTCGTTGAGGTTGCCGCTCCGAAAGCCTTCGAGATCGAGGGTGACCCTGGCGTAACCGGCGCCACGAACCACCCTCACCACCTCCTCGCGGCGCGCGACGGCATCGGCCAGTGCCCCGTGGTCGACCTCGACACGGGCGGTGTCGCCGTAGTGACGGACCCGCACCTGGGCGAATCCGAGGCGCCGGAGGCCGGCCTCGGCCCGGCCCACCCGGTCGAGGAGATCGACGGTCACCGGCGTGCCGTACGGGAGACGCGAGGCCAGGCAGGCGGCGGCCGGCTTGTCCCATGTACGCAACCCCAGCGCGGCCGACGCTTCCCGCACCATGGTCTTGGTGAACCCGGCGTCCACCAACGGGAAGCGCGCGCCACGCGCCGCCGCCGCGTCCTGACCGGGCCGGTGGTCGCCGAGGTCGTCGAGATTGGTGCCGAGCACCACGGTGGCGGACTCCGCGTCGGCGATGGGCCCGAGGACGTCGAGCAGCGCCGTCTTGCAGTGCCAGCAGCGGTCCCGACCGTTGGCCACGTACTCCGGGTCGGCCAGCTCGTCGGTGGCGACCGGTGTCCAGCGGAGCCCCCACTCCGCGGCCAGGGCACGGCAGTCGGACTCCTCGCCGGCCGCGAGCGACGCCGATACCGCCGTCACCGCCCTGGCCCGATCAGGGCCGAGCGTGTCGTGGGCGACCCATGCCAGGAATGCCGAGTCCGCCCCCCCACTGAAGGCGACGACGACCCGGTCCAGGGCCGTGAGCTCGCTCCGCAACCCCTCGAGCTCACGCATCGGTCTCGTCGCCGGTGTCCGCGCCGGTGTCGTCGCCCTTGAGGTGCCAGGCCTCTTCGGCCCGGCGGACGGCATCGCGCAGCGGCACGCCGCGCTCGCGGGCCATGCGGGCCGCATCGTCGTGCTCGACCTTGACCCGGCCCGGGCTCACCTTCACGCGCATCGGGAAACCATCGACGTCGACCTGGACGATGGCCCGCCCCGACGGGTGGCGGCGAAGCTCCTGGGTGCGCACGCCGAGGGATCCCGTCTCGGCGCGCAGCGTCGCCATGACCTGCTCGGCCAGCGCCGGGTCGGCAAGGGCGCTCACCACGTGGGCGGGTCGGCCCTTCTTCATCACGATCGGGGTGATCCACGCATCGCGCGCGCCGGCGTCGAGGAGCGCGCTGACGGCGTAGGCGAGCGTCTCGCCGGTGGCGTCGTCGAGGTTCGCCTCGATGAGGACGACCGGCTGGCCGGTGCCGGCCGTCATCTTGACCGGGGCGCCGAGGACCACCTGGGTGACGTTCGGCAGGGCATCGAGGTCGCGGCTGCCGGCGCCGAACCCCGAGGACGAGACCGTCATGGGCGGCATCGGTCCCCACCCGTCGGCGCCCACGAGGGCAGCGAGGAGGGCGGCACCGGTCGGCGTCGTCAGCTCATAGGGGAGATCCCGCCCGTAGGACGGGGCGTCCTTGAGCAGCTCCACGACGGCCGGCGGCGGATTCGGCAGCATGCCGTGGGCCGAGCGCACCATCCCCATCCCGTGGGCCACCGGGCTCGACGTGACGGTGTCGACCTCGAGGATCTCGAGGGCGGCACACGTGCCGACCACGTCCACGATCGCATCGATGCCGCCGACCTCGTGGAAGTGCACCTGCGCCGGCGGCCGCCCGTGCAGGCGCCCCTCCACCTCGGCCAGAACGGCGAAGGTGGCGAGGGCACGATCGCGGACGCGGCTCGGCAGGCGCGCCTCCTCCACCAGGCCGACGATGTGGGAGTGGGTGCGGACGACGACGTCGTCCTCGGCCTTCACCACGGCGCGGGTGGCGACCAGGTCGCCGCGGGTCGCGGGCTCGGTGTCGAGGCTCCATCCGCCCACCGGCAACCGCTCGAGCAGCTCGCACACCTCGTCGAACGGCGCTCCGGCGTCCAGGAGACTGCCGAGCGCCATGTCGCCGGCGATACCGGCGAAGCAGTGGAACCACGCCATCGTGCCGGGGCCGGCGGCCAGGTCGTCGCTCACGGGAACATCCTCGCCGCCACGCACGCGGCGCCGAACCCGTTGTCGATGCCGACCACGGCGACGCCCGCCGCGCACGACGCCAGCATGGCGAGCAGCGCCGTCACGCCCTCCAGCGCCGCGCCGTACCCCACGCTGGTGGGGACGGCGATCACCGGGGCGCCCGTGATGCCGCCCACGACCGAGGCCAGCGCGCCTTCCATGCCGGCCACCACGACGATGACGTCGGCGGCGGCCAGGTCGTCGGCCGTGGCGAGCAGCCGGTGGACGCCGGCCACCCCGCAGTCGGCCAGCAGCGTGGCGGGGATGCCGAGGGCGGACATGGTCGCGGCGCATTCCTCGGCGACGGGCAGATCGGCGGTGCCGGCGGTCACGATGAGGGCCCGCACCGGCCGCGGGGGCATCGCTCGCCAGACGACCGTGGTGCCGCGTACCGCGGCGCCGGGATGGGCGCTCGTCGCCGCCGCCTGCTGCGCGTCGTCAGCCCGCGTGAGCACGACCGGACCGCCATCCTCGGCCAGCAGCTCTCCGACGATGGCCGTCACCTGCGCGGCTGTCTTGCCCGGCCCGTACACGGCCTCCGGGAGCCCCTGGCGGAGGCTGCGATGGTGGTCGACGCGGGCGAACCCGAGGTCGGCGAACGGCAGGCGACGGAGCCGTCGGACGGCGTCGTCGGCCGTGACCGCGCCGGAACGCACGTCGTCGAGCAGGGCGCGTACGGTCACTTCATCCACGGGCGGCCACGCTCCCCGGTGGCGCCGACGGCGAGGACGGCGAGGGCCCAGCGTGGCCGAGCGTCACGTCGAGGGCGAGCGTCAGGCACCGGCATCCGCCGCCCGCCTTCAGGAACTCGGGCACGGCGGCCACGATCACGTCGAAGCCCCATCCCTCGAGGATGCGGCCCACCCGGGGAGGGCAGGCCGGCATCACGATCGTGGTGCCGATGACGACGGAGTTGGCGCAGAAGAGCTCGGCCTCCTCGGCCTCGAGCACCAGCGGCTCGGCCACGAGCGACTCCATGACCGTGCACCCGTAGCGGTCCCAACCGGCGGGATTCAGGATGGCGCGGCGCTCGTCGAGCGGACAGAAGGTCAGGTCGAGATGGTAGTAGCGGGGGTCGACGAGCTCGACGGTGCGCACCGGCGCACCGATCAACCGCGACAGTGCGGTGCCGGCCGCCGCGTCGGACCGCGTGCGGTACCCCGACACGAGCACACCGGCGAACGGCAGCGCGTCGCCCGCGCCCTCGTGTACGACGCCGGCGGGCAGCGACACGATGTCGTACCCGTGCGCCGCGAACCACGCCGTGTCGATCGCCGTCTCACCCTGCCGCTGCGGATGGCGGAACGCACTGGCCACGAACCGCGATCCGTCCACCAGCCCGGCGTTGGCCGTGAACACCAGGTCGGGGAGCCCGGCCACGGGGTCGAGGCGCTCGACGACGGCTCCGGCCGACTCGAGGGTGGCCACGAGCCCCTCCCATTGCGCGCGCGCCGCCTCGGGGTCGACCGGGACGGCCGTGTGCATCCAGCTGTTGATCTCGTACAACACACTGAAGTGAACGGGTGGGCACATCAGGTAGCGACGGCCCCAGGTGAGCTGGGTCACGCCGGCACGAGCTGCTGGCGCAGCTCCTCGACGAAGAGGCCGACGTCGGTGACGATGCCGAGGGCCTGGTGGCTGCCACGGTCAGCCAGCTTGGTGACGACCGCCTGGTTGATGTCGACACAGAAGGTCTGCACCGTGGCCGAGAGCAGATTGCCGGTGGCGATGGCGTGCAGGGTCGTGGCCAGCATGAGGGCGACGCCGACGCCGTCCAGGTTGGCGCGCATGGTGTCGGCCGCCTTCACGACGTCGGTGTGCACGTCGGGCAACGGTCCGTCGTCGCGTACGGAGCCACCGAGCACGAACGGCACACCTGCCTTCACGCATTCGTACATCACGCCGCCGGAGATGTAGCCGGACTCTACGGCGGCGGCGATCGAGCCTTGACGCCGGACCTCGTTGATGACCCGCAGGTGGTTGCTGTGGCCGTGCTCGACGCCCGACCCCAACTCGAGGGACACGCCGAGCGATGTGCCGAGCACGTTCGACTCGATGTCGTGGGTGGCGAAGCCGTTGCCGGCAAAGAGCACGTCGATCCACCCGCCGCGAACGAGAGCGGCGAGATGCGGTCCGGTACCCGTGTGGATGAGGGCGGGGCCGGCCACCAGCAGCACGCGCTCGCCCGCCTCCTTGGCGGCCCGGATGCGGGCCGCCACGTCGGCCACCAGGCGGGCCTTGGGCTTCTCGGACGACACGTCGGAGTTCATGAACTCGAACTGGCTGCCCGGACCACCCACGCGCGCTGGCACCGTCACGCGCACGCCCTCGTGACCGACGACGATGCGGTCGCCCGCCTCGACCCTGTGCATCGGGACGGTGCGCGCCGACGCTGTGTCGTCGCCCCGATCGACCGCGACCCCGCAGTCCATCTCCGGCGTGGCGACCGGCACCCAGTGGCCGTCGATGCGCACCGCCGTCGGCAGGTTGGTCGTCGAGTAGAAGCCGTCGGGGAGCACGCCGTCGGTGTCGGCGGTCACCAGGGTGGCGTCGACGGTAGAGGTGCGGTTGGCGCCGTGGACCTGTAGCTCGGAGAGCAGCGACTCGAGCACGACATCGTCGGGTGCCTGGATCTCGACCAGGGCCCGGCTCATGTCGTCGGCGGACCGCCCGATCGTCACTTCCTCGATGACGTAGTCGCACCCGGCGCTCAGGATCGTGTCGAGCACCTTGGCCAGGGTGAGGGAGTCGATGATGTGCCCCTCGACCTGCACCCGCTCGCTCGCCATTCGGCGGATGATATGACTCCCCGGCCGGAGGGAGGCCCGATGCGAGCCGCAGTCGTGCACGACAAGCGCCTGGTGGTGGAGGACGTGCCCGAGCCCGTCCCCGCCTCGGGCCAGATCCTGGTGGAGACGATCGCGTGCGGGATCTGCGGGTCCGACCTCCACGCGCTGCAACACGCCGACACCCTGATCTCGGCCGCCGAGGCCACCGGATCGCCCTTCGTGTTCGAGCCGAACGGCCTGGTCATGGGCCACGAGTTCTCGGCCCGTGTGCTCGAGCTGGGCCCCGACGCCGCCGGGGTGGTCGAGCCCGGCGACGTGATCGTGTCCATGCCGGTCGTGCTGACCCCCGGTGGATTCGCCGCCGTTGGTTACTCCAACCAGTACCCCGGTGGGTACGCCGAGCGCATGGTGCTGTCGTCGATGCTGGCCCTCAGGGTGCCGAACGGGCTCGACCCACGCCACGCCGCCCTGACCGAGCCGATGGCGGTCGGTCTGCACGCCGTCAACAAGTCGGGCATCAAGAAGGGCGAGGCTGCACTCGTCATGGGGTGCGGCCCGGTCGGGCTGGCGGTGATCGCCGGCCTGGCCCTGGCCGGCATCGAGCCGATCGTGGCCGCCGACTTCTCCCCCATGCGGCGGGGCCTGGCCACGACCATGGGTGCCCACGAGGTCGTCGACCCGCGCCACGAGCCGGCCGTGGAGGCATGGCAGCGCGTCGACGGCCGCAAGCCGCTCGTCATCTTCGAGGCCGTCGGCGTCCCGGGCATGCTCGACCGCGCCATGCGGGACGCGCCCCGTCTCTCGCGGATCCTCGTCGTCGGCGTGTGCATGGAGAACGACACGGTCTGGCCGATGATGGGCATCAACAAGGAGCTCACCATCCAGTTCGCCCTCGGCTATGACCCGGGCGAGTTCGGCCAGACCCTGCGCTCCATCGCCGAGGGCGTCATCGACGTCGTCCCCCTCATCACCGGCGAGGTCGGCATCTCCGGCGTCCCCCAGTCCTTCGCCGACCTGGCCGACCCCGAGGCCCACGCCAAGATCCTCGTCGAGCCCGCCCTCGACTAGCGGCCGCGCTACTCGTACCAGGCGGCGATGGAGTACCGGATCCCGCCCGCGACGGGCAGCACCTGGTGCTCGATGTCGGACCGGAAACACAGCAGCGACCCGGTCGCGGCGGGATATGCCACACCGAGATCCTCGAACCCCGGGGGGAGCAGACCGTAGAACTGCAGGCCTCCTCCGGTGTACCCGCTGTTCAGGAAGACGAGTCCGGACACCTTCCGCATGGCCTCCTGCAGTGTGGACTCGGGCGGAACGTCGAGGTGGCGCCGGAAATGGTCCCCGCGCCGGTAGGTCAGGAAGTCCACCGACTGCACCCCTGACAATCCGACCGCGAAGTGGGCCGACACCATCGGCATCATCGCGTCGAGGCGAGCCTTCACGTGCTGTTTCGTTTCCGCCGAAATCCTCGACCGTCGAGTCCGCCGACTCGACGGCCTGACGACGGCGGCACCGGTCCGGCGATCGACGACCGGGGCGTCGTCGATCTCCGTCGCCGCCATCTCCACCGTCATCGCTGTGCACTCGGCTGGGCTGAGGAAGTCATCGACGACGAAGAACCCGGCCGCCCGGAAGTAGGCCACGCTGGGCCGGACCAGGGGCTGGGTCATCCCCCGACCCTACCGACGGCGGTGATCACCCTCTAGCGTCGTCGATGACGGAGGAGCAGCCCCATGCACGACCTGGTGATCCGAGGCGCCCGGGTGGTCGACGGCACCGGCGCGCCGGCCACTGTGGCCGATGTAGCCGTCGATGGCAGCGTCATCGTGGCTGTCGAACCCGATGCCGGGTCGGCCCGCCAGGTGATCGAGGGCGACGGCCTGCTGCTGACGCCGGGATGGGTCGACGTCCACACCCACTACGACGGCCAGGTGACATGGGACCCGGAGGTCACGCCGTCGAGCTGGCACGGGGTGACCACCGTCGTCATGGGCAACTGCGGTGTGGGCTTCGCGCCGGTGCGGCCGGACGGCCACGACTTCCTCATCGAGCTGATGGAGGGCGTGGAGGACATCCCCGGCACCGCACTCCACGAGGGCATCGACTGGCAGTGGGAGTCGTTCCCGGAGTACCTCGACGCCCTCGAGGCCACGCCGCGGGTGATGGACATCGCCGCCCAGGTGCCGCACGCCGCTCTGCGTGCCTACGTGATGGGCGACCGGGCCCACGACGACGCCACGGTCGATGACGTCAGGCAGATGGCCGAGCTCACCTACGAGGCGCTCATGGCCGGCGCCGTCGGCGTCACCACGTCGCGCACCATCCTCCATCGCTCCAAGCACGGGCTCGTGCCCGGCACCTACGCGCCGGCCGATGAGCTCCTCGCCATCGGCGACGCCATCGGACGAGCCGGCCACGGTGTGTTCCAGCTCATCACCGACCGCCCTCAGGGCGACGACGAGCGCACGCTCATGACCGAGCTGGCACGCCGCAACGATGCCACGGTCTCCTACTCCCTCTCCCAGGTGCCCTACGACCGCGAGGGCTATCGCGAAGCCCTGCACGACGCCGACCGGCTCGATGCCGCCGGCCTGCGGGTGATGCCACAGGTGCCGACCCGCCCGACTGGGATGCTGTTCGGGCTGGAGTCCTCGCTGCACCCGTTCATCAGCCACCCGACCTACCGCACGGTCGCCGACCTGCCGGTCGCGGCGCGGGCCAGGCGGCTGGCCGATCCCGAGATCCGCCGGCGGCTGCTCGACGACCAGCCGGGGACGAGCAACGCCATCGCCCTGGCCCTCATGTCGCGGTGGGAGCAGATCTTCCCCCTCGGTGACCCCCCCGACTACGAGCCGGCCCGCGAGACGAGCGCCGCCGGCGTGGCCGCCCGCGAGGGCCGCCGCCCCGAGGAGGTCGTCCTCGACTGGCTGCTGGAGCGCGACGGCCGCGCCCTGCTCTTCGCGCCGCTGGCGAGCTACGCCGACTTCGACCACGAGGCGATCCTGGAGATGATGACCCATCCCCGCACCGTGCTCGGGCTCGGCGACGGTGGCGCCCACTGCGGCCTCATCTGCGACGCCAGCATGGCCACGTTCCTCCTCACCCACTGGGTGCGGGATCGCACACGCGGCCGGCGCATACCCGTCGAGCAGGCCGTCCACCTGCAGACCGGACGCACGGCCCGGGCCTACGGCTTCGGTGACCGCGGCACCATCGAGCCGGGCAAGCGCGCCGACCTCAACCTCGTCGACCTCGACGGCATGGTGCTGCACGCGCCCGAGATGGTCTTCGACCTCCCCGCCCACGGTCGGCGACTGGTGCAACGCGTCGACGGGTACAAGGCGACGATGGTCGCCGGCACCGTCACCTACCGCGACGGCGAACCCACCGGCGAGCGCCCCGGCCGCCTGATCCGCGCCGGCCGCTGACGTCGTGCCCGATGATCTCGAGCTGGTCGAGCTCCTCCAACAACTCATCCGCAACCGTTGCGTCAGCTCCGGCTACCCCTCGATCGGTGAGGAGTCCCGCAACGCCGAGGTGATGCGCGAGCTGTTCTCCGGCACGCCACTCGACGTCGAGTGGGTCGAGCCGGTGGCCGGTCGGGCCTCGGTGGTGGCGCGCATCGACGGGTCCGATCCCGACGCCCCGTCGCTCTGCCTCATGGGCCACACCGACGTCGTGCCCGCTGATCCCGAGGGATGGCACCACGACCCGTTCGGCGGCGAGCTCATCGACGGCGAGGTGTGGGGGCGCGGCGCCGTCGACATGCTGAACCAGACCGCCGCCATGGCGCTTGCCGTCCGCCGCCTCGTGGCGTCCGGGTTCCGTCCGCGCGGCACGCTCGTCTACGCCGCCGTTCCCGACGAGGAGTGCGGCGGCATGGTCGGAGCCCGCGTCCTCATGGAGGACCACCGCGACCTGGTGCACACCGACTACGCCATCACCGAGGTGGGCGGGGCCGTGAAGCAGGGCCCGGACGGGCCGCTGGTCGAGGCGTACGTGGCCGAGAAGGGGGGGATGTCGCTGACCATCACCGTGCGGGGCACCCCGTCGCACTCCTCCATCCCCTGGGGCGCCGACAACGCCCTGCTGAAGGCGGCCGAGGTGGTGCGCCGCCTGGCGGCCTACCGCCCGCCCACCCGCATCAGCGATGCGTGGCGCGCCTGGGTCGCCAGCCAGCGATTCCCCGACGACCTGTCGGCCACGCTCACCGACGAAGCCGGGCTCTGGGACGCATTGTCGTCACTGCCCTCGCACCTGGCCCCCACCGCGCATGCCTGCACCCACGCCACCGTCGTGCCGACCATCGTGCGCGGTGGCGACAAGATCAACACCATCCCCGGCCGCGTCACCCTGGGCGTGAATGTGCGGCCCGCCCTGGGCGACGACCTTCCCGACCTGCTGGCCGACATCCGCGGCGTCGTGGCCGACCTCGTCGCATCCGACGACGTGGTGCCCAACCTCGAGGTGGGGGCCAGCCAGTCCCCCGTCGACACCCCGCTCTGGGACGTGCTGGCCCAGGTGTCGGCATCCGTGCATCCCGGCTCCCGGCTGGTGCCCACCGTGCTGGCGGCCCAGACCGATGCCCGCTGGTTCCGCCCCGCCGGCGTGAAGGTCTACGGCTTCGGCGTGATGAGCGACAAGGTGACGCCGGGCGAGTACTGGTCGCGGTTCCACGGCCGGAACGAGCGCATCGACGTCGACTCCCTGACGGTGTCGTCCCAGGCATGGGAGGACGTCGTGCGTGGCTTCCTCGGCTGAGGGAGCGCTCCCCTCGCCGGCGGTCGCCGTCTGGCGGGGCGTCACCCGCCGCTGTCCCCGATGCGGTGGCGGCCGGTTGTTCCGCACCTGGTTCACGATGCTCGACGCCTGCCCGACGTGTCACCGGCCGTTCGTCAGCGAGGAGGGGTTCTTCCTCGGCGCCTTCGTCGTGAACCTCGGCGTGACCGAGCTCCTGTTGGCGGTCGTCATCGGCGTCGGCATCGCGCTCACGGTGCCCGACCCACCCGCCGTCACCCTGGCGGCCCTGGCCGCGGCCGAGACGGTGATCGTGCCGGTGGTCTTCTACCCGTTCAGCAAGACGATCTGGGCGGCGCTCGAGCTCGTCATGAAGCGCCGGTGACGACTTCGGGACCGTCGTCCAGCAGCAGGAAGGTCTCCTCGGCCTTGGCGCCGGTGATCGAGGGGTTCCAGGCGAAGGCCTGACCGGGCTCGATCAGCGTCGTCGCCGACGGCATGGCCACGACCTCACGCGGTCGGTAGCCGGCCATCCCGCCCTGGTGGTGGAAGCGCCACTCGTCGGGGAACCCGGCCTCGCCGTAGAAGCGCACGCAGTCGGCGAAAGCCTCGGCCATGGTGCGACCGGGTCGCGTCGCCTCGTCGCGCATGCGGGACAGGATCGTCTCGCACGCGTCCTGGCGTCGGTGCCACTCGGCGTCGGGCTCGGCGAAGTGGACGATGCGGGTCAGGCTGGCGACGAGCCCGCCCCGTTCACCGCACAGCACGAGCATGGCGCGGGCCCCCAGGCGCTCGGCCGTCGGCACCGGATGGCGGTGCGTCACCAGCCGGCGGGCGCCCGCCACCAACGTCACCGGTGCGAAGAGCCGCCGCCGGCGCGCCGCGTCGGCCAGCACGGCGGCCGCATCCTGCTCGCTCATGGTCTCTCTCACCTGCGACGCCGCCGCGTCCATGGCGGCCCTGGCGTCGCGCCCCACCTCCCGGTACAGGGTCTGCGCCTCGGCGTCGAGCACCAGCCGCAGGGCCGCCAGCTCCGCCGCGGCGTCGACCTCCCCCTCGGCGGCCGCGTCCGACGCCCGGGGCCCGGTACCGACCAACCGGTCGAGGGCGGGTCCGGGGTCGTCCGTCCAGGGGTGGGCCACGACCTCGAGGCCCGAGGACTGTTCCTCGCGGATGCGATCGGCCTCGATGGCGTTGGCCAGAATCCAGTCGCCCTCTTCGCCGACCACGATGGCGGCCACACCGACGGCGTCGGAGTGGTCGACGCGGTTGTCGGCGCCACCGGTGTACCAGGCGTAGGTCGCCGGGCGCCGCAGCACGGCGGCGGTGGCACCAGCGCGGCGGGCGACCTCCTGTACCTCGGCGCGGCGCTCGGCCCGCGGCACGGTCAGCCCAGCAGGCCGGCGGCGATGACCGCCTTGCTGACGACACGGCCCAGCTCGCGCAGGCGGGCGCACCCCTCGTCGCCGAGGCCGGCGTAGGCCGACACCGAGAGCGCGTCGGTGCGGTCCTCCACCCACTGGCGCCGCTCGCGGCCCACCTCGGTGAACGTCAGGGACGACGAGCCGTCGAGGATGCCACGCCGCCGGAGGCGCTCGACGGCGGCCGCCCACTCGTCGTCGCTCCACGCCCGCGAGCTCTGCAGCACCGACGCCGCCACCTCGCCGGTGGCCGCGTGCACGACGAGCGCCTCGACCCCGTCGAGGCCCTCGAGGGTGAGGGCGGCCACGTGGGCGTCACCACGGAACTCCCGCAGCAGGGTCTGCGCATGCCACAGCACGAGGTGGGGGTCCTCCGGCCACGGCAGCGAGGCGTGGGCGGCGAACAGCGGTCGCCCCTCGGGGCGCTCGGCCGCGGTCTCCGCCGCTCGCCGGGCCAACGCCGCCGCCTCGCCGACCTCGGGCGCGTCGATCTCCTCGCCGAGCGCCCGTCGCAGGGCGGCCCCGGCCGCCGAGAGCCGGGCCTCGAGGATGGCCTCCGGTGGCGCGGCCGCCCAGGCCGCAGGCACGGCGCGGCGGACGAGCTCGGGATGGAAGTTGAAGAACGTGGCCATCACCACTTCGGCCGGCACCGCTCCCATGGCCGCCGCCCGCGAGCCGAAGTAGCCCTCCCGGCTGCCGGTGAGCCCGATGGCGTCATAGGCCTTCTGGGCCTCGGGAGCGAAGTAGATCATCCCGTGGATGGGCTCGAGGCTGCGCCACGTGCGGCGAGCGGTCAGGGGGTCCACACGGCGACATTACGACTAGTCAGGTCGGGCACGCGGATGACGTGCGTGGGCCATTGTCAGTGGCGGGTCGATGTCCGACATTGTCACGAATGCGTGCCGATGCCACGAACGTCAACGTTTCGGTCGACGTCGACCACCATCGCACGGAACAACCGTCGCTGCCCCACACGGGACTCGACGCCGGCTCGCTCCTGGCTGCCGGTGCCCTCCTCGTCGTCGTCGGGATGCTCGCCGTCGTCGCCACCAGACTCCGCCCGAAAGGCATGACCATGATCAGGTTCCGTCCCATCGCAGTGCTGTCCGGTCTCGCCCTGCTCGTGGCCGTCGCCGTTCCGGCCGGCGCCGCCGAGGTGACGGTGTCGGTCGCCAACCCCGGGGGCAGCCGCACGCTGTATGTCGAGAACCTCACCGGCACGGCGCTCACGACCCTCGACTTCGGCACCGACCGCACCCTGCCGTTCCGCGTCCGCGTCGTCGACGAGGGTATGGACCGCTCCGCCTTCAGCGTGAACGCGACCATGACGAACCTCTACGCCGATGCCGGCTCCGCCATCGACTACGGCACCAAGATCACCTCGTCGAACCTGTCGATCGGCAGCGCCGCCAACGCCGTCAACGCCCTGAACCTGAGCGCCCAGGTACGACCGCTGGTCGACACGGTCTCGACGATCACCGACCCGGTGATCTGCGCCGTCCTCGGTGTGGTGCAGACCGTTGTCGGCGGCGTCCTCGCCTGTCGCATCAACACCACCGGACTGGCAGGGCTCCCCCAGACCCTGCCGGTGCCGGTGAACCTGGCCGACCTCACCAACCTGCCGCTTCTGCCACAGGCGCCCGAGGCCGGGGCCTTCACCAACCCCGACTTCGCCGGGGTGGGCGCCGCCGACCCGGCCAGGCCCAGCTCGTTCGTGCCGACGCCCCGCCGGCTCATGGGCGGCGCACCGATCTCGACCGCCGCCGTGCTGACGGCCCTCCAGGGCCTGCTCGACACCAACCCGCGCAGTGACCTCATTGCCGACCTCACCATCGTGAACGGCGTCGGCGCCGCCGTCGGTCCGGCCTGGGCGGCCCTCAGCGCTGCACAGGTCACCAGCATCCTCGGCAGCACGGTGGCCACGGTCGAGAGCCTGCTCCCCGCCCAGGTGCTCGCCCAGACCGGCACCTACTTCTCCTTCCCGACCCTGAGCGTGAACGTCCCGGCCGACGCGGCCAAGGGCTCCTACAAGGGCACCCTCGTCGTGACCGCCCTCCAGCCGTGAGGAGGGCCTTCCGCGCCGCCGCCCTGGCCGTCGTGGCCGTCGTCGTCCCCCTCGGGATAACGGCGGCTCCGGCCGGGGCCATCGAGACGTCGCAGTTCGGTATCGACCCGGTCGCCACACCCGGCCAGGAGGCGGATCGCATCTCCCCCGAGGTGCGAGCCGGCAAGGAGACCACGGGTGCGGTCCGCGTCTGGAACAAGACCGACAAACCCGTCGACCTCCGGATGTGGGCCGCTCCCGCCTCGTTCGACCGGGCCGGTGTCGTCAGCCTCGGTGGCGACGGCGAGGCCAGCGCCTGGGTGGAGGTCCCGGGCGCGGTCCACCTCGGGCCCAAGGAGAGCCGCCAGGTGACGGTGACGGTCACCGGTCCTCGCCACGTCTCCCCCGGCACGAAGCCGGTCGCCCTCATGGCCGAGGTCACGTCATCGGGGTCGGCGCCCGCCGTGCTCCAGCGCTTGGCCGTGGTCGCCTACCTGCGGCCGGCCGGACCGTCCTCGGCGGCATTGCCGAGGGCCCTCGTCGCGTTGGCCGTCCTCCTGCTGCTCGCCGCCGTCCTGCTCGGCCGGGGCCGCATGGCGGCGCGGTGGTCGCAGTCCCGCGATCAGAGCCGGCGGGCGCTCCCCTTGACGGCCAGCTCGATCCACGTCTGACCCGGGGTCAGCGCGATCGGCGCGCCCTTGGCGTCGGTGAAGACGGTCACTTCCGTGGCGCCGGCCTTGCGCCACCGGCCCTCGACGACCTTGCCGTCGGTGTAGACCCAGGCTTCGCCCTCACCGACCAGTTCGGCTTCGGGCACCGCCGTGCGGGAGCGGTCGACCTCACCGGTGTCCCTGTAGTTCACGAACTGGACGACCACGTTGCGAGGTCCCACCTGGGTTCCGGCGGCATCGACGAACGGCGTGGCGTCCTGGGCCCGCTTCCACGTGCCCGACCCCGCGTCCCACCGGTAGTCGACGACGGTCGTGATGTTCTTCCCGGTGTACTCGATGTGGACTCCCGCAGCCGGGGCACCGACCCCCGTCGGCGCGCCTTCGGCGCGGTAGGTGAACCAGGGCGGCGGAGGCTTGGCGTCGGGAGGGGCCTTCCGGTAGAGCGCCGCCGTCGTCGACATCAGGCTGTGTACGACGGGTCGGGACCGCTCCCTGCGATAGTCGCCGCTGTTGGTGTCGAAGCCGACGTCGACGAGCGGGGCCGCCGCGATGTGCCGCTTCACCAGCGGGCTGACGCCGCTGTAGCTGTACAGGGGATGAGCCAGGGCGGCCACCAGCGCGATGTCGGTCGTGCGAGCCGAGCGGATGGGGCCGACCGGCTCGGCGTCGGTCGACTGGAACACCGCGAACAGCCGGGTGACACCGTCCTCGACCTTCTCCGACACGACGATGTCAGCCTGGTTGACGCCCGCCTGGGGCCGGGCCTTGGGAGCGTTGTCGATCTTGACGACCAGAGCGACCCTCGATCGCCGCGCCACGTCGGGCTGCACCAGCCCGGTGAGCGGCGCCAGGTCGGTGCGCGCCGCCGATGTGGGCGGGCCCCCGGCCGTGGACGAGGTCGACGGTGACGGATCGTCGTCGCCTCCCCCGCCACCACAGGCGCCGAGGACGAGCGCGAGCGCGAGCACCGATACGACGGGCCGGGACCTTCGTTGTCGCGACATGGCGACCAGCCTGGCATGACCGCGTGGGGGCGCACGACACCGCCACGTAGCCTTGGGTGATGGATCCGGAGACGCCGCCCCTCCTGCGCGGGTGGCTGCACCTGGTGTGCTTCTTCCTCGCGCTGCCGGCCGGATTCGTCGTCGTCCGGGCAGCCGAGACGACGCGCGGCCGTACCGGCGCCGTGATCTACGCGGTCGGCCTGGCCGCCCTGTTCGGGGTGAGCGCGGCCTACCACCGCGGCCACTGGTCGTTGCCGGCGCGAGCCCGGATGAGACGGGCCGACCACGCCACCATCTTCCTCATGATCGCCGCCAGCTACACGCCGATCTGCCTGGTGGCCCTACCGGGACGGGGTGGCATCACCCTGCTGGTGGCGGCCTGGGCCGGGGCTCTGGGCGGCTTCGTGCTCGCGGTTCTCGGCATCGCCGAGCGCAAGGGGGTCGGGCTGGCGTGCTACATCACCCTGGGCTGGGTCGCCGCCCTCGCCTTCCCGGGCCTGACGCGACACCTCACGGGCGGGCAGATGGCGCTGCTCGTCGCCGGCGGGGTCATCTACACCGTGGGCGGGATCGTGCTGGGCTCGCGCCACCCCGACCCGTTCCCACGTGTTTTCGGCTACCACGAGGTATGGCACACCATGGTCGTGGTCGCGGCGGTGTGCCACTTCATCCTCATCATCTCCCTCGTCGGCGCCGCCGGCACCTGATCGCTCACGCCGTGGCGGCGCGGGGCCCGTCGAGGTAGGCCAGGGTCGAGGCGTGGGCGCGCTCGATGAGCTCGCCCGAGCGGGTGAAGTCGTTGTACCGGAGGCGCCCGGGGTCGAGCGCGGGTGGGATGATCACCTCCACACGAGAGGGCACCGCGTCGCGCTCGAGGGCGAACCGCGCGTCGCGGGCGATCGACATGGCCTGCACGAGGGCCTCGATCGGTCGGCGCGGGGCCGGTCGCTCGCGGCGGAAGCTGCCGACGTGGAGGATCACGACGCGTGTCGCGCCCAGGGCAAGCGCGCGCGACACCGGCACGTTGTTCACGACGGCCCCGTCGATGAACAGTCGGCCCTCGATCTCCACCGGCGGCAGGACGGCGGGCATGGCGCAACTGGCGAGGATGGGCTCGAGCACCGGCCCCTCGCGGAACCACCGCTCGGCGCCCGTCGCCAGGTCGGTTGCAATGACATGGAGTGGGATGCGGGGCTCGTCGAAGCGCTCGAAGGCGAGGTTGGCGACGAGCATGGCGCGCAGCGCTTCGTTGCCGTGGAGCGACAGGCCGCGGCGGCCGAGGGCGACGAGGCCGCCGAGCAACCCCGACGGGCACAGGGTCTCGCCCCGCATCTTGTGCCACAGGCGGGCGAGGGCGTCCATCCCGTCGGCCGTCGGGTCCGCGACGAGGCCGGCTCCGTTGACGGCCCCCACCGAGCACCCGACGACCTCGTCGGGAAGGATGCCCCGGTCCAGGAGGCCGCGCAGCATGCCGACCTGGACGGCTCCCAGGTTGCCTCCGCCACCGAGTACGAACACCGTGTGTGGCTTCTCCGTCACCAGGCTGAGCGTTCGCATCATGTGTCCCACCCCCCGCGGCAACTGTGGGCCGCCATCCCCTCCGGGGCAATGGACCGAATTGGGCAAACGCGGATGACCCGTTCGGGTCAGGCGGCCCCGACCCCGACGGGGCGGTCTCCCTCCAGCGCGACGCGGACCATCTTGCGCCGGGCCTGGCCGTAGTCCATGAGGGCGTAGTGCATGGTGCAGCGGTTGTCCCAGAACGCCACGTCGCCGGCCAGCCACCGCCAACGCACCATGGCGTCAGGCCGCGTCGCCACCGACTGGATCAGCTCGAGAAGTGCGTCGCTCTCGACCCGCCGCAGCCCGTCGATCTTCAGTGTGAACAGCGGGTTGACGAAGAGCGAACGTCTTCCCGTCTCGGGGTGCACCCGCACGACGGGGTGCGACACCGGCCGGAGCGCGGCGGTGGTCGCTGCCTTGTCGCCCGAGGCGTCGCGCGCCGCGAAGTAGTCGCCCGCCTTGAACGGTGAGTGCGTCGCGGTCAACCCGTCGAGGAACGTGCGCAGCGCCGGCGACAGCGCGTCGTAGGCGGCGTTCATGTCGACCCACACCGTGTCGCCGCCGACCTCGGGAACCACCTCGGCGTGCAGCATGGCCCCCAGGGGAGGGCACTCCTGGAACGTGAGGTCGCTGTGCCACACATCGGCGCGGGCACCTTCCTCGGAGTCGAGGGCGAGGACCTCGGGGTGCCCCTCCACGGCGGGCTCGACAGGATGAGCCGGGGTGGGATCGCCGAAGCGCGTGGCCAGCGCCGTCAGGGTGGCGGGGTCGAGCGTCTGGCCCCGGAAGAACAGCACCTTGTGCTCGAGCAGGGCGCCGCGGATGGCGACGACATCGGCGTCGTCGAGGTCAGGCCCGAGGCGCACGCCGCCGACCTCGGCGCCGATGGCCGGGGTGACGCGCGTGGCGGAGATGCCCATGGCGGCGAGGTTACCGGCGGCCGTCGTAGTGCAGCGGGGCACGGTAGGAGCCGCCCGCGAACGGCCGTCCCTTCCTGGACGTCCACCGCCATTGCAGCGAGATGCGGACCCCGACGTGATAGCCGGCGAGATACGGCACCGAGTGCTCCCAGTCGGCCTGGCAACGCCCCCCCATCACGATGAGGTCACCGGGCCCGGGCGCCAGGTCGTGCACCGCGCCACGGCCCTCGCTCAGCTCGTAGCGACTGGACTTCGGCCGCAGCAGCCACGGCCGACGGGCCCCGAGGGTGAGGATGGCGATGATCGTGTCGTCGAGCCAGCGCATGTCGGTGTCGCGATGGAAGGCCTGGCCGTCCCGCCCGTCGCGGTACTGGATCATCCCGAACCCGTCGAAGCGGGCGCGGTAGTCGCGCTCCAGCGTCTTGTGCACGGTCGCCAAGGCCGGGTTGGGCAGCGGCTTCCCGCGGTGCCACGACGCGCCGAGTCGGCGCTCCTCCACGAAGTGGTCGTACCGGAACAGCCGACTCGTCTGCCACGGCACGTCCCGCAGCAACGCCTCGTACAACCCATCCGCCTCGGGCAGCCACCCGCGGCCGATGTCCACCCACGACCCGTCGCCGAGGTCGAGGCGCTCAACCGAAGGCGAGGATGCGCTCTCTGGTCTCATCGCTGAAGGCATCGGGAGCGATCTTGTCCGGCCCCATGAGGCCGGCCAGCAGCGGCCCGAGGAGGCTGAAGTCCTCCTTGGCCGCGGAGAGGAACGCGGCACGGCGCGTCCGGCCCCGCTCGGTGAAGTCACAGCGCAGGTCGGTGGTGATGGAGGCCGAGAAACGCAGTCTCCGCATGCGCTCGCTCCGCTCGTCGCCGTAGGGGGCGAATGCGGACGCCGACCAGTCGGTTCCGTCGAGGATCGCCTCGGACACGATGCGGACGTCGCGCAGGGAGATGCTCAGGCCCTGGCCGATGATCGGGTCGTTCCATCCCGCCGCGTCGCCGACGAGCACCACGCCGGCGGCGTAGGGCGCGGTGCACCACGTGTCGTTCATGGGGTAGCTCGAGCAGGGGCCGATGGGTGTACCCCTGAACCGCTCGACATCGGGGATGCAGCGGACCATGAAGTCGTCGAGGAAGTCCTGGGCCCGGGTCGGGCCGGTGAAGCGCTGCTTCTCGGCCACGTCGTAGAGGAGGTACAGGCGCGTGACGCCACCGGGACGGGGGAAGGCGAGGAAGAGCTTGTCGTCCTCGGTGCCGAGCACGTTGGAATCGGTGGGCCAGGACGTACCCTCCACGAGGAGGCCGGCGCCGATGGTCCGCGGTTCGGAGGCCTCGAGCGTGATGCCGACCTGGTCCCTGACCACCGAGCCCCGGCCGTCGGCACCGACCACGAGCCGGCACGCGACGCGATGTTCCTCACCGTCGTGGGTGTAGGCGACGGCCGGTGATCCGCCGGCGGTGACCACGACGTCGTCGATGCCCCGCACGACCCGGGCGCCGGCGGCGGCCGCCGACTCCGTCAGGGCCTGGCAGGCCTGCGGATGGCCGACGTTCAACGCGCCGGGTGCCCCCGGCACGAGGAAGGCGTACGGGATGGGTGCCGCTTCGGCCGCGGCGGGCTCGACGGTCTCGTCGTAGGCGATGGTGCGCTCGGCGTACCCTCCGCCGGCTCCGAGCAGCACGTCCTCCAGTCCGAGGGCCAGCAGCTCGACCGCGCCCCAGGGCAGCACCACTTCTCCTCGCACCTTGTCGCGGTAGGTCGTCTGGCGTTCCAGCACCACGACGTCCACACCGTTGCGGGCCAGGACCGTACCGAGGGCGCCACCGGCGATCCCCCCACCGACGATGACGACGTCCGCGGTGTGCTCCATGAGAGTCAACCTACGCGGCCGAGGGTGTCGCTGCCGACGTGGAGTGCGAGGCCGGCCAAACCTCCGACGACGGTGCCGTTGATGCGGATGAACTGCAGGTCGCGACCCAGCAGCAGCTCGAGCTTGTCGGAGGTCTCGGCCGCGTCCCAGCGCGCCACCGTGGCGGTGATGAGGCCACCGATCTCGTCCCGGTAGTGCTCGACCACATGGCGGGCGGCCCGTTCCGACCACACGTCGACCGTGCGACGCAGCCCCGGCTCGGCGCGCAGCCGCTCCCCCGCCGCCACCACCGCGCCGGCCAGACGGGTGCGCAGGGCCGAGGTGGGATCGGGCGCCTGGGTCCGCAGGGCGACCTTGGCGTCGGTCCAGAGGCTGGACGTCCAGCGGCGGAGCTCGGCGTGACCGAGGAGGTCGCGCTTCAGCTCGTCACCGCGCTGCTTCAGGAGCGGATCGTGCTGGAGACGATCGGCCAGCGCCGCGAGGCGGTCGTCGATGAGGCCGCGCATCTCGTGGTTCGGGTCGGCCACCACCGAGGCCAGCAACAGCCGGGCGCCGTCCACGATGCGGTCGAACAGCTTGTCCTCGACCGCGTGCGGCAGCCACCAGGGCGACTCCTGGCCGAAGCGGGCGCGCAACGGCTCGCGTTGCTCGTCCAGGAACGTGATGACACCCTTCAGGGCCACGTCGAGCAGTTCGCGGTGCCGGCCCTCGCTGGTGGCGACGGTGAGCGCCCGGCCGGCGAGGGGCGCCAGGTCGACGGCCCCCAGCGCACGCTCGATCTCCTCGTGCAGCACGCGCTGGACGTCGTCGTCCTGCAGCACGTCGACGACACCGACGGCGGCGTCGAGCACGACTCGCGCCACGACGTCGGCATTGGCGGGCTGGACCAGCCACGCCGACAGCCGGCCGGCCACGCCGGCGGCCCGCACCCGTTCCCCGACGATGTCGGCCCCCAGGAAGTTCTCCTGCACGAAGGCGCCCAGGGTCGCGCCGAACTGGTCCTTGCGCTCGCGGATGACCGCCGTGTGCGGGATGGGCAGCCCGAGGGGATGGCGGAACAGGGCGGTGACGGCGAACCAGTCGGCCAGGCCACCGACCATCGAGCCCTCGGCCGCCGCCAGGGCGTAGGGCACCCACGACTGGTCGTCGCCGGCCAGGTGGATGGCGACGAATGCGATCGCCACCACCGCCAGCAGGCCGGTGGCCCGGCGCTTCATGGCCCGGAGCTCCGCTACCCGGACGTCGGGCGCGGTAGGGCCGGACGGAGTGATCGCCATGACCACAGCATGGGCCACCCCGGCGTCCGCGCGACGATGGCGGCATGGAGGAGGCGCCGACCGAGGCGGAGATCGAAGCCCAGGTCGCCCACGTGGCCAGGCTGCGGCGCGCCGTGCTGACCGCGGATCCCGCCGATCTCCGAGCCGCCTTCGACCGGCTGCCCGAGGCCACGTTCCGAGCGCTGGCGGCCTCCGCCGGCCAGCCCCACGTGATCCTGCGTCGCTCCGCCGACCCGGCGGCCAGGTTGCGCCGGATGCCCGACGACACCCAGCTGGCGGCGCTGGCCGAGGCCCTCGTCGGACCGTGCCTGGAGGACACCGTCGAGGTCCTGGGCGAGGCCTCCGACGAGCCGACGTACAACCAGCTGATGGCCGCGCTCGACGATGTCGCCGAGCGTCACACGCCCCACGCGGTGGCGACGATGCTCGCCTACGTCGCCGCCACCGGGCAGCCCGCCTCCGGCCACTGCGCCCGCATCCTCGACGAGGACGAGCGGTTCCCGGTGGCCGACGAGGCCGAGTCGGCGGCGGGGGCGGCGACATCGGCCACAGCCGGGCCCGTGCCCGCGCCGATCCCGCCGCCCGGCCGGGGCGCGTCACCCGAACGCAAGGAGGCGCGCCAGGCGCGTCGCCAGCGCGAGCGCGAGGAGCGCAAGGCCGAGGCCTCCCGCGCCGCGAGGGCAGCCGAAGCGCTGCGCCAACGGAAGCAGGCGAAGTCGACAGCCGAGCGGGAAGCGGCCGAGCCCGGCTCGGACCGGACGGCGCGACCGGCGGCCGCGCCTCGCCGTGAGGTGCCGGCGTGGGCGCTCGGCGACGACTTCTCCCCCGGCGACCCGCTCACCGGGGCCGTGGTCACGGCCGAGATCGTGTTCGAGGGCCCTACCGATGGCGCCAAGGTGCGGCCCTGCGTGGTGGTGGCCGGCTCCGCCGACAGCCTGCTGCTGCGCCCGTGCTACTCCGAGGGCGGCGTCCGCAGCCGGGACTGGCGATCGGTCGAGGTGCTGGACTGGTGGCAGGCGGGCATGACCAAGCCCGGGTGGGTCGAGAACGACCTCCGGGCCGTCCACCGCGACCAGGTCGGGGAAGTCATCGGGCGCCTGACCGACCAGGACTGGAACCGCCTCTGGTAGTGCGGCGCTCAGTCCTCGAACGAGGGCGCCCGCTTCTCGAAGTAGGCCGTCACGGCTTCCATCTGGTTCTTCCTCCCGATCAGGGACCCGATGACGGTGCGCTCCTCGGCGAACTGCTCGGCCATCGTGCGGTAGGGAGATCCGTTGAGGAGGCGCTTGGCGCCGCGGACCGCATGCGGGCTCTTGGCGGCGATCTCGGCCGCCAGCGCCAGCGCGTCGTCGAGAGGGGTGAGGCTGGTACGCGTGGCCAGGCCGATGCGCGCCGCCTCCTCACCGGAGATCATGCGCCCGGTGAACGTGAGCTCCTTGGCCACGTCGAGACCGACGAGCAGGGGAAGCATGGCCGTGCCCGTCATGTCGGGGATCAGGCCCCAGCGGATCTCCAGCACGGAGAAGGTGGCGTCGGGGGCCACGATGCGGATGTCGGCCCCGAGGGCGATCTGGCATCCGCCGCCGAGGGCCACGCCGTGCACGGCGGCGATGACCGGGGCCTCGATCTCCTGCCACACATAGGCCGACTGCTGTGCCAGATGGGTGATGCGCCCGTCGGTCGACCCGATGCTGGCCACGTCGCCCTGCTCCCGAGGCCTGACCGCGTCGTCTCCACCACTGCCGGCCATGGCCTGGAAGCTCCCGAAGTCGAGCCCGGCGCAGAATCCTCGGCCCTCGCCCGAGAGCACGACGGCGCGGACCGACCGGTCGGCCTTGAGGGTCTCGCCCGTCTCGACGATGGCCGCGAACATGGCCGGGTCGAGAGCGTTGATCTTGTCCGGCCGGGTCAGGCGGACATCGGCCACCCCGTCGACGATCTTGCAGCTGACGCGTTCGTCCATGCGAGGCATCCTTCCGCAGACCAGACTTCGTCGCCATGAGCGGGCCGGGTTGGCGTGCGTGGGGGGCCGTCGCCCACCGGCTGAGCAACCGGCTGTTCGCTGCGACCATCGCCGTCCTCGGCGTCCTCGTCGTCGCCGCCATCGTCCTCTACGCCGCCGAGACCGGCGCCAACCAGAACGTCCATGGCGTCGTCTCGGGGTTCTCCTACGTCACGCGGGTGCTGCTGGAGGGATCCAACCCGTGGCCTCTCACCAGCCCCGCCGGTCGTGTGACCCACGACGTCGTGATGCTCACCGGCCGGAGTGTCGTCGCCCTGGCGACCGGCGCGCTGGCGTCCAAGCTCGTCGAGACCGTCATCAAGAGGGGGACCGGCATGGCCGACGTCCGGCTGAAGGGCCACATCGTCATCTGCGGCTGGAGCGCCAAGGGGGTGGAGATCCTCCGCGAGCTGCACGCACGCGAGGTGGAGGACGACCGCCCGGTCGCAATCCTCGCCCAGCTGGATGCCTCGCCCACGCGCGACCCGCTGACGGTCTTCGTCCGGGGGAACCCCACCGACGCCGACGACCTTCGCCGGGCCGGGATCGAGCGGGCATCGACGGCGATCATCCTCGCCGACGAGTCGGCCGGGGCCGCCGGCGACGCCGACGCCAGGACCCTGCTGGCATGCCTCGCCGTCGAGAGCCTGAATGCCGGGTGCTACACGTGCGTCGAGGTGCTCCGGTCGGAGAACCGCCAGCACTTCCAGCGCACGCGGGCCGACGAGCTGGTCGTCAGTGCCGAGCTGACCGGCGCGCTGCTGGCGGGCAGCGCCCGGACCCACGGCCTCACCCGCGTGATCGGCGACCTCGTCACCCACCCGGAGGGGGCCGAGCTCTACGGAATCGACCTGCCACCCGCCCTCGTAGGCCGGACCTTCGCCGAGGCACTGGCCACGCTCAAGGCCGAGCACGGCTGTCTCGCCGTGGCGGTCTCGGAGCGCCGGGACGACAGCCGCACCCACTACTCGGTGAACCCGTCGGCCGAGTCCAGACTCGCGGAGGGCGACCGCCTGCTCGTGCTCTCGGACGGACCGCCGGTCTTCAGCAGGGCAGCGCGCCGGCGAGGGCGAAGGTAGACAAGGTCATGCTCGAGATGCGTGGGACCTGCGAGAAGTGCCAGGCGACACTGGAGGCCGACGCCGCCGACGCCGTGATCTGCAGCTTCGAGTGCACGTTCTGCGCCCCCTGCGGGGAGGCCATGGTCGGGAAGTGTCCGAACTGCGGCGGCGAGCTGGTCGCCCGACCCCGGCGGGGCGTGACACGTTCGTGAGCGCCGACCCTCGACTGGTCGAGCTGGCCACCCGCGAGCAACAGGAGGCGTTCCTGTCGTTCCTCGTGGTCGACGGCGCCGAACGCATCGATGTCCCCGGTGTCGTGGCCATCGACAGTGGCACCGACTTCCCCCTGTTCAACGGCGTGCTGCACACCGACCTCGGTGGCGACGCGCTGGCGGGCGCGGTGGAGTCGGTCGGGGCCCGGTTCGCGGCGTCCGGACGACCATGGATGTGGTGGCACCGCCCCACGGCTTCGCCTGAGGATCTCGGCGCCCGCCTCCAGGCGCTCAGCTTCACCGCCGCCGGGTCCCAGCCCGTGATGGTCAGGCACGGCGGCGAGCCGCCGCCCGCACCGGTCGTCGACGACCTCGAGATTCGCGCTGTCACCGATGTCGCCGGCCTCGACGTCCTCCTCTCCGTGTTGGGGCCGGCGTTCGGACTGCCGCCCGTGGCCATGGAGTTCTTCCGGGCCGCGTTCCTGGCCGTCGGGTTCGGCGGCGACGCGCCGGGGCGCCACTTCGTCGGCCGCATCGCCGGCGAGCCGGTCGGCAGCGCGTCGGTGCTCTTCCATGACGGGATCGCCGGCATCTACAACATCGGCGCCGTCGAGTCGGTACGTCGGCGCGGCGTCGGAGCCGCCATGACGGCAGCCGCCATCACCGCCGGACTGGCGACCGGCGTCGACGTGTGCTCGCTGCAGTCGTCGGAGGCCGGGTACCGCGTGTACGAGGCGCTCGGGTTCAGCGAGGTCTGCCGCTTCGACATGTACGTGCCGCCGGGCCATGGTTGACGAGCGTCGGCTCTTCGAGCGGCTGGCCGACTGCAGCCCGAGCCTCACCCTGATCATCGACGCCGGCGGGACGATCAATCTCGTCCGCGGCAACACCGAGGCGTTTTCCGGCTACTCCGCCGAAGAGCTGCTCGGCACCAACATCCTCGACCACCTCGATCCCGACTGGGACCCCGTCGCGTATGACTCGGTCGGTGCCGCCCTGGCCGGTCACGGTCTGCGGCGGCCGATGCTGTTCCGCATCCGACGCAAGGACGGCTCGCTCAGCGTCGTCGAGGTGACGGCCAACACCCAGCTCGACGACCCTGATATCGCCGGCCTCGCCTGTTACATCCGGCGGTGGGACGAGCGCTGGCTGCTCGATCAGATCCTCGATGCCATCGCCGGTGCCTCGACGCTCGAAGAGACGCTCGGCCTGCTCGTGCAGGTCATGGGCGCCGAGACACTGGACGCCGACGGAGTGGTGCTCTACGACTCGGTGAACGGGTGGTTCACCAATTCCGCCGCTGCCCACGGGCTCGGGCCGCTGCTCGCCGGTCGGGTCTCGCTGGAAGGCACGCCCTGGGCGGTGGCGACGCAGACCGGCGCCCCGAGCATGGTGCGGGTGACCGACCTCCCCCCGGTGCTCCGCGGTCCCGCCCAGGAGGCGGGCTACGCCCGGTGCTGGGCCTATCCGGTCAATACCGAAGGAGGAGCCGCCGCGTGCCTCGTCCTGTGGCGGCGGACCGACGATGACGTCGACCACACCGGTGGCCTGGCCGTCGCCAGGCTCGTGCGCCTGACCGAGCTGCTGCTGACCCGCGAGCAGTCGGCGGCGCGCCTGCGCTACGCCGCCAACCACGACCCGCTGACGGGCCTGGCCAACCGGGCCCGGTTCTTCGACGACCTGCGGTCCGCCAACGACCCCGAGCGCGGCCCGCTGGTGGGCGTCCTCTACCTCGATCTCGACGGCTTCAAGCCGGTCAACGACCGGTACGGGCACGCCGCCGGCGACGAGGTCCTACGGGAGGTGGCGCGGCGGCTCGAAAGTGTCGTGCGCGCCACCGACGTCGTCGCCCGGCTCGGCGGTGACGAGTTCGCCGTGCTGTGCCCCGGCCTGACCGACCCCGACATCCTGGCCCGCCTGGCGGGCCGCATGGTCGAGGCCGTGCACCGGCCCATCCCGATCAAGGGAGGTCACGAGGTCGAGCTGGCCGTCAGCGTGGGCGTGGCCGTCGCTCCCCCGTCGAAGCGCTCCATCGAGGCCCTGCTGGAGGCGGCCGACGGCGCGCTCTACGCCGTCAAGCAGGATGGGGCCGGCGGGTGGCGATTGGCGGCAGACCGGCCATGACGGCCTCGGGGTCGGCGGCCGCGACCCCCTTGGAGGCGAAGAACTTGCACACGTTCTCCACGTCGCGCCGCAGCAGCGCCGGCGCCTCGGAATTGAGATGGAGATCGACGGCCTGCGGGAAGTCGATGGCCCACAGGCGGTCCTCCCACACCAGCAGGTTGTAGGGCGACAGGTCGCCGTGGACGATCCCGACCTCGACGATGGCGCGCAGCAGCTCGAGGAACTGCGCGAACAGCGACGACGCCAGGTCCGCATCGAGGTCGACCGCCATCAGCCGCGGTGCCGCCTCGTCCTCGTCGCCCAGGTACTCGATCATGAGCTCGGTGCCCACGCGCTGCACCGGGTAGGGCACGGCCGCACCTTTCGACCACAGCGCCGCCATCACGTCGAACTCGTTGGCCGCCCACTGGTCGGTGCGGAAGGTGTCGCCCTTGGTGGTCCCGGCGTCAGCGGCACGTTGCGCGCGTGTGTCGCGCATCTGGCGTCCGGCCCGGTACACGGCGTCGTTGCGAAAGCCGCGGTGGGTGACGCCGCGGTACCGCTTGACCGCCATCAGGCTCACGGTGTCCCCGTCGGCCCGCTCGACGAGTGAGACCTCGGCCTCCTTGCCGGTCTTGATCACGCCGAGGTCGGTGTCGAAGGCCGTCTCGGTGGTGATCACCCAGGCGGGCACCGGGTCGGGACCGAGCTGGGTCCCGCGCCGGCGGTAGGTGCTCGGGACGGTCTGGGCCACCGGCGCCGCCCCGGCGCGCTCGCGCCGGATCCGGTTGGTGATGATCGGCTCGAAGGTGGCGTCCTCGGGGACGGCCTTCGACGGGGGCTTAGGCGTAGACGAACGCCTTGTCGGTGACGGCGTCGTCGGTGTTGATGTCGAAATCGTGGGTGCCCATGAGGCCGAAGAGAGGGTCGCCCGTGTAGGTGAAGGCGTGGATGTCGGTGATCTTGCCGACGGCGCGTGCCTTCTTCTTGAGGGAGTCGAGGGGGACGAACCAGGTGATGGTCGACCCCTTCACCTCACCGGGGATGTTCGACAGGATCTGGTTGCCGTTGACGTCATCGGGAGCGAGGCAATCCTCCACCCAGAGCTCGAACGGGCTCCCGCCGACCGCGGCGTCGGCCAGTGTCCCGGGACGGAAGTCGACCTCGAAGCGGCCGCAACCCTCCACAGGACTGGCCGAGCCGAGCACGTTGTAGGAGGCGAGTTGCAGCCGCGGCGGACCCGCCAGAGTCAGCTTCACGTTGATCTGCGGCGCCCCCGTCTTCGTCTTGGCCATCGCGTAACTCACACCGACGATGTCGAAGCCGTCCTGCTTGTCGAGAGCGTCGCCCTTGGGGTCGGCGAACGACAAGGGCCCGGCCGCCTCGGCCGGGAAGGCGTGGAACAGGATGGCGACGGCCGCGACGAAGAGCCCCAGAGAACGGATGCGCATCAGCCCAGGGTACCGCGGCGTTGTTCGAGAAACCCGCGCTCGACGTCGTTCCCGGCCAGCGCGATGGCGCGGTCATATGCGACCGCCGCTTCATCCGTCCGGCCGAGTCGCGCCAGCAGATCGGCGCGAATGGCGTGGAACAGGTGGTAATCGGGCATACGGAGCGCGTCGACGTCGCGCAGCCCGATGGCGGGGCCCTCGATCTCGGCCAGAGCGACGGCGCGGTTGAGGGCGACGACGGGCGTCGGGGTGATCGCCATCAGCTGGTCGTACAAGGTGACGATCTGCACCCAATCGGTGTCGGCCATGGCGGCGGCGTCGCAGTGCACGGCGTTGATGGCGGCCTGGATCTGGAACGGCCCCGGCCGGTTGCGACGGAGGCACTCGCGCACGAGCGCGTGACCTTCGGCCACCAGCGCGGTGTTCCAGACGGAGCGGTCCTGGTCGCGAAGCAGGACCAGGGCGCCGGCAGCTGTCGTACGCGCCGCCCGCCGCGAGGCGACGAGGAGCAACAGGGCGAGGAGCCCGATCGCCTCCGGTTCGTCCGGCACGAGCTCGACGACGACCCGGGTCAGACGGATGGCCTCGGAACACAGGTCGTCACGCACCAGGTCGTCGCCAGAGCTGGCGGTGTAGCCCTCGTTGAAGACCAGGTAGAGAACGGCGAGCACGCCCGCCAGCCGCTGCGGCAGGTCGGCGGCATCCGGCACGCGGTACGGGATGTGGGCGGCGGCGATCTTCCGCTTGGCGCGCACCAGGCGCTGGGCCATGGTGGCCTCGGGCACAAGGAAGGCACGGGCGATCTCCGGTGTCTGCAGGCCGCCCAGCAGCCGCAGGGTGAGGGCGACGCGCGCCTCCATGGCGAGGGCGGGATGGCAACAGGTGAAGATCAGGCGCAGTCGGTCGTCGTGCACGGTCGTGCCCGTCTCCAACGGTTCGTCGCGGGCCCGCACGAGGGCGGCCTCGGCATGGCGGTCGTGACGCGTCGCCTCGCGCCGGAGGCGGTCGATGGCGCGGTTGCGCGCCGTGGTGATGATCCAGCCGGCGGGGCTGGGCGGGAGCGGAAGACCCGGGCGATATCGCGTTCGTCGGGGCCCGGCACCGCTCCGGTCAGGCCGCGGGCTCGTCCTGGAACGGCCGCACTTCGACGGGGGCGGCGCACGCCCTGGACGCCCGCTCGGCCAGCTTCAGCGCGGCGTCGAGGTCGGCGGCCTCCAGGACCCAGAACCCGCCCAGGTGCTCCTTGGACTCGGCGAAGGGGCCGTCGGTCGTGACGACGGAGCTGCCGGTGTTGTCGACCACGGTGGCGGTGGCGGGCGGGTGAGGCCGCCGGCGAAGACCCACGCGCCATCAGCCTGGAGCTCGGCATTGAAGACGTCGACCGCCTCGAAGATGGGCTGCATCTCCTCGGGAGTGGGCATCGGGTCGCCCTCGCGGTGGTGGACGGAGAACATGTACTGGGGCATCGGTGGCTCCTTCTGGTGACGACCGGCACGGTACCGGTCCGGGACTTCCGCCCCCTACACGAACGCCACCGGCCCGAATCGACAGCGGCCGTCAGGATTTCTCCGCCGGTGTCAGCCCTTGGCCGTCGAGCCCTCGGTGAGGACGGGCTCGGGCACCGACCGCTTGGCCGGCGGCGTGACGGACACGTCGTTCATCTCCGCCCAGTCGAGGCCGAACTGCATGCGCTCGGCGATCTCGGGGTGGGTGGACTTGAGCTTCTCCCACGGCGTGGGCTCGAGGTTGGCCTTGTCGGCCAGCACGATGCGGGGCCACACGCCGACGAACGATGTCGGGTCACCGAGCAGCTCCAGGGCCTCCAGGTCGGCTTCCCGCTCGTGCTTGCGGCTGAGCCACGCATCGGCGAGACCGGTGATGGCCAGGGGGATGCCGAAGGCGAAACCGAACAACGGCACCGAGGCCGGATGGCCGAGGTCCGCCGGGGGAAGAACGCCGGCCCAGCGCAGCACCGTCTCGTTGCCGGCCACGAGGTCGATGAACAGCAGGGTGAGCGGGAACTGCAGCGCGCTCACCGGGAACGACTTGGGGATGTGGTTGAGCCGGTAGTGGCCGAGCTCGTGGGCGATGACCTGCGACAGCTCCTCGAGCGGGAACTGGCAGATGGTGTCGTTCACGATCACCCGCTTGGTCTTGCCGAACCCGGTCACGCCGGCATTGGCGCGCGTGGTGCGCTTCGACGCGTCCATCAGGTAGACGCCCTGGATCTTCACACCCGACTTCTCGGCCAGCTCCTCGATGCGCGAGCGGATGGGGCCGGGCTCGAGCGGCGTGAACTTGTTGAACCTGGGCATGATCAGCACCGGCGCGAGGAACTGCACGACGATGAGGAAGGCGACGATGGCGAGGCCGCCGACCAGCCACCACGTGTCGGGGAAGGCGTGGATGGCGGCGAAGGCCGGTCCCATGAGCAGCGCGCCGACGAAGATCGACAGGAGGTACTCGAGGCCCTGGTCCTTGATCCACGTGCCGATGGTGGACGTGGAGTGCCCGGCCTTCTTCTCGTAGACCATGGTGACCCAGTAGCCGAACGGCGCCCGGATGGCGAGGAACACGACCTCGAGCACCGCCATGATCACGAGGAGCTGGAGGAACCAGCCCATGTCGCCGAGCTCCTCGGACAGCTTCGGGCCGATGTCGAAGCCGAACACCAACCAGAGCTCCACCAGGGTCGTGAGTGTCAGGCGGACCCGCCGCGCCGTGCGGATCGGAGCGACGTAGTCACGCAGCTCCTTCAGCTCCTGCTCCTCGAAGAAGTCCTCGTTGCGGCTCGGGGTGCGGTTGCCGACCCCCGGATGCCTGCTCCCCCGGCGCGTCACATCAGTCGTTGCCATGCGGCAATTACATCGCGCCGCCGCTGACCACGTCGGGATCGTCGGGTGGAGCGGCCACGATCCGCGGTCGGCTGACAGACTCCGGCCATGGGCATGCGCGTGCTGTTCACCACGCCCGGCGGGCTGGGCCACGTCCACCCGACGGTGCCGCTGGCCCGGGCCATGGTGGAACGCGGGCATGACGTGCTGTGGGCGGCGCCGCCCTGGGCCACCGAGCACGTGGAGCGGGCCGGTCTGCGCTCCGCTCCCGTCGCCGGGATCCCACCGGCGGGCCCGGCCGAGGTCATGCGGGCCTACCCCGAGCTCGAAGCCGTCCCCCATCCCGCCCGGGGGGAGGTGATGTTCGGGAAGCTCTTCGGCCGGATGGTGGCGCCCGCCATGCTCGAGGGACTGGTGCCGATCGCCCAGGAGTTCCGGCCCGACCTGGTGATCGCCGACCAGGCCGAGTTCGCCGGCCACGTCGTCGCCGCCGAGCTCGGGGTGCCGAGCGTGACCAAGGGCTTCGGCGCGCTGCTCTCCGAGGCACGGGTGCGGAATGCGGCCGAGGACGTGGCGCCTCTGTGGCGGTCCCGGGGGCTCGAGCCCCGGCCCTACGGCGGCAGCTACGACCGGCTGTACCTCGACATCTATCCGGCCGGCCTGCCGCAGATGGAGGCCTCGCACGTGGGCAGATCCCAGCCGTTGCGGCCGGTCACCTACGACGGGCCGGTCGACCCGTCGGTAACCGTGCCCTTGCCCGACGGGCCCGCAGACGGGCCCCTCGTGTACCTGACGATGGGCACGGTGTTCAACGACGTGGGGCCGCTCAGCGCCGCCGTCGCCGCGTTGGCCGAGCTCGACGTCCGCCTGCTCGTCACCGTCGGCCCCCGGGGTGAGCCCGGGGCGCTCGGCCCCCAGCCGTCGAACGTGCGGGTGGAGCGGTACGTGCCGCAGAGCCTGGTGCTCCCGCAGTGCTCGGTGGTGGTGTCGCACGCCGGATCCGGGACGTCGGTGGCGACGTTGAGCCTCGGTGTCCCCCAGCTGTGCCTGCCCCAGGGGGCCGACCAGTTCATGAACGCGGATGCCATCAGTGCCGTCGGAGCGGGCCTGGCCCTCGCGCCGCCGGAGGCGAGTGCCGATGCGATCAGCGCCGCCGTCAAACGGCTGCTGGCCGAGGACGCGTTCCGCGCCGCGGCCGCAGGCGTCGCGACGTCGATCGAGGGCATGCCCTCCCCAGCAGAGGTCGCCGAGGTGCTGGAGTCGGTCCCGGCATGATCTTCGGATGACGGCCGAGGCGATCGCACACGGGCTCATCGACGCGCTGACCGAGCCGGATCCGTCGCCGCTGATGGTGGCCGTGGTGGCCGTCGAGGGCGGCGAGATGGTCGAGGCGACGACGCCGGAGGACGCCGCCGACCTGCTGTTCGAGGTCGGGTCGATCGCCAAGACCATGACGGCGACCCTGCTGGCCGACCTCGTGCTGGACGGCACCGCCCGGCTGGATGACCAGGTCGGGACGTGGCTGGACGCCGGCGACAACGCCGACATCACCCTCGAGCAGCTCGCCCTGCACACCTCGGGCCTGCCGCGGTTGGCCTCGAACGCCTTCGACTGGGCCGGCTTCACGCTGAGCGACCCCTACGCCGGCTACACGGCCGCCCACGCCGAGGAAGCCCTCCGAGCCGCCTCGCGGGAGGAGGTCGGCACCAGCGCCTACTCGAACTTCGGCTACCAGCTGCTCGGCCTCGCACTCGAACGGGCGTCGGGTGTCGAGTTCGCGGAGCTCTTGCGCGCGCGACTGTTCGAGCCCCTCGGCATGACGGGCGCCTGCGTGTGTGGCGGGTCGGGTCGACCGCGGGCCCAGGGCCACGACAGCGGCAGACCGGTCGGGCACTGGAGCGACCTGCTGGCGGGTGCCGGCGGCGTGGATGCCACCGCCACCGACATGGCCGTCTACCTGCAGGCGATCCTGTCGCCGCCCGAGCGCGCGCCCGGGCCGGCCATCCGCATGGCACTCGGGCCGAGGATCGACACCGAGCGCGGCAAGGTCGGACTGGGTTGGCAGATCAGCGCGGCCGGGCTCACGTGGCACAACGGTGGGACGGGGGGCTTCCGCTCGTGCCTCGCCGTCGACCGTGCGAGCGGTCGGGGCGCCCTCGTGCTCGCCAACGACACGTCGCTGCTCCACCTCGACACCGCCGTCATGGCGGCCGCCTCCGGCGCGGACCCCCGCGACAGCCGGCCGGCGCCGGCCGGGCCGGACTGGGAGGCGCTCGCCCGCGAGGTCGGCGAGCGGATCGTCGCGGCCGATTGGCCTGCGGTCGAGGCCGCCATGTCGCCCGCCACGGCGGAAGTGCTCACGCGCCAGCGGCTGGCCGAGGCCTGGGCGGAGCTCATCGCCGAACGAGGCGAGCCGACGACGTGGACTGTCACCAGGGCCACCGTCATCAAAGGGCGAACTACGGCGTTGATCACCATCGACCACACCGATGCGAGCACCGACCTCAGCCTCACCTTCGACGAGCAACGGCGGCTCGTCGGCATCCTCGTCAGCTGAACCTCTAGCAATCTAGCTTTCTAGCTATACTGCGCCTCGACATGGGCAAGGAGCCGACCAAGCAGTTCAACGTCTACCTCCCCGTCGGGTTGATCCGCGACATCAAGATCCTCGCCATCGAGAGGGAGCAGTCGTTGACAGCCTTGGTGGGCGACGCCCTGCGCGCGTACGTCGATCGAGAGAAGGGTGGCAACAGTGGCCGTCGACGGCATCCGTAGCCTCTACATCGAGACCCACAACTTCGGGAAGGCGGCCGCCTTCTGGATGGCCCTCGGGTTCGAGCACTTCCTCGACCTCGGCGCCGCATCGGGAGGCTTCCGCGCCGGCGCGTCCGGCACCTACCTGTTCATCGAGGAGGTCGGCGAGGACCAGGCGCTCGCGAGCGAGCCCTACTTCAACCTGGCCGGCGCGGCCGACTTCACCGGGGTCGACGTGGTCTCACCCCTGGCCGACACTCATTGGGACACCAAGCTCATGGAGGTGCGTGACCCAGACGGGCGCGTCTGGAAGCTCGAGGACGCCGGGCAGCAGTTCCCCCAGTACGGATAGCGACGAGGACGAGCCGGTCATGGACGGTCGACTTCTCCCCGCCCGCACCATCTGAACCCACATGCGTCGAATGCTGCTCATCGCCGTCGTGGTGGTCGTCGTAGTGACAGGCGCGACGGTGGCGTTGGCCACCCGCGACGGTGGAACGGGTCCGCAACCGCGGGGGTCCGTCTCGATGGTGCCGCTCCCGCCCGGTGTCGTCCCCCTCGGTCCCGAGGCCGGCGACCTCCCGCCCGGGTTCCGCGGCTATCGAGTGCCGGCCGGATTCACCTGGCTCGAGCTCGACGCCTTCTACACACGCGCGCTGCCGCGCGGAGCCGACTGGCGGGGCTGGGTCTGGTGTGGCGCCCGAAGCCTCACCTTCGCGCGCGGGTACCAGCGCACCTACATCGCGCCGAACAACCCCACCCGTACGCTGATCGTCAACACCGTCGGCCCGTCGCTGAAGCTCCCGGGGAGGATCTTCGTCGGCACCTACCGGTGGGAGGAACGTCAGCCGCGCAATTTCGTCGAGTGGGCCGGCCGGAAGCTCCGAGTCGTCCAACTCGGCAGTTGCTGACCGCGCTCCCCGCGATCAGAGCATCTCGCCTTCGACGAGAGCTCTGGCGACCCCCGAGATCCATACCTCGCCGACCTCCCCGGTTCGGCTGTGGGCACCCGCCTCGAAAACGGCACGTCCGCTGAGTTCACCCTCGACGAGCTCCACGACTCCCGCAGCGACCGATCCCCGCAAGCGGAGATCTTCCCGGCTGCAGAGCTCCCGGGCGCATGCGATGGCGGCCCGTGGATCGTGGAACGCCGCCATGCCGCCGTCTCCGGTCAGACGTAGGGAGACCCCGGCGTGAGCCGCGACAGTGCCCCGTATGGCTCGGAACAGGGTTCCCTGCCACCCGGCCAGGGGCGCCTCCGAGCGCTGGGCGCGGGCGGCGCTACCCACCTGGTCGACGAACATCACGGCCATCACGGGTGACAGCGCGGTATCGAGACTGGCCACCGGCGGGAACTCCTGGACGAGCCCGCTGGCCACGACCTGGACGAGCTCGATCGGTTCCGGAGCGTCGCGGACCCGGAACGACCCCAGCGACTTCATCTGGATCTCTTCCGGACCGTCGTAGAGCTCGACGACCACGCGGGTGCACAGGATCTGCCCGCCGTGCGCGGCGGCGCGGATGCGTGCGGTGCGGTTGACCATCGGGCCGACGTAGTCGCCGTCGCGCGGTTCGGCCGCTCCTACATGCAGCCCGATGCGGACCTTCGGCCAAGGGTCGGGGGCGAGCTCTCGCTGGAGCTGGACCGAGGCCAGGACGGCGTCGGTCGCAGTGTGGAAGACGGAGAAGTGGCTGTCACCCTCGCCGCGCGCCTTGATCACGGCGCCGCGGAACTCCTCGGTTGCCCCCTTCACCGCGACATCGAGGCGATCGAGCTGGCGATCCATGCCGCGACCCTCCCGTCGCCAGAGCTCACTGCTCGCCTCGACGTCGGACATGAGGAAGGTGACCGTGCCGCTCGGAAGCGACGCGGTCACGGCGTCAGCGTGTAGACGGCGGGAGGCTGGTACTTCGCCCAGACCGCTCGTTGATCGCTCGGGAGCTTGCGGTACACGGGCTCGCTGATGCGGATGCCCGCGCCGCCGCCCATCCGGAAGGCGAAGATGACACCGGCCCCGACGACATCCCGGCGATTCTGTGGCCCGAACTCGCCGTCGGCGACTGTGCAGAGATGGACGTTCGCTCCCAACTCGAGCGGAAGAGCGAGGTCCTGTGCCAGCGCCCGCACGCTGTCGGAGCAGGCACGCGCGGCGGCGACCGCCCCGGGCGCGTTGTCGGCGGCGAACACGGCCAGGCAGCCATCGCCCAGCCACTTGACCACTTCGCCGTCGTGCGACGAGACGACG
>DATLDH010000145.1:0-14797 GCA_035526015.1 Acidimicrobiales bacterium
CACCGGCCACGCGCCCTTCCTCGGCACGCTCGGCATCGGCACGGTGCGCATCCATCCCGTGGGAGGCGGCGCCGTCGTACGTGCCGCCGTGCACGGTGGGTTCGTCGAGGTGCGCGACAACAAGGTCAGCGTCCTCTCCGACGTGGCCGAGCTGTCGGAGCACCTCGATGCCGAGCGAGCACGGCGCGCGCTGGCGGCGGCCGAGGAGGGCCTGCGCGGCACCCCCGACGACCCGGAGCTGACCGCCGCCTACCGGCGCGCCCAGATCCGCATCGAGACCGCACTCGCCGCCTAGACAGGCCCCATGCTGAACCGGCGGCAGCGGGCCGGCGCCATCGTCATCGACGGCGACCGCGTGCTGGTCGCCGGGATGACCCATCCCACCGCAGGGCGGTGGTACTCGTTCCCGGGCGGCGGCCGTGACGAGGGCGAGACGGTCGAGGACGCCGTCGTCCGCGAGCTGTACGAGGAAGCGGGCCTGCGCGGCGTGTGCGGGCCGCACTTCGCCCACGTGTGGACCGGCACCTACGAGCACCACTACCACCTCGTCCACTGCGCCGACCTCGAGCTCGGCGCGGTGACGGGACCGGAGCTGGACTACATGCCGCCCGAGGCCGCCTTCGCCGTCGAGTGGCTGCCGATCGAGCGCCTCGCGTCGGAGCGGATGTGGCCGCGCGTGGTCGCCGAGCAGGTTGCGGCCTACGCCGCCGGCGCACCCATCCCGTCGCCGGTGCCCGAGATCGAGGCCCCGCCCGGCTGGGTGGAGGTATCGGAAGGCGAGTTGCCGCCCAGCACCGTGTTCGCCGTGGTCGTGGTCGGCGACCGGCTGGCCCTGGTGCGGCGCCGTGACGGCGGGTGGCGTCTACCCCGCGCCGAGCCGGGTCCCGACGAGACGGTGGCGGATGCCGCCGGGCGCGCGGTGCGGTCCGAGCTCGGGATCACGCCCCGGGTAGGGGCCACCCTCGCGTTGGCCAGCTGGCGTCAGACGTTCCAGAGCTATGTGTGGTGCGAGGTCGAGGGCGCCGCGCCGGAGTCGGTCGCGGTCGATCGCCTTGCGTCCGTGGACGTCAGGCCCGGCTGGCTGCCCGAGTTGCTACCAGGCTGGATCGCCGATCCCAACCCGGCCCGCGCCGACCGCTTTCACGACGAGGGCTGACGCGCTCCCGCAGGTCGATGGCGGGGAGGTCGCCGAGGACGCCGGCGGCGAATCCGGGGACCGTGTCCATGAGCCAGAAGAGCTCACGCTGGCCGACGACGAGCACCGACGCCGCTGACAGGGCGCGGATCTCGCCGGCGTGGGTGACGCCGTCGAGGATCTCGGTCACGCCGAAGACCTCGCCGGGACCAACGACGCGGGCGCCGTCACCGTCGCCGACCTGCAGGTGGCCGGCCACGACGACGTAGGCCCAGTGCAGGCCGATGGAGGCGGGGTGCACGATCTGGCCCTGGCGGACGCAGATCTCGTCGGAGGCCCTCCTCACCGCCTCGATGCCACGGTCGTCGCACGCGGCGAGCAACGGCAGGTGGGTGAGCGGGTCGGTGACGGCGTGTCGTCGCATGCAGCTGACGGTACGGAGACCTGATGGTCAGGTCGTCACCCGAGCGGGCGGTTCGTCCTCCACCGCGGGAGTGAGTGGACCCTCCGCCTCACGACCGATCAGTGACGCCCGTCACGCGGTCAGAACTCGCACGGTGCCGGCGACCGGGTCGACCTCCACCACGTCGCCACTGCGGATGGTGGACGTCAGACCGGGCACGCCGATGACGGCGGGGATCCCGAGCTCGCGTGCCAACAACGCGGTGTGGGAACTGACGCCACCGAGCTCGACGGCGACGGCACCGAGGGCAGGGAACACGGAGTTGAACGACGGCCCCGTCGTCACCGCGACCAGCACGTCGCCCGGCTCGATGCGGTCGAGGCCGACGCCCGTCGAGTCGATGACCCTGGCCGGTCCGGTGTACGCCGCGCTCCCCACCGTGGCCGGGGCCGTCGGTCCCGCGCCGCCGGATGGCCCATCGGCGGTGGGACCGTCGACGAGCCCTGCCGGCCACGTCGTGTGGGTGGCGGCGATCCTGACGGCCCGGCGGCGGGCCAGCTCGTCGGCCGGCGGTCCGGCCCCGTCCAGCAGCGCGAAGAGCTCGGTGCGGTCGCACTCGAACACGTCGTCGGGATGGCGGAGCCGGCCCCGTGCCGCCAGTCGTGCCCCGAGCTCGAGCAGGGCGCGCCTGACCAGGCCCATCGTCCACAGGAAGCAGATCCCGTCGTCGTCGTCCCGTGTGCCGTAGAGCAGACCGGCGTCGGCCGCCAGCTCCTCGAGGCCCTCGGGCACGGGTGGGGGCACGACCGGCGTCCTGGGCACGCCGGCGAGCTCGGCCCGGACGGCGCTGACCACGACCTCGGGACACTCGGCCAGGCAGGGCTCCATCGGGTCGTAGCCGTGCAGCAGCCGCCAGCCGTAGTCGTCGAGATAGGCGTCGAGAGCGGCCGCGGCCGCGGGCACGACCCGGATGTCGTCGAGGCTGACGATCCCGCTCACGCCGGCGGCGCGGAGCCCCTCCGCGATGCGGGCGACGTGCACCGACGGCTCCGTGGTCGCGGCCGATCGACCGGCGCACAGGTCCAGGGCGTGGTCACGCGGCAGACCGCGGGCCGCCACCTCGTCCATGAGCATCTCGATCACCACGCCGCGGCCGACGTGCTCGAAGTGCACCGGGGCCCACCGCAGGCTGTTGGCGATGGTCTCGCGCACGTGCAAGGCCAGACTCTCGTCCTCGTGGGCGGGCAGGTCGAGGTCCTGCAGGGCCCGGTTGTCCGCCACCGCCGCCGGGCGCTCCTCCTCGGTCCAGCGGCGATGCTCCTCGAGCCAGCGCCGGTCGCGTCGGGCCGCTTCCTTCACCTCGGGGTCGGCAGGTGCCCCCTGGTCGAAGCTGAAGTAGAGGACGCCGTTGACCGCAGCGGCGCGGGAGGCGGAGGACCCCAGGCCGTACGCCAGGCCGCCCCGGCTCCAGCCGGTCATGATCTCCGGGAACAGGTCGTTGAACAGCCCGCTGCTGGGCCGCGGCATGTGCTCGGGCTCGGCGAACCACGTGCCGGGTCCCGGCGCCTCCCATGTGAGCTCCACGAGCGGAGCCTACGAGGGGCGAGCCTCAGCTGACGGTGTGCCGGCCCTCGACCTCGCCGCCCATCGCGGCCCAGACGGCCTGGACGTTCTGGAACTGCTCGCCGGCAGGGAACGATCGGAGCCGCTGGACCAGGCCGGGTGGGCAGAAGTCGGCCTCGGCCACGGCGATGAGGGCGTCGCGGTCGGCGGGGAAGTGAGCGAGGGTGAGATGGCGCGCCAGCTCGGCACGCTGCTCGGCGGCGTCCGCGTCGATGCCCAGCCCCTGGCGGAGGTCGAGGTCAGGTCGCTTGCTGAGATCGAGGTCGGGCTCGCCGTCGCCCGCAGTCTCCTTGAGGAGGTCCTCGCGGGTGTGGGCGTCGCCCTCGTGCTTGAGCTGCTCGTCGAGCCGCGGGGAGTGCTTGGTCTCTCTCACCATGGCCGGTACCTGCCCGGAGCAGTGGACGGCCAACCGCGCGTGCCATCGTTCCCGGGTGTCGAGACGTCGCCTCGGGGTCGTGCTGCTGGTGCCGCCGCCGCACGACCGCGCCGTCGACGCGCTCCGAGCCGCGGTGGGGGACCCGGCGTTGGGGAAGGTGCCGGCCCACCTGACGCTCGTGCCACCGGTCAACGTGGCCGACGATCGCATGGCCGACGCCCTCTCCGTGCTGCGGTCCGCCGCCGAAGCGACCCGGCCGCTGCAGCTCAGTTTGGGGCCGGCGACCACGTTCCTGCCCGTGAATCCCGTGCTGTACCTGGCCGTCGGCGGCGATCTCGAGGACCTCCACGCGCTGCGAGCTCGCGTGTTCATGCCGCCGCTCGAGCGCGCGCTGACCCATGGGTTCGTGCCGCATGTGACGCTGGCCGACGAGGCCGATCCGGCGCGCATCGCGGCCGGTGTGACGGCGCTGGCCGACGCTCGCTTCGAGGTGAGGATCGACCGCGCCCACCTGCTGGAGGAGGGAGACGGCCGGGTCTGGGCGCCCATTGCCGACGCCCCCTTCACCGCGCCTGCTGTCATCGGCCGCGGCGGGCTGGAGCTCGAGCTGCGAGGCTCGGAGGGGCTCGACAGCGAGTCCAAGGCCTTCCTCGACGCCGCCTGGGACGCGTGGGGAATCGAGCGCGATGGCGCCATCACGCGTCGGAGGCACGTGAGCGTGACGGCGCGTCGAGGTGGCGAGATCGTCGGGGTCGCCGACGGCTGGGCCGACGGGCCGCGCGCCGACCTCTCCGACCTGATCGTCAGCGGGGAGGCGCGAGGGCAGGGCGTCGGTTCGCACCTGCTGGCGGCGTGGATCTCGCGTTGTGCCGAGCTCGGCGCCGATCGCCTGAGTCTGCGGACGAGGAAGGGCACGCCCGCCCACCGCTTCTACGCCGACCGGGGTTGGCGGGTGGTTGCCGAGCTGGCCGACTGGAAGGCCGGCATCGACTTCGTCCAGATGCGCCTCGGCCCCTCCGGCCCCTAGCTACTCGAAGTCGACGGCGGAGAACTCGCGGAGCTTGCCCAGGCGATGGCGGGCGTCGATGCGACGGACGGTGCCCGACTTCGAGCGCATGACGAGGGACTGGGTGGTGGCGCCGCGGTTGTCGTAGTGCACGCCCTTGAGCAGCTCGCCGTCGGTGATGCCCGTGGCGGCGAAGAAGCAGTTGTCGCCCTTCACCAGGTCGTCGGTGGTGAGCACGGCATCGAGCCGGTACCCGGCCGCCTCGGCGGCCGATCGCTCGGTGTCGTTGCGCGGCCACAGCCGGCCCTGGATCTCGCCGCCCATGCACTTGAGGGCGGCGGCCGCGATCACGCCTTCGGGCGTGCCGCCGATGCCGAACAGGATGTCGGCACCGGAGTCGTGCCACGCCGTGGAGATGGCGCCCGGCGCGTCGCCGTCGGGGATGAGGCGGATGCGGGCGCCGGCGGCCCGCACCTGGGCGATGAGCTCGGCGTGGCGGTCGCGGTCGAGGATCACCGCGGTGACGTCGCGCACCGATTTCTCGAGCGCCTTGGCCACGGCGTTGAGGTTCTCCTCGGGCGTGGCGGTGATGTCGATGCTGCCCGCCGCCTCCGGTCCGACGGCCAGCTTCTCCATGTAGAAGCACGGCCCCGGGTCGAACATGGTCCCCCGGGCACTCACCGCGATGATCGACACCGCTCCGCCGCGTCCGAGCGAGGTCAACGTCGTGCCCTCCACGGGGTCGACGGCGATGTCGGTGAGCGGAGGGGAGCCGTCACCGATCCTCTCGCCGTTGTAGAGCATGGGCGCCTCGTCCTTCTCGCCCTCCCCGATGACGACGACGCCGTCCATGGGCACGGTCTGCAGCACGACGCGCATGGCCTCGACGGCGGCGCCGTCGGCGCCCTCCTTGTCGCCCCGGCCCATCCACCGCGAGGCGGCGAGAGCGGCGGCCTCGGTGACCCGCACCATCTCCAGCGCGAGGTTGCGGTCCGGCGCCTGCCGTTCGGGACTCATGGGCGCAAGGTACCCGAACCCCGGGGGATACTGGACGGGTGACGAGCCCCCGCCAGCAGTGGCAGGCGGCGTTCGAGGCCTCCCCGGTCCGCGACGCCGACTTCGAGACGATGTCGGGAATCCCGCTCGAGCCCGTGTACGGGCCCGACGACGGCGAGTTCCCCGGGGTCTACCCCTACACGCGGGGCCCGTACGCGTCGATGTACCGCTCGAAGCTCTGGACCATGCGCATGTTCGCCGGGTTCGGCACGGTGGAGGACACCAACGCCCGGTTCCAGGAGATCCTGCGCGCCGGCGGCACCGGCCTGTCCACCGCCTTCGACCTGCCCACCCTGATGGGCCGCGACTCCGACGACCCGCGCTCGCTGGGCGAGGTGGGCAAGGGTGGCGTCGCCGTCGACACGCTCGCCGACTTCGAGGATCTGTTCGCCGGCATCGATCTCGGCAAAGTGACGACGTCGATGACGATCAACTCCGGCGCCGCCATGGCATTGGCCATGTACGTCGCCACCGCCGAGCAGCACGGCACGCCGCGGGCGCGTCTGGGCGGCACCCTGCAGAACGACATGCTGAAGGAGTACCAGGCGCAGAAGGAGTACATCTTCCCGCCCCGTCCGTCGATGCGGCTCGTCACCGACATCATGCGGTTCACCAGCGCCGAGATGCCCCGCTGGCACCCGGTGTCGATCTCCGGGTACCACATCCGCGAAGCGGGATCGACGGCGGCCCAGGAGCTGGCCTTCACCCTCGCCAACGGTTTCGCGTACGTCGAGGCCGCGACCCAGGCCGGTCTCGACGTGGACGACTTCGCCCCGCGCCTGTCGTTCTTCTTCAACGCCCACATCGACTTCTTCGAGGAGATCGGCAAGTACCGCGCCGCTCGCAGGATCTGGGCCCGCTGGCTCCGCGAGCGGTACGGCGCGGAGAAGGAGCGCTCGCTGCAGCTGCGGTTCCACACCCAGACCGCCGGCGTGTCGCTCACCGCCCAGCAGGCCGAGCTCAACATCGGGCGCGTTGCCATCCAGGCCCTGGCCGGCGTCATCGGCGGCACCCAGAGCCTGCACACCGACTCCTACGACGAGGCCCTCGCTCTTCCCACCGAGCAGGCGGCGCGCATCGCCCTGCGCACCCAGCAGGTCGTCGCCTACGAGACCGGAGCGGCCAACGTCGCCGACCCGCTCGGCGGCTCGCACTACGTCGAGTGGATGACCGACGAGCTCGAGCGGCAGGCCGAGGAGATGTTCGGCCACCTCGACCAGCTCGGGGACGGCTCGATCCTCGAAGGGTGCTACCGGGCCATCGACGACGGGTGGTTCCAGGGGCTGATCGCCGAGGCCGGCTACCAGTTCGAGAAGAAGCTGGTGTCTCGTCGTCGGATCATGGTCGGGGCCAACGCCTTCGAGCAGGCCGACGACCCGCGCCCTCCCATCCTCTCGATCGGCGCCGAGTCCGAGGAGCTGCAGCTCAAGCGGCTGGCCGATGTCAAGCTCCGCCGCGACCAGGCCGCCGTCGACACATGCCTGGCGCGCCTTACCTCCGAGGCGGCCGAGCCGACCACGAACCTGATGCCCGCCATCGTGGAGGCGTCCAAGGCCTACGCCACCATCGGCGAGATGGTGAACGCTCTTGCGACGGTCTTCGGCCGCTGGGCCGAGACCCCGGTGCTCTGACCCGCACCTAACCTCCGGGCGATGCTGCTCGCCGAGCTCGAGGTCCGCCACACACGCGCCGTGGTGCCGACGCGTCGCATCGCCCTCGGCGACCTCTGGCTGCCGACCGACCCGGCACCCGGTCCCGGGGGCCTGCTGCTGGCGGCGATCGTCGGCGCCATCGTCCCCCGCCTCGACGACGAGACGCGTGACGACCTCGAGGTTCTCATCGACGACCTCGATCATCACCGCCGCATCGCCCAGCCCCGGCTGCGCTACCGGTTCCAGACCGACGTGGTCGGGCTCGACAAGAGCCGCCACAAGCTGGTGCGGGTGGGGCGCGCCTTCGGGTTGGAGATCGACGACCACGGCAACCTGCTGCCGCAGGCGCTCGGCGCGGTGTACGCGGCCAGCCATCTCAGTCTGCGGGCGCGGACCCAGGTCTTTCGGCTCGTTCGCCGGGCGACGCGCTGGGAGGGTGGCGCCGACGACGGGCTGCTGGCTTTCCTCTCGGCCGGCGACGCTTCGTCGATGGGCAGCCGACGCGGCCGCGGCGACGAGGGATGGGCCCTCACCGTCCTCGGCTTCTCGACCGGCACCGAGCCGGCGCGCAGCGAGATCCTCGGCCGTTTCCGCCAGCTCGTGCGCGACGCCCATCCCGACCACGGCGGTGAGGCCGAGCACGCCGGCGACCGCATCAACGACCTGGCCGAGGCCAAGCGGATCCTGCTGCTGTGACTTCCAAGCGGGGCCTACTGGTGGCACCCGGCGCCGGCGCCGGGTCCGACCAGCCGTCTCTCGTCGCCATCGACGAGGCGCTCGGCGCGGCCGGTGTGGCCGTGCGCCGCATGGACTTCCCGTACCGGTTGGCCGGCCGCCGCGCCCCGGACCGTCCGCCGGTGCTGTTGGCGGCGGTGCGCGAGAACGCTGCGGCCCTGGCTGCGGAGGCTGGCCTGCAGCCATCCGCGATCGTCCTCGGCGGCCGGTCGATGGGCGGGCGCATGTGCTCGATGGCGGTGGCCGACGGGCTACCCGCCGCCGGCCTCGCCCTGATCAGCTATCCGCTGCACCCGCCGGGCAAGCCGGAGAAGCCGCGCACCGAGCACTTCCCGTCACTCACCGTGCCGTGCCTGTTCGTGTCGGGGACCCGCGACTCCTTCGGTCGGCCCGACGAGCTGGAGGCGGCGACCGCCATGATCCCGGGGCCCGTCACCCATGTGTGGATCGACGGGGGCGACCACGGGCTGCGTCGTCGCGACGCCGTGGTGGCCGAGGCGGTCAGGGACTGGGTGCTGGCGCTGCGGGCGTCTCCGAGATCGGCGCGTCCTCGGGGTTGATGTCCTCGAGCTCGAGGTGGGCGGTCTCGGGGTAGGCGGCGACGATCAGCAGGGCCAGCATGGCGGGGCCGATGGCGAGCACGGCGAGGGACGGTCCGAGGGCGTCGAAGCGGCGCGCCATGAACCCGCAGGCGATGAGACCGAGCACGCTGCCGAGGCGCGAAAGCCCGGTGATGATGCCGTTGGCGCGCCCGCGCAGTGACGTGGGGAACAGCTCGGGCCCGTAGACGCCGAGGGCGGGCACGGTGGCCGCGCCCAGCACGGCGCCCACGACCGACCAGGCCCAGAGCGGCCAGCCCGTGAACAGGAACATCAGCACCGTCGCGCCGGTGCCGACAAGCACGGCGAGCGCGCCGACCATGCGCCGACCCCGTTCGGCGAGGATCCCGCCGATCACGATGCCGACGCCGCCGGGGATGTTGGTGAGGATGGTGAACAGCGAGATGCGCGCCGCCGAGAACCCCTGCTCGGTGCGCAGGTACTCGTTGGTGAAACTGGCGGCGGGGGCGATGAAGACGGCCAGGAGGAAGCCGGAGACGGCGAGGAGCCAGAACCGCCGCCCGTGGCCGGCGACGGCCGCCTCGACGTGGGGTTGGCCGAAGCGGCGACTCTCGGGCAGCGACCGGCGCAGGACGTGGAGCGCGGGCAGGGTGAGGAAACCGAGACCGAACAGCAGCCGCCACCCGTTGGGGCCGGTGTCGGCGAGGAACAGCAGGAAGATGGGCACGCCCGCCCCGAGCGCACCGATGATGGTGACGAAGCTGAGCGACCAGGCCCGGGCACTGGCCGGCATCTCCTCGGCCAGCATGATCCCGATGAGCAGCGCGGCGGCGGCGGTCCCGCCGCGCGCCACGATCTGGGCGAGGGCGAACCAGGGGAGTGACGGTGTGAGCCCGCTCGCCACGGTCCCGAGCGCGGCGCACAGCCCGGCCGACAGCAGTGCCCACCGCCGCCCACGACGGTCGGCGGCCCACACGAAGACGAGTGCCACGAGCACGTCGGCCCGCACGAATGCGACGGCGACGCCCTGGGCGCCGGTGTCGGCCCGGAACTGATCAGCGGCATAGGTGAGCGTCTGGCTGAGGAGAACCGACAGGCTCCCGGTGGCGTAGGAGAGCAGAGCCAGGCACCCGAGCGTCGTGGCGGCGCGCCCGTCGAGCACGTCGGGCGGCATCCACCAGGGCATGTGGTCGTTGCCCGGGAGCTTGCGCAGCAGCCGCCGCATCGACAGCGCGAACAGGAACCAGACGTAGTCGATGGCGATGCTGTAGGTGACGGTCTGGCGGACATGACGGCTGCCGTCGCTCTGGGCGTCGCCCAGCTCGATCACGCGCTCGTAGGAGTGGAAGGGCCCGTTCTCCAGCCCGAACCGCCCGCCGCCCTCGTCGCGCTCGCACAGCCACGACCGCCGGGGCCGCAACGCGGCGTCGACCTGCGCGTCGGTCAACCGCCGCTCGGTGACGACCCGCACCCGCGGAGCATAAGCCCGCCCGCCACCCGCCCTTTCCCGTTCTCGTGCATGGAAAGCCGCTCAGAGCCGCTCTCCATGCACGAGTTGGCGAGAATGCGGCGTGGCGTTCGAGCTCGAGACGGACAGGTTGGCACTGCGGGATCTCGCCTCGGAGGACCTCGACGCCATGATCGCGGCCTGGACGGACCCCGACGTGGCGCGGCTCATGGACGACTGGGGGCCAAGGACGGCGACGGCGACCGCCGCGTGGCTCGATGCGGCCATGGAGGCGCGCCGGGCGGATCCGACGGGCTACGGCTGCAGCATCGTGACCAAGGACGACGGGGTCGTCGTCGGCTGGATCGGGTTCGGCCGCAGCAGTCGAGGCGTCGCCGACATGGACTTCGCCTACGTCATCATCTCCGCGTACCGAGGGAAGGGGTATGCGTCCGAGGCGCTCCGTGGCGTCATCCGGTACTGCTTCGACGAGATCGGCGTCTCCTCGTTCTGGGGTGAGTGCCATGTCGACAACACGCCATCGGCTCGGGCCATGGAGGCCGCGGGCATGCGTGAGATCGGTGTGGTCGACGGCCAACGGCGATTCATCGTCGGCCAGATGCAACGATGACGGCCGTGGACAGCTTCGTGGTGCGGCCGGGAGGGCCACTGGAGGGGACCGTCACGGTCGGGGGAGCGAAGAACTCGGCCCTCAAGCTGATGGCCGCGACCCTGCTGGCCGAGGGCGACTTCACCCTGCGGAACGTGCCGCAGATCCTCGACGTCGACATCATGTGCGACCTGCTCTCCTCGATGGGCGTGGACGTGAAGCGCACCGCGGATGACACACTCGCCGTGCATCGCACTTCCGACCTCGTGCCCGAGGCGCCGTACGAGCTGGTCGAGCGCATGCGGGCCTCCATCGTCGTGCTCGGTGCGTTGCTCGGGAAGTTCGGTCGGGCCAAGGTCGCACTTCCGGGCGGTGACGACTTCGGCGTGCGCCCCATCGACGCCCACCTGCGCGCCCTCGAGCTGCTGGGCGCCGAGTTCGAGGTACGGCACGGTTACATCGAGGCGCGTGCCGAGCACCTGGTCGGCAATCGCGTGATGCTCGAGTTCCCTTCGGTCGGCGTCACCGAGAACGTGCTGCTCGCCGCGGTGCTGGCCAAGGGCACGACGACCATCGAGAATGCGGCGCGCGAGCCGGAGATCGCCGACCTCGGCGCCTGCCTCAACCGCATGGGCGCGCAGATCATCGGCGCCGGGACCTCGACGATCGAGATCGAGGGGGTCGGCGAGCTGCACGCTGTCGACCACGAGTCGATCCCGGACCGGATCGAGGCCGCCACGTTCCTCGCTGCCGTCGGGCTGGCCGGTGGCGAGATCACCGTCGAAGGCGCCCGCGCCGACCACATGGAGCTGCTCATCCAGAAGCTCGGCGACATGGGCATGCGCATCTCGCCGACCAGCTCCGGTCTGTGGGCCTCGGCGCCGAAGCGCCTGAAGTCGGTCGACGTGGCGACGCTGCCGTACCCGGGGATAGCCACCGACTACAAGCCACTGCTGGTCACCCTGCTGGCGGTGTCCGACGGGGTCGGCATCGTCACCGAGAACATCTTCGAGGGTCGCTTCCGCTACGTGGCCGAGCTGGTGCGCATGGGCGCCGACATCCGCACCGAGGGCCACCACGCCATCGTGCGGGGTGTGCCCCGGCTGTCGGCGGCGCCGGTGCGGGCGCCCGACATCCGGGCCGGGGCCGCCCTGGTGCTGGCCGGTTTGGCGGCCGACGGCGAGACGGTGGTCGCCGATGCCGAGCACGTCGACCGGGGCTACGCCCACTTCGCCGACAAGTTGCGGGGCCTGGGGGCCGACATCACCCGGGTTCGGGAGTAGCAGCGGCCCGACCGGTGTTGGGATCTACGCGAGACTGAGCCGTCCCACCCGAACGCACGAGGAGCCCTGACGTGGAAGCCGCCCTGTACGAAGCCATCGAGGCCATCCGGCCCGCCCTGCAGTCCGACGGTGGCGACATGCGGGTGATCGAGCTGCGTGAGGACGAGGGAGTCGTCGACATCGAGCTGGTCGGCGCCTGCAACGGCTGCCCCATGTCGACCATGACGCTGAAGGCCGGCATCGAGCGCATCCTCATGGACCGGGTTCCCGGCCTCACCGGGGTCCGCGCCAAGGGCATCGACTTCGACGTGCCCGAGGACGCCTTCCACTAGTCCGGGCCCGCCGGCTCGTTCCCAATGCGCCAACGAGATCCCGCCGCGCTCGTCGACGCCGCGCGCGCCGGCGACCGCGTGGCACTCGCCCGCCTGCTCTCCATGGTGGAGCGGGGCGGTGACGACGGCCGTGCGGTGGCCCGACTCGTGTTCCCGCTGGGCGGCACGGCCTACACCGTCGGCATCACCGGGTCGCCGGGCGCGGGGAAGTCCACGCTGACCGACCAGCTCATTCGCGGGGTACGCACCGATGGCGGCGAGGTCGCGGTGCTGGCCGTCGACCCGTCGTCGCCGTATTCCGGCGGCGCGTTCCTCGGTGACCGGGTGCGTATGCAGGATCACGCCACCGACCCCGGCGTGTTCGTCCGGTCGATGGCCAGCCGGGGCCATCTCGGCGGTTTGGCGCTGGCGACCCCGGAGGCGATCCGTGTGCTCGATGCCGCCGGGTTCCCACTCGTGCTGGTCGAGACGGTCGGCGTCGGCCAGGTGGAGCTCGAGGTGGCGGGCGCGGCCGACACCACCGTGGTGGTGATGAACCCCGGCGCCGGCGACGCCGTGCAGGCCCACAAGGCGGGGCTCATCGAGGTGGCCGACATCTTCGTGATCAACAAGGCCGACCGCCCCGGTGCCGAGCAGCTGCTGTCGGAGTTGCGCGAGGCACTCGACCTGACGGCCATCGACGAGGGCGACTGGACCCCTCCCATCGTCAAGACGGTGGCCAGCACGGGTGAAGGGGTGGCCGATGTGCGGGCCGCGGTCGCCGAGCACCGCTCCTTCCTCGAGGCCGGTGGGGGACTGGACGAGCGCCGGTCCCGCCGGCTGCACGAGGAGCTGCGGGAGATCGTGGCCCGCCGGCTCGATGAGCGCGCCTTCGCCCTGGTGGGGGAGAGCCGCTTCGACCACCTGCGCGTCGGCATGCTCGGCCGCACCGTCGACCCCTACACCGCCGCCGACGAGATTCTCGCCACGCTCCCGTCGTAGCGTCGCACTCATGTCCGAGAACCAGTTCGTCACCGTCGAGCGGCGCGAGGACGGCGTGGCCGTCGTGCGCCTCGACCGTCCCAAGGCCAACGCCATGTCGGCCGAGCTGCTGGCCCAACTGGCGGCCGCCGCCGGCGACCTGACCGGCAATCCGCCCGGCGCCGTGGTGGTGTGGGGCGGCGAGCGCATCTTCGCTGCGGGTGCCGAGATCTCGGAGTTCGGCGGCCCGGCCGAGGCGCGCACACTGGGCGGCCTGTTCCGCCAGGCCCTCGACGCCGTGGCCGCCATCCCCCGGGCGACGATCGCGGCGGTGACGGGCTACGCCCTGGGCGGCGGCTGCGAGCTGGCCCTGGCGTGCGACTTCCGGGTCGTGGCCGAGACGGCCAAGCTCGGCCAGCCCGAGATCCTCCTCGGCATCATCCCGGGCGGCGGCGGCACCCAGCGCCTGCCGCGGCTGGTGGGCGCGTCGGTGGCCAAGGACCTCGTCCTCACCGGCCGCCAGGTCATTGCCGAGGAGGCGTTGCGCATGGGCCTGGCCAACCGCGTCGTCCCCGCCGACCGCGTCTTCGACGAGGCCGTCGAGTGGGCGGCCGAGCTGGCGCGCGGCCCGTTGGCCGCCCACGCCATCGCCAAGCGCGCCATCGACGACGGCCTCGACCGACCCCTGGCCGACGGCATCGCCCTCGAGCAGGACCTCTTCGCCGAGGTCTTCGCCACCGACGACGCCGTCGTCGGCGTGCAGTCCTTCCTCGAGTCCGGCCCCGGCAAGGCCACCTTCACCGGCAACTAGCGCTCAGCCCACCCTCCTCGGTTCTGGGCACGCATGAAGCGGTCTACCGCTGCCTGCGTACCAAGAACGGGATAGGGCCGGCCTAGGGCCAGGCGGCGAGGCCGAGCTCGGCGGGAGTGGCGAGGTCGGGGTGCGATGGCATCACCCGGACGGTGACGCCGTAGCGGCCGGTGACGTGGCAGCGGACGCTTCCGGCGAAGCGGTAGCGGCCGGGCTCGTCGTCGAGACCGACGAGCGACATGGGCGCCGCCGACTGCCCGTCGAGCTCGTCGTTGGCGACCACCGGGCCGTGCAGCAGCTGGACGGCGACGTCGTCGGCGGTCAGCGCGCCCAACGACACGACGCCCTCCACCCGGCGGTCGTTGCCGAGGGCGGCCACCGCCACGTCGGTGTCCACCGCCTCCACGTGCACGTCGCGCCACGCCCCCGCCACCCGCGCCTTCCACGCCGCCAACGCCCGGGCCCGGGCCCAACCGTCGGCCGACATGATGTCGGCGCGCGCCCCGATGGGCTCGTACAGCTGCTCGACGTAGTCGCGCACCATGCGGCTGGCCACAACCTGGGGGCCGAGCGACGCCAGTGACGCCTTCACCCGGCGCACCCACCGCCGCGGCACCGGCCCCTCGATGCGCTCGTAGAACATCGGTACGACCTGGCGCTCGAGGATGTCGAACAGGCTGTCGGCCTCGAAGCGGTCGCGTCGGTCGAGGTCGGCGTGGTCCTCGGCCGAGGAGATGGCCCACCCGTTCTCGCCGTCGAACATCTCGTCCCACCACCCGTCGAGGATCGACAGGTTGAGCGCACCGTT
>DATLDH010000155.1:0-2227 GCA_035526015.1 Acidimicrobiales bacterium
CCCGGGCGCGGCCCGGTCGGGGTCACCCCCTCGCCCGCAGGGATCCCCGACGACGTGGCGGGTCGCGGGGTCGGCGGTCAGCCCCCCGCCCAGCACCTTCGAGGCCCACCTCCCGCCCAGGTGCAGCACCGTGTCGGGGCGGTGGGCGGTGGCGAAGGCATCGCACCGCAGGATCCCGTCGGCGGCCGCGACCGTGATGGTTGCCGCCGACCCCACCGAGTTGTGCTGGGTCGTGGCCGAGGCCGCCACCGAGGAGCGGGTCGACCCGGCATGGTGGACGGCGTGGCGCGATGCCGAGGCCGCCGCCCAGGCCGCCGTCGACGCCGTGCTGTCGCGACGCGACGAAGCGACCGAGCCCGGCGTCGCCCGGGACCTCGTCGACGCGCTGGCGGCCGACGCCACCCTGTTCGTGTCTTCGTCGATGCCGGTGCGGGACACCGAGTGGTTCGGCCGACCGCGTCCGGGCCTTCGCGTCCTCGCCAACCGCGGGGTCAACGGGATCGACGGCGTGGTGTCGACCGTGCTCGGCGTCGCGAAGGCTGGTGCGACCGGTGGGCCGACGGTGGCACTCGTCGGCGACCTGGCGTTCCTGCACGACGCCGGGGCGCTGGCCGTCGGGCCCGGGGCGGTGGACGCCACATTCGTCGTGGTCGACAACGGTGGGGGAGGGATCTTCTCGTTCCTTCCCCAGGCGACCGACGTCCCGCCCGACGAGTTCGAGATCCTCTTCGGGACCCCGCCCGCGGTCGACCTCGCGTCGGTCGCCGCGGGCTACGGCGTGATCGTCTCGACCGTGGCCCGAGCCGCCGAGCTCTGGCCCGCCGTGCACGAGGCGACGGCGGCGGGCGGTATCCGGGTGATCAGGGTCGCCGTGCCGGATCGCGCCGCCAACGTGGCGTTGCACGACGAGATCCACGCCGCCGTGTCAGCCGCGGTGGCCGCGACCGTCGGCTAGGGACGCACGACGGCGGCGAGCAGGACCTGGAACTTCAGCTGGGTCTCGGTCAGCTCGGCGACGGGGTCGGAGTCGGCCACGATGCCGGAGCCGGCCACGAGCCGGGCGCGGGTGCCGTCGATGTCGGCGCACCGGATCCCGACAGCCCACTCGCCGTTGCCCCTGGCGTCCACCCAGCCGACGGGCCCGGCATAGCGGCCGCGGTCGAGCTGCTCGAGCTCGGCGATCAGCTCCACGGCGGCGTCCCTCGGCGTTCCCCCGACGGCCGCCGTCGGATGAAGGCGCTCGACGATGGCCAGGGCATCCGGATCGGGCCCGACCGTGTGCCCGCTGATCTCGGTCCCGAGGTGGATCACGTTGCGCAGGGGGAGCACGGTCGGCCCGGCGGGCCGGTCGACCTCGACGCCGACCTCCCGGAGGCCGCGGACGACGTCGTCGACGGCGTATTCGTGCTCCTCGCGACACTTCGAGGATGCTCGCAGCTCGGCTTCGTGGCGCGCGTCGGTCTCGGGATCGCCACTGCGCGCCGTCGTGCCGGCCAAGGGATGGGAGCGCACGAGCGGGCCGATGCGCGCCGCCAACAGCTCGGGGCTGGCACCCACGAAACCCTCGACGGAGAACACCATGCACGAGGGGTACAGCGCACTGAGCCGCTCGAGGACGGTGCCGACAGGGATGTCGCGGTCGGCTTCGACCACGACTTCGCGGGCCAGCACGACCTTGCGCACGCGGCCGGCCCGGATCGCCCCCACGCCGGCCGCCACGGCGTCGACGTAGTGCTGTTGCGGCCGGCTCGACACCAGCGAGAACCCGTCGGGCTGGCGGCCCTCCCGGCGGTCGCGCCGCGCCGTGGGCGCGTCGACGGTCGTGAGCCAGGAGGCCCCCGAGGCATCCCAGCCGCGGATCTCGGCGGGCACGGTGAGGTGGCACGGGGCGGTGCGGTCGAAGGGGAGGGCGCCGAACGCGACCGGACCGCAACCGGGCAGCCCCACGGTGTCGTCGACCTCGAAATCGGCCAGGAAGGCGGCCACCAGCTTGGACGCGCCCTCGAGCCCGTCGGGCAGCTCGATGCGGGCCGCCTCGCCGCGGCCCACGAGCACCCGACTCTCGTGGCGCCAGACGGTGGCCGTTCCGTCCGACGCCGGCGCGCCACCGTCGCCGGGTCGGGTGACGGCTCTCACGCGGAGCGGGTCCCCGTGAGCAACTGGGTGATGCCACCGGTGAGGAGACGGCGCTCGACGGCGGCGAAGCCGGCGGCCGCCAATGACGACA
>DATLDH010000159.1:0-6830 GCA_035526015.1 Acidimicrobiales bacterium
GTCCCCGACGCCGCCGAGCCCGGCGACCACGTGGGTGTCGTCGTCGTCGAGAGCGCTCCTCAGGGCGGCGCCATCAAGATCGTGCGTCGCGTCGCCACGCGTATGTACGTGACCGTGCCGGGTGACGCCACCCGCGCCTTCACCATCATCGAGGTCACGCGCGCGCTCGACTCCACGTGGTTCCCCGGCCACCTCGCCGTCGAGGCCACGCTGCGCAACACCGGTCGCGTTCGCCTGCACCCGTCGGTGCGCGCCGGCTCGGCCGGCGCCAAGGGTGCCGACACGCTGCTGGCCCGCTCCGTCGAGCCCTACCTCGCCGACGTGAAGGTCCCGTGGTACGGCGGTCCGGTGAAGGCGACCGTGGTGGCGACGGCCGAGGGCGGGTTGACGCGGACGACCACCGTGTCGTTGTTCGTCGTCCCTTGGGGCCTCATCATCGCCATCGTCCTCGTCCTGATCACCGGCCGCTTCCTCATCTGGGCCTGGCGCCGCCGCCTCGGACGCATCCGCGGGCTGCAGGACGACGTCAGGCGACTCGAGCAGCTCGTCGCGTCCCGGCCCTAGCCGGAGAGCACCACCCGGGGCTCTGGTCGGCCGACGCCCACACCGTCGGCGACCAGGACCCGGCCGGCGTCCGGCGTGGGCGGCCGCCCATCGCCCAGGTCGAGGGCGATGGAGGTGACGTACAGCCGGTCGAGGTCGGGACCGCCGAACGCGACGTCACTCGGGTTCGCCATCGGCACATCCACCACGCGGTCGACCCCGGCGGCGGTGAAGCGGGCCAGCTTCCCGACGCCGAGCACGCAGCTCCAGTAGCCGCCGGCGGCATCCACCGTCGCCCCGTCGGGGACACCCCCGAGGGCGGCCTGGTCGGCGAACCGGCGGCGGTTGGCGACGGTGGCGGTCCCGGCGTCGTAGTCCCATGCGAACGCGGCCCCGGCCACCGTGTCGGCACAGACGAGGGTGGCCACGCCGTCGATCTCGATCACGGCCGGACCGTTGACGTTCCCCATCTCGTCGGCCAGCTTCCGCCACCCGTGCGCCGCCGACCACTGCCACACCGATCCGGGGCCCGGGCCCATGTTGAGGGTGCCGGTGACGAAGTTGCCACTGCCGTCGGCCGTCCCGTCGTTGGCCCTGGCACCCATCCCGTCGGGGTACGCAGCGAGGAGCTCGACCGTGCCGGCGTCGGGATCGACGACGTGGAGCCCGCCGTCGAGGCACGCCACCAGCGCCGGCCCATCGGTGAGGCCGAGGCCGGTGGGCAACGACGGGAGCTTCATGGTCGAGACCCCGGCGTCATCCAACCAGTGGAGGGTCTGGGCCGCGCAGTCGACGGCGTACAGGCGGCCCCGCCGGTCGTCCCAGCGCAAGCTCTCGCCCCACACCATGGCCAGGTCGCCCACCCGTCCGAAGGTCACGTCACGTCCTGCTGCGTGCCGCCGGCCGCCGCCGAACGGTACATGGCGTCGACCAGCTCATGGGCGCGTACGGCGATGGCGAAGTCCGGCGTCGCCGGTAGTCCCTCGGCGGCGGCGCGCACGAAGGCCCCGTCGGGATTCCCCTGGCCCGAGTGGGCTCCGTCGGGCGAGGGAGCCAGCGCGAAGAGGGCGTCGCCCTCGATCACCCCCCCGGTGCCGTCGGCGCGCGTCCATGTGAGCGGCCCGAGCCAGTCGCGCTCTACGGCGAACCAGGCCCGTTCGCAGAACACCTCGACGCGCCGGAGGCTGGGACGGTCGAGAACGTCGTGCCACACCGACATCAACGAACCGATGGCACCGTTGGTGAAGCGGATAGCGACGCCGGCCACGTCCTCGATGCCCTCGATCCCGTGAAAGCCCGCCGATTGCGCGCTCACCGACGCCATGGGGGCGATCAGCCACTCGAGCAGGTCGACGTCGTGGATGGAGTGCTCGAGCAGGGTGCCGGCGCCGGCCTTGGTGACATCACCCCGCCACGACGAGCGGTAGGTGCCCTGCACCGGGATGTACTGGTCGTCGCGGAAGACCACGCTCATCACCCGCCCGCTGGCGGGGTCCTCGATGAGGGCCCGGAGGGCGAGGAACACCGGAGACGACCGGAGCACGAGGCCGACCTGATTGGTGATACCGGCGGCGGCGACCGTCGCCGCCATGTCGCGCGCGCCGGCCAACGACGTGGCCAGGGGCTTCTCGCAGAACACGGGCAGCCCGCGCTCGGCGGCCATGGCAACGAGCCGGGGGTGCTCCGAGGTCCACGTGCAGACGTAGACCGCGTCGCAGGTGTCGAGCACGTGCTCCTCGGTCTCGCACAGCGGCGCCCCACTGGCGGCCGCGAACACCGCGGCCCGCTCGGAGTCGGGGTCGTACACGCCGGACCATGTGGCCTCCACGCCACTCCGACGGAGCGACTTGGAGTGGTAGGTGGCGATGAGCCCGGCGCCGAGGAACCCGATCCGCATCGCCGGAGACTACGCAGGAGGCCACTACCGTCGTCGGGGTGTCGGTGGAGCCCCTGCGCCTGTTCGACGACGCGCCGGCCCCCGACCCGGCCGACGGCGGCGCGTCGCGGGCGCCCGCGGTCGAGATCCGGGTGTCGAGCCGGCGGCGCAAGACGGTGGCCGCCCACTGGGAGGGTGACGACATCGTCGTCGTCGTGCCGCAACGGCTCCCGAAGCGCGAGCGTCAGGCTTTCGCGGATGAGTTGGCGGCCAAGCTGGTCGCCGAGCGGGAGCGCCGGCGCCCGACGGATGCGTCGCTCACCGAGCGGGCCGGCGTCCTCTCGACGCGCTACCTGGGCGGGCGGGCCGTCCCGTCGGCGGTGACATGGTCGTCGCGCCAGGGGTCACGTTGGGGTAGCTGCTCCCCCGCCGACCGCACCATACGGATCAGCGACCGGCTGAAGGGCGTGCCCGACTGGGTGCTCGACACCGTGATCGTTCACGAGCTGGCCCACCTGATCTGTGCCGAGCACAGCGCGGAGTTTCGCGCCCTGGTGGCGCGGCACCCACGAACCGCCGACTCCGAGCTGTTCCTCGCCGGGTACGCCCTCGGCCTCGACCGCTGACCGTCAGGTCGCGGTGCAGACCGCCAGGGCCAGAGCGGTACGGCCTTCCTCCATGCAGCGGAAGTAGTTGCCCATCTTCTCCTGGGCGTTGTCGATGAACAGGCTCGGGTTCAGCAGTGGCGGTGCGCCGCCCGGCCCTGCCGCCATCATCGTCCGGAGCATGTCCACCATCTCCCGGGTCGGGTCGTCCCAGACCTCGACGGAGAAGCCGGCGCCTTCGAGAAGGCCTCGCAGCACCTCGCGGGACACCAGGTGGCTGTGCGACGCCTCGGTCGCCCACGGCACCGGCAGCAGGAGCTCACCGCCACCGCCATCGATCACGTCGAACAGCGCGAACCTGCCGCCCGGCTTCATCACCCGCCGGATCTCGCGGTAGAGGCCCTCACGGTCGGCGATGTTCATGGCCACGTGCTGGGTCCAGACATGGTCGACCGACCCATCCGCCAGGCCGGTCGCCGTGATGTCGCCGACGCGCAGGTCCACCTTGTCGCTGAGGCCGGTCCGCTCGTTGAGGGCGCGGCCGAGCTGCACGAACTCCGGCGTCAGGTCGATGCCGATGACCTTGCAACCGAACCTGTCGGCCAGGTAGCGGGCTGGGCCGCCGATGCCAGATCCGGCGTCGAGCACCGTGTCAGCGGCCGAGGGCGCCAGCAGGTCGCCCATCCGCACGGTGGCGAACCTCCCCGCCGTGTGGAAGTCGTCGAACCCGGTGAGCTGCGCGACGGTGACCGGCCCGCCGTCCGGGGCGATGGCGTCCAGCGCCGCCATCACCTTGGCGTAAGGCCCGCCCGCTTCGTAATGGTCGCTGACCGACATGGCCTCGCCCGCGCTCAGCCCGGCGGAGCGAAGAACTCCAGCGCGATGTTGTCGGGGTCGCGGAATGAGATGCCCGACCCGTACGGTGCATCGACGATGCCGCCATGGCTGATGCCGAGCTCATCCAGGCGCTTGCCCCACTCATCGAGCTCGGCCCGGTTGGCACAGCCGAAGGAGAGATGGTCGAGCCCGAGCCGGCGCTCGTCGAACGCCCCGTCGGCGCGGTCGGGGAACTGGTGGATGCCGACCAGTGTCGAGCCCGTGAACCAGACGACGTGGTGGAAGGGCCCCGTGTCCTCGTCGATGACGGGGTCGGTCCCGAACAGCGACTGGTACCAGGGGCGGCTCTTCGACAGGTCGCTGACGGTGAGTGCGACATGGGTGATGCTCGGGAACGCGGGCACGACCTTCCTCCTGTGTCGGTTGCGCCGTCACGATATGCGGTCGGTACGCTTTCGTCATCAGGGGGGTGCAGCCATGGGGAAGAGGACCTGCATCGCCGTGCTGGCCGCCGTGGTTGCTGCTGCCGGCTTCGGCGTCGTGCCGATGACGGCGCGCGCCGCGACTGGAGACTGCCTGGCGAGCGTCGGCGGCGTCGACCTCAACCGCGCCACGATGGCCGAGCTGCAGACGGCGCTGAAGCGGGGCGTGCTCACGAGCGTGCGACTGGTGGAGGCCTATGAGCGCCGCATCGCCGCGTTCGACCGGGCCGGGCCCAAGCTCAACGCCGTCCGCCACCTGAACGCCAACGCGCGCGCCGAGGCGGCGCGCCTCGATCGCGAGCGGGCCGCCGGCAAGGTACGGGGGCCGTTGCACGGTATCCCCGTCCTCTTGAAGGACAACATCGGCACCAGCGACGCCCCCACCACCGCCGGCTCGATCGCGTTGGCCGGCAACCGGCCGAAGCTCGATGCGACCGTCACCGCCAACCTGCGCGCCGCCGGCGCCGTCATCCTGGGCAAGACCAACCTGTCGGAGTTCGCCAACTGGGTGTCGCTCACCATGCCCAACGGCTACAGCTCCCTGGGCGGCCAGGTGGTGAACGCCTACACGATGGGTGACCCCAGCGGGTCGAGCTCCGGCTCAGGTGTCGCCGGCTCCATGGCCTTCGCCGCCGGCACGGTCGGCTCCGAGACCCAGGGCAGCATCCTCAGCCCGAGCGACGCCAACAGCCTCGTCGGTGTGAAGCCCACGGTCGGGCTGGTGAGCCGGACGGGCATCATCCCGCTGGCGGCCAGCTTCGACACCGCCGGGCCCATGACGCGGTCGGTCGCCGACGCCGCCACCATGCTCGGCGCCATGGTCGGGCCCGATCCACGCGATCCGGTCACATCGGTGAGCGCAGAGCATCTGCCCCGTGGCAACGACTATGTGGCCGGCCTGCGGAAAGACTCGCTGAAGGGCGTGCGCCTCGGCTACGACCCCGACTACTCCGACCCGGTCGTCGACGACGCCATCGCCACTTTGACCGACATGGGGGCGGTGATGGTGCCGATCTCCCAGGCCAGCACGATCGACACGGTTGCCGTCGCCGAGCTCACCTTCATCCCCAACGAGTTCAAGTACGGGCTGAACCGGTACCTGGCGACCGAGGCCGGTGCCGGCCTGCCGGTCAAGGACCTGACCGGCATCGTGCTCTACAACAACGACCACCCCGACGAGGTGAAGTACGGCCAGGACCTGCTCGTCGCGTCCGACGCCTCCGCCGGAGACGGCAACCTGATGGCCCTTGCCATCCCGTTCGTGGCCGCCACCAGGGCCGTGCTCGACGGGTGGCTCGAGCAGAACGACGTGGCCGCCATCGTCGGGCCCCGCGCCAACTTCGTGGCCATGGGCGCGGCAGCGGGCTACCCGAGCGTCGCCGTGCCGGCCGGCTACGACGGCGCCGAGCCCGGCGGCATCACCTTCGCGGGCACGGCGTGGAGCGAGCCGCGGCTGCTGTCGTACGCGTACGCCTTCGAGCAGGCCACCCTTCGGCGCGAGCCGCCGACCGTCGTCAACCCCGACCTGCTGACCGGCGTCTGCTCTTAGGGCGTCAGCACCGCGCTGAGCTGGGCGACACGTTCCGGCACGACCGACCAGTCGACCCAGCGGCCGCGCTTCTCGCCGGTGATGAGGCCGGCGTCGGCCAGCACCTTGGTGTGGTGGCTCACCGTGGGCTGGCTCTTGCCGACGGGCTCGACCAGATCACACGAGCACGCGCACCCGGCGTCGGCGATGAGGGCGAACAGCCGGAGACGGACCGGGTCGGCCAGGGCGGCGAAAGCCCTTGCCAGGTCGGCCGCCTGACCATCGGTGACCGCCGCTCCGAGATCGGCACAACAGCTCTCCGTGGTCATGCGCACTCCCAGATTTCGTATTGACAGATGTCGATACGTCGATAGAGTAACGGATCGACGACCATCAATCTACCGGAGGCTCATCGTGTCCCGTGTCCAGCTCGCCCTGAACGTCCCCGACGTCGACGAAGCCGTCGCCTTCTACTCCAAGCTGTTCCAGACCGAGCCGAACAAGCGGAAGCCGGGCTACGCCAACTTCGCCATCGCCGACCCGCCGCTCAAGCTGGTGCTGTTCGAGCAGCCCGCGGCCGAGGCCAGGCTCAACCACCTCGGCGTCGAGGTCTTCTCGACCGACGAGGTCCGCGCCACCCAGGCCCGGTTGTCGGAGGAGGGCGTCGATGCCGTCGATGACAGCGGCACGTGTTGCTTCGCCCTCCAGGACAAGGTCTGGGTCGACGCGCCCGATGGTGCGTGGGAGATCTACACGGTGCTCGAGGACGTCGAGATGGCGGCGCCCGGCTGCTGCTCCTAGGAGGGCTCGGCGAAGAGCACGGCCATGTACTCGGCAGTGGGTGCGTTCCAGATGCGCGTCCACTCCTCGTCCGTCATGGCTCGCCGGTTGGCGATGTTTCGCTCGGCCCCCTGACCGACGAGCCACCGCAGGCGCGGGGTGGGGGTCGAGATGGCCTC
>DATLDH010000006.1:0-3021 GCA_035526015.1 Acidimicrobiales bacterium
TTCTCAGTTGCGGGCGCCCGGTACATCGGGAGAGGTGGGAGGTGCAGTCACGGACAGACGATGGCCCCGACCTCTACCGCCGGCGTTCTCCACACGAAAGGTGCCGACGTCGGCGTCGCCCGGAGGGCGGCTTCAGCCGCGCAGGGTTTGCGCGAAGTTGGTCACCTCGATCTCCCACGGCGAGAACGGTGGGCACGCCGCCCTCGGAGCGAAGGTCGGCGGTCAGCCGTGATTCGTCGAACGGCCTCCGTTCTCGCCAAGTGCGCAGCGCCCATCTGGAGGACGGGCAGGCATCCGGCCATCGGCGACAGCACCAGCGCCCTGCACTAGAGCCCCGGCGCCGAGGAGCTGTACTGCCCGCGCCGGGTTCCGATCTTCAGCGCTTCGTCAGGCCTCTTTGACCCCGCCCGAAACAGGAGAGCAGCCGATGAGGTGATCCTCGAGGTCTGACGCCAGCCGCTCGAGAGCCTGTACCGCAGGCGAATCCGGTGCCATGTCGAGCACACACTGGCCCGACCGGTCAGCTCGATCGATCGCCTCGTCCTCGGGCACGACGGCGACAAGGTCTCTGCCCAGCTCCGCAGCGAAGGCCCTCATCCGCGCCTCGTCTTCGGCGCCACCGATTCGGTTGGCCACTAGGGCCACCCGGGCGACATCGAGTTGACGGGCGAGGTGATCGGTGCGGGCCGCGGTCAGCATCGTCTTGCGGTTGGGCTCGACCACACCAGGAGCAGGTCGACGTGGCGCACTGTGCCACCCGCCCACGACAGGTGCTCAAGGCCGGCACCCATGTCGGCGACGACGACTGTGGCTGGCAGGTCCGCTTCGGCACGATCGAGGAAGTCACGGACCGTGACGTGGGAGACGCCTGTTCAGCCGCCGCCGGGCCGGGCGATGCGGGCCGCCAGCATCAGGGCCACCCCGTCGGGGGCGGTCACCCCGTGGCGGTTGAGGAGCTGGACGGGCGCGGCCGCAGTCGCCTCGCTGGCCGCTGACCGACTGGCGGTGTCGAGAAGCGGGCGCATCGCCACCGCAGCATCGGTGCCGAGCCCGATGCTCATAGCCAGGTGCGGGTCGGAGTCGCAGTCGATGGCGACTACCCGATGGCCACGCCGAGCAAGCACGCGAGCCAGCACGGCCGACATCGTCGTCTTCCCGACGCCACCCTTGCCCGCTATCGCCAGCCGCACGCTCCATTGTGCACCACCCGACGTGTACTCGCGGTAGTAAGTTTGCCAACTTGATTATTTCGCGCTGAGTAGTACAATCAGCAGCAAGCGAAGGGCGGGACCGACCGGTGGTTGGCAGACGGCACGAGAATTTGAACGAGCACGCAATGGGCGACGACGGATCCTCGGCTCGTCCTGCCGAGGAACTTGGTCGCATGTTCGAGCAGCTCGGGCTCAGTGGCAGCGAGTCGCGCGTTCTCCTCGGGCTGCTGCAGTTGGGCTCGGCCAACCCTCGCCAGGTCGCTGAACACTGCGAGCTCGGCCGCACCAACGTCTACCCGGTCCTCGAGACGCTCAGTCGCAAGCGCCTGGCCTTCCAGCTGCCTGGATCTGGCGCGCTCTGGTCTGCTCCGCCTGCCGATGAGGTGGTCGACCGGCTGAAGGCCACGATGGCCGAGCGGTTCCGAGCGCTCAACTCCACCGCCGAGGAGGCGCGCGAAGCCTTGGCTCAGATGGCGCCCCAGAACCCCGCCGAGGCGCTGCCCTACGTCCATCGCATCGACGCGCCGTCGCAGGTGATGGTGGTGTTCAACGAGATCCTCAGGGCAGCGACCGACGAGGTGCTCATGTTCGATCGCCCGCCGTACTCGGTGACCCCCGGATCGCCCAATCCTGAGGCCCTCGCCGTGCTGGCCCGCGGCGTGGCGTGCCGCTCTCTGGTCCCGCTGGCCCTGCTCGAGGAACCGCGCTGGGCGGCCTACCGCGAGGAGCGAGAGGCATACATCGAAGCGGGGCTGGAGGTCCGCGTGAGCGAAGACGTTCCCATGAAGATGGTGCTCGTCGACCGCAGCGTCTGCCTCGTAGCGCTCACCTACAAGGGCTCGGTCGAGAACGACTACCCGACCGTCCTGGTGGTCGAGCACGAGGGCTTCGCCCGGGTGCAGGCCGATGCGTTCGAGGCCCGCTGGGCCAGAGCTCGGCCGTACCGGCACTCGCAGACGCCGCGCACCACGACAACGCCCCGATCGGTTACCTCGGCTGCTCGCACTGGGGCACGACGATGAGACGACATCGCGTCGCCGTACCGCTGGCCGCCCTCGTGTGCGCCGTCGCCGCCTCGCTTCCCGGGGTGGTGCCACCGCTTCGTGCCGCCGCCGCTCCGGCGCCCGGCCAATGGCGTCTCACTGCGCCGATGGCCACCGATCACGCCGTCGGTACGGTCCTGATGCCGCCCATGTGTGTCGATCACACCGCCCCGCCGGCCTATCCATGCGGGCGTGTTCTGGTCACCGGTGGGTCGCACTTCGAGGGCAAGCCGCAGAACACCGTCGAGCTCTACGACGAGGCCAGCGAGCAATGGGCGTCGGCCGCGCCGATGAACCAGGCCAGGCAAAGCCACACCACCACCCTCCTGGCCGACGGCCGGGTTCTTGTCACCGGGGGGTTTGCTCAAGAAGTCTTGGCGACTGTCGAGATCTTCGACCCGCTGCTCGGGCGCTGGGTGAGGGCAGCGCCGACGGCGGTGGCGCGCCAAGGGCATTCGGCCACGCTGATGCCGAGCGGCAAACTTCTCGTCGCCGGCGGAGACCGCGGCGCTGTCTCAGGTGTCGTGGCCACCTCCGAGGTGTTCGACCCCGCCGGCGGCGCGAACGCCAGCGGGTCCTGGAGCGACGTTCGCCCCATGAGCGCCAACCGGTCCGCCCACACCGCCACTGTCGTCACCGGCGGCTCGGTGTTGGTGGCCGGCGGCGCGACAGCGGGCGAGGCCACTCCCACTGCCGAGTTGTACGACGCAGCCACCGGCGCGTGGCGGTCGGTACCGCCCATGGCCGTGCGCCGCTACGCGCACGCC
>DATLDH010000008.1:0-44559 GCA_035526015.1 Acidimicrobiales bacterium
CCCCGCCCCAGACGTTCCCGTCGCCGTTCGACTTCACCTTCACCATCGACCCGATCCGCTTCCAGGGCAACGCCGTGATCGCCATGCTGGCCGTCCCACTCGCCATCGCCGCCCTGATGGCGTTCTTCCGCTACACCAACGTCGGGCTCGCCATCCGCGCCAGCGCCGACAGCGCCGACCGGGCCGCCCTGCTCGGCGTGCCCGTGAAGCGGATCCAGACCGTGGTCTGGGTCGTGGCCACGGTGCTGGCCACGATGGCGATCATCCTGCGCGCCGGGGTCATCGGCCTTCCGCTCGGCAGCGTGCTCGGCCCTCGCATCCTCCTCCGCGCGCTGACCGCCGGCGTCATCGGGCGCATGGAGCGCCTGCCGACCATCTTCGTGGCCGCCGTCGGGATCGGGGTCATCGAGCAGTCGATCATCTGGTCGACCGGTCGCAACCTGCTCATCGACCCCGTCCTCTTCCTGGTCGTGATCGGCGCACTGCTCTTGCAGCGCAGGGGGCGCACCTCACGCGTCGACGACAGCGAGAGCTCGAGCTGGCAGTCGGCCCAGGTCGTCAGGGAGACGCCCCGCGAGCTGATGGGGATCCCCGAGGTGGTGTGGGCCAGGCGCGGGCTCGTGACGCTCCTGCTCGGGGCCCTCGTGCTGTTGCCGGCATGGATGCCTGGCAGTCGCGTGAACCTGGTGGCGTCGATGTTCATCTACGGCATGCTCGGCATCTCCCTCGTCGTGCTCACCGGGTGGGCCGGCCAGGTGAGCCTCGGGCAGGTCGGCTTCTTCGCCATCGGCGCGGCCGTCGCCGGCTACCTGACCGCGACCCGTCACTGGGACCTGTCGATCGCGGCGGTGGCGGCGGGACTGGCGGGCGCAGCGGCCGCCATCGCCATCGGATTGCCCGCTCTGCGGATACGAGGCCTGTTCCTCGCCGTCACCACCCTGGCCTTCGCTTTGGCCACCTCGAGCTGGTTCCTGAATCCCGAGTTCGTGCACTGGCTGCCCACCGGACGCATCGAGCGGCCCGCGCTGTTCGGCCGCGTCGCCATCCACACCGAGGTCCGGTACTACTACCTGTGCCTCGCGTCTCTCATCGTCATCACCTGGGCCGTGCGCGGCGTCCGCACCAGTCGCACCGGGCGCGTCCTCATCGGGGTGCGGGAGAACGAGCGCGGCGCCCAGGCCTACGGCGTCAACGCCATTGCCGCCAAGCTCACCGGCTTCGCCCTCTCGGGTTTCATCGCCGCATTCGCCGGCGGGCTCTTCGTCCACCACCAGCAGGCCCTCGGCATCAGCGCGTACCTGCCCGAGGAGAGCCTCCGCGTTTTCGTCATGGCCGTCATCGGCGGCCTGGCGTCGGTGCCCGGGGTGCTGGTCGGTGCGGCCTTCATCAAGGGCATCCACTACTTCAGCGCCGAGGCGCCGAGAGCCATCCAACCGCTGATCCAGCTGTCGGCCACGAGCATCGGCCTGGTGTTCGTGCTGCTCGTGCTCCCAGGTGGCCTCGGATCGGTGCTCTACGGGCTGAGGGACCGGTACCTGCGCTGGGTCGCCCGCCGCAGGGGGCTCGTCGTGCCCAGCTTCGTGGCCGACATCCGGGTCGAGCCCGACAGCGTCGCCGGCACGACGTCGGCGGTGCCGATCGAGGTTCCAACCCTCGTCACGGCGGGGAGTGGCCCGTGAGACGGCGGCTGCTCGCCATCACCGGCGGCGCCTCCCTGACGCCGATCCTGCTGCTCTTCGGCCTCAACGCCGTCGACGAGCTCGACCGCAGCGCGTTCGCGGTGCTGACGCCCACCATCCGCGACGCCTTCGGCCTCGACAACCAGGGGATCCTCTCCGTCGTCGCGCTGGTGTCGGCCGTGGCGCTCGGCTCGCAGGTCATCATCGGCTACTACGCCGACCGGTTCCCACGTGTGCGGATCGCGGCAGTCGGAGCCGGCGTCTGGGGAGCGTTCACCCTCGTCACCGGCGTGGCGCCGGTGATCGCGGTGCTGATCATCGCCAGGTCGATGACCGGCATCGGCCGGGCCGTGAACGACCCCACCCACCGGTCGCTCCTGGCCGACTACTACCCGCCGGCGGTGCGCACCAAGGTCTACGGCCTGTACCAGGCGGCCAACGGTGTCGGCCTCATCGCCGGACCTGTTGTCGGCGGCCTGCTGTCGCACCTCTTCGGATGGCGGGTGCCGTTCCTCATCTTCTGGGTCCCCACCGCGGTGCTGGTGTACCTGACCCTCCGCCATCTGCCCGACCCGATCCGTGGGTACCACGAGCGCATCGCCATGGGGGCGTCGGAGGAGACGGCCGCGACCGAGGAGATCCCACCCTCGTTCGGCGAGAGCTGGCGGATCGTCAACCAGGTCCAGACGCTCAAGCGCATCTTCTGGTCGCTGCCGTTCCTCGCCGCGGCCATCATCGGCATCCAGTCGTTGTACGCCATCGTCTACGACGACGTCTGGGGCAGGAACGACTTCCAACGCGGCCTCATCGGCGCCGGCGCCGAGCCCGGCGTCCTCCTGGGGCTCGCCGTCGGCGTGCCCATCGCGGCCCGGCTCGGGGCCCGTCGACCCGACCTCGTCCTGAAGTTCCTCGCCATCAACGGCTGCCTGATAGCGGCCTGCATCGTCGGTTTCGCCTACGCACCCAACCTGCCATCGGCCATCGCCATGCACGTCCTCACGACGGCGGCGCTGGCCGTCGTGCTACCTGGCATCCTCGGCACGCTCTCGCTGGTGCTGCCGCCCAAGGCCCGCGCCATGGGCTTCTCCATCGGCTCGCTCTACACCCTCATGGGCCTGCCGGTCCTCGGCATCGTCGGTGCCCTGGCCGATTCCCTCGGCCCGCGCATGGCGGTGGCCATGCTCGCTCCCGTCCTGCTCATCGGCGCCTTCGTGATCGCGTCGGCGGGGTCGTTCGTGGCCGCCGACATCGACAAGGTCCGGGCCTCGGCCGTCGCCCAGTCCGAGGTCCTGGCCGCCCGGCGCCGGGGCGAGACGAAGCTCCTGCTGGTCAAGGACCTCGACGTGGCCTACGACAAGGTCCAGGTCCTGTTCGGAGTGAACTTCGAGGTCGACGAGGGCGAGATCGTCGCCCTCCTCGGTACCAACGGCGCCGGCAAGTCGACGCTGCTCAGGGCCATCTCCGGCCTGGTCGAGGCCAGCGGCGGCGCCATCGTGTTCGACGGCCAGGACGCGACCTACGCCCCGCCGCACGAGGTCGCGGCGCGGGGGATCGTGCAGGTGCCCGGCGGCAAGGGTGTCTTCCCGACCCTCACGGTCGCCGAGAACATCCGCATCGCCGGGTGGCTGTACCAGCGGGACGAGGCCTACATCGCCATGGCGACCGAGGAAGCACTCGGGTACTTCCCGGTGCTCCGCCAGCGGTGGGACCAGCCAGGGGCGAACCTGTCGGGCGGCGAGCAGCAGATGCTCACCCTCGCCATGGCCTTCATCGCCAAGCCTCGGCTGCTCATGATCGACGAGCTCTCACTGGGCCTGGCGCCCATCATCGTCGAGCAGCTGCTCGGGATCGTGCGCGCCATACGCGACCGCGGCACGACGATCATCCTCGTCGAGCAGTCGGTCAACGTCGCCCTCACCCTGGCGGAGACCGCGTATTTCATGGAGAAGGGCGAGATCCGGTTCTCGGGCCCGACGCGCGAGCTCCTGGGCCGGCCCGACATCCTCCGGTCGGTGTTCCTCGAGGGTGCGGGATCGATGGACGGCGCCCGGAACAACGGGGCGCCGGTCCGGCGCAGGAGGACGAAGCCGACCACCACCGCCGGAGCCGCACCAGGCGACGCCGTCGTCCTCGAGGTGGCCGAGGTGTCGCGCCGCTACGGCGGGATCCAGGCCGTCGCCGATGTCTCGTTCGAGTTGCACGCCGGCGAGATCCTCGGCGTCATCGGTCCGAACGGGGCGGGCAAGACGACGCTGTTCGACATCGTCTCGGGCTTCGTCGTTCCCGACGAGGGCCGCATCACCCTCGCCGGGGAGGACGTCACCGCCCTGGGCCCCGACGGCCGGGCCAGGCGCGGCCTGGGCCGCTCGTTCCAGGACGCGCGCCTGTTCCCAGCGCTGACGGTCCGTTCGACGATCGCCCTGGCCCTCGAACGACAGGTGGCGGTGCGCGATCCCGTGGCCGCCGCCCTTCACCTCCCCGCCGTCCTGGATTCCGAGCAGGAGGTGGCGGAGAGGGTCGAGGCGCTGGTCGCCCTGATGGGACTGGGGGCGTTCGCCGACAAGTTCGTCTCCGAGCTCTCGACGGGGAGTCGCCGCATCGTCGACCTCGCCTGCGTGCTGGCGCACGAGCCCAAGGTCATCCTGTTCGACGAGCCCTCCTCGGGCATCGCCCAGCGCGAGACCGAGGCGCTCGGCCCGCTGCTGCGCCGGGTGCGGGACGCGACAGGCGCCAGCCTCCTGGTGATCGAGCACGACATGCCGCTGGTCACGAGCATCTCCGACCGCATGCTGGCCCTCGACCTGGGCCAGGTCGTCACCACCGGCGCCCCCAGCGAGGTCGTCAACCACCCGGAGGTGGTGGCCTCGTACCTCGGCACCGACGACGTGGCCATCGCCCGTTCCGGGGCTCTCTCGGCGACCGGCACGAAGAAGCGATCCGTGAAGAAGAAGCAGCCCGCCAAGGCCGCCCCGAGCGGCACCCGGTAGAGAAGGAGCACGTCATGGACCAGTGGCGACAGATGACCCTCGGCGACGTGGCCGCCGGCCTCCGTCGGTACCAGCCGTTCATCGCCGCCGTCGTGGCCGTGGTGCTGGTCGTTGCCTTCCTGCCCGGCGAGCGTCAGGCCACCGACACGCTCGACACCGCCGCCGGGGACACGGGCGCCGTGATCGCGGCCGACGGCTCGGTCGTGGCGCCCGGTGACACCGTGGCCGGGGGTGAGCCGGGTACGACCACCGGGGCCGGGCCCGGGGTGACGGTCGGTGCCGGGGGAGGACCGGCCACCGGTGGCGGTGGGCGCCGTGCGACCATCGGCGGCAACGCCTCGACCGGTAACGCCCCGCTCCCGGTGACGGGCAAGGTCGGTCCTGACTGCGACCCGGCCACGGGCCGCATCCGGGTGCCCACCCGCTATGCGCCCCCGTGCATGCCGGTGTACACCTCGGCCAACAACGGCGGGTCCACCTACCAGGGCGTCACCAAGGACACCATCACCGTCGTCTGGTACCGGCCCAAGGTCGATCCCGCTGTTGACGCCGCCCTCACGGCGGCCGGAGCGAACAACAGGCCGGAGGACGTCAAGGCCACCTTCATGGACTACATCAACTACTTCAACGACCACTACGACTTCCACGGCCGCAAGATCAAGATCATCGAGTTCAACGGCACCGGCGACACCGCCGATGACGCCACGTCGAGGGCCGATGCCATCAAGGTCGCCACCGAGTACAAGGCGTTTGCATCGATCGGCGCACCGACGTCGAACGCCTATGTCAACGAGCTGGTGGCACGCAAGGTCGTCTGCGTCTGCACCACGTCCCAGCCGGTGGACTTCTACACGCAGCGCGCACCGTATGTCTGGGGTGGCACGCTCATGGCCTCCAACCAGGGCTACGTGCATCGCGCCGAGTACATCGGCAAGCGCCTCAAGGACCGTCCCGCCAAGTACGCCGGCGACGCCGCCATGACGACACAGAAGCGCGTCTTCGGCGTGCTCTACTACGAGACGCCTGAGAAGGCCTACAAGCCGGGCATCGACTACTTCGAGCGGACACTCAAGGAGAAGTGGGGCGTCCAGCTCAAGACCCGCCTCGAGTACTCGAGCAAGCTGGCGGAGGCCCAGGAGCAGTCGACAACCCTCATTGCCAAACTCAAGAGCGACGGTGTCACCAGCGTGATCTTCGCCGGCGACTTCATCACGCCGGCGATCTGGACGAGTGAGGCGACCAAGCAGAACTACCACCCGGAGTGGATCATCACCGGCTCGGCGCTCACCGACACGACGCTCTTCGCCCGCACCTACGACCGGACACAGTGGTCGCATGCGTTCGGTGTGTCCTACCTTCCGGCGCGCGTTGTGCAGCAGGAGGCCGAGGCCTACAAGCTCCACGTGTGGGCCTACAACCGGCCCCCCACGGCCGACAATCAGTACGGCGTGATCTACTCCAATCCGTTCATCATGGCCACCGCTATCCACATGGCCGGCCCCAACCTGAACCCGTTCACCGTGCGCGACGGACTGTGGCGGTACCCGCCGACCGGGCAGGGCTTCGTGACGACCTCGTTCAGCTCATGGGGGCGTCACGGCATCTGGGAGTGGGACGACTACGTCCAGTACGACGACACCACCGAGATCTGGTGGGACCCGAACGCGCAGGGCCCCGACGAGGTCGGCAACGAGGGCGTCGGCATGTACCGCTACGTGGAGGGTGGGAAGCGGTACCTCCCAGGGGAGTGGCCGACCTCGGAGGTCAAGCCGTTCGTCACCGACGGCACGGTGACCATGTACACCAAACGGCCGCCGCAGGAGACGCCTCCCGAGTACCCCCACCAGAAGTGGCACTGATCCGACTCACCCCCATCAGCCGGGGGGCTCTCCGAGCTCCTTGAGCGCAGTCGCCAGGGCCGCCCGCAGCCGGCGGGCCGTGGCGACCGAGAGATGGCTCACCACGCCGGTGCCAGGTCGGCCGGCGGGCTCGAGGGTGAGCTCGACGCGGAGGTCGGCGCACTCGTCGCAGTCGTCGAGCAGCGCGACCGCCCACGCGACCTGGGCGCGCTCGGGGTCGTCGTCGGGATGGTCGTCGCGTCCGTAGTCGGCCAGCTTTCTCATGGCCGACATACTGCAGGGCGGTGAGCTACTACGAGGTGCTCGGGGTCGAGCCGGACGCACCGGCCGACGTCCTGGCGAGTGCGTACCACCGGCTGGCCCGGCACTGGCACCCCGACCTCCACATGCAGGCGTCCGAGGACGACCGGGCCAGGGCCGCCGAGCGGATGCGGCGCCTCAACGAGGCATGGGAAGTGCTCGCCGATCCCGTGTCGCGTGCCGCCTACGACCACCGGCTGCAGCGCGCCGACCGCCACGACGGCGGCCCCGAGGCCCAAATCCAGCTCGAGTATTTCTGGCGTCTCGGCTTCGCGCGAGGCGGAGGCATCCACGCTGTCATGTGGCGCCCGGGAGAGCCGCTCTTCCTCCGCGTCGCCGACGCCACCGATCTCCGCCCCCTCCAGCGGCTGGCTCCGGACGACCTGTGGGGACTGAGCGCCTACGGCCGGCCGGTGGGTGATGCCGACCTGGCCGACCTGGCACCGCTCACCGGGCTGCGACTACTCGACCTCGGCGCGACCGGGGTCACCGACGCCGGCCTGGTGCACCTCGCCGACATGCACCGTCTCGACGACCTCTCGGTGGCCGGCACCGCCGTCACGGACCGCGGGATCGGGTCGATCACCCACCTGGCCGAGCTCAGCCACCTCAATCTCGCCGACACCGCCGTCACCGACGCGGTGATCGATGCGGTGCGCTCCTTCCGCGACCTGACGCTCCTCAACCTGCGCGGCACCCGGATCACGGCCGACGGCGTCGAGCGGCTGGCGGCGGCGTTCCCGGACCTTCACCTCATGGCACTGCCGGACCTGGGCTGGAGGGAGTCACTCCGCCTCCGCCGCCTCCACCCGCATCTGGTCGAGTGAGCATCGCGGGCCGCCGCCTGCCATGCTCGCGGCCGCTCGATCGCGACCGGGGGAGAGACGATGTCCATCTACGACGCACCGGTGCAGGCCCTCGACGGTTCCGAGGCCAGCCTGGCCGATTACAAGGGCAAGGCCCTCCTCGTGGTCAACGTGGCGTCCAAGTGCGGTCTGACGCCGCAGTACGCCGGACTCGAGACGCTGCACGAGACCTACGCCGACCGTGGCTTCGCCGTCCTCGGGTTTCCGTGCAACCAATTCGGCGGCCAGGAGCCCGGCACGTCGGAGGAGATCGCCACGTTCTGCTCCACGACCTACGGCGTGACCTTCCCGATGTTCGCCAAGGTCGACGTCAACGGTGAGAACCGCCATCCGCTCTTCACCGAGCTGACCAAGGTGCCGGACAACGAGGGCCGGGACGGCGACATCCTTTGGAACTTCGAGAAGTTCCTGATCTCACCCGACGGCGAGGTGGTCGCCCGGTTCGACCCCCGCGTCCAGCCCGACGACGATGCCCTCGTCGCCGCCGTGGAGGCAAGCCTCCCGGCGTGAGCGGCGACGCACCGATCCTGGAGTTCGACCCCGACCCGGTCGCACTCATCGAGCCGGGCGAGGTCTACCGCAAGCGGCAGGGGTCGATTCCCCCGGTCGCCGTGTTGTGCTTCTTCGCCGAGGTGCTGGAAGAGATCGTCGCGTCCGACGACGTCGAGCTCGTCACCCATCTGGTGGCCGCCCATGGCAGCCATCCGATCCACGCCATCGGCCGGGGCGACGCCAAGGTCGCGGTGTTCCACCCCGGCGTCGGCGCGCCACTGGCGGCCGGCTTCCTGGAGGAGGCCATCGCCCTCGGCGCCCGGACCGTGGTCGCCTGCGGCGGGGCGGGCGCGGTGGCCGAGCTGGCGGCCGGCGACATCGTCATCCCCACCAGCGCCCTCCGTGACGAAGGGACCTCGTACCACTACATGGCTCCCAGCCGGACCGTCGACGCCGACCCGGTCGGCGTCGGCGTGGCCCGGGCCGCGCTCGAGCGGCGTGGGATCTCCTACCGCGAGGGCATGACGTGGACGACCGACGGCCTCTACCGGGAGACGAAGGGACGGATCGAACGGCGCAAGGCCGAAGGGTGCATCACCGTCGAGATGGAAGCGGCCGCCTTCTTCGCCGTGGCCCGGTTCCGTGGCATCCGGTTCGCCCAGCTGCTTTACGCGGGCGACGATGTCAGCGGCGACACGTGGGACAGCCGCGCCTGGACGACCTCACCGTCGCGCGCTCTCACCTTCGACCTGGCCGTGGAGATCGCCCTGGAGCTCGACCGGGTGACCTAGGCGGGCCACGGCTCGTGCCGGGGTGGCGCCGGCCGGCGGGCGAACGGCGGTCCAGCGGCGCCGGCGAAGGCCAGATCCTTCACGAGGTGCACGATCGTGCCCTCCTCGGGCTCGGAGATGAAGCGCACACGGTCGACGAGGGCCCGCATCAGCTGGATGCCGCGCCCGCCCTCGGCCGAATGGTCGGCGTCGGCCTGTCCGAGGGACTCGAAGTCGAACCCGTGGCCGGCGTCGATGACGCGGATCTCACAGCGCAGCTGGTTGACCTCGATGTGCACCTCGTACTCGTCGTCGCGGGTCGAGTGCTCGACGACGTTGGCGCACGCCTCGGTCAGGGCGAGCTCTATGTCGCTCACGCACTCGTGGGCGACCCCGATCTCCCAGAGCGAGTACTTGCACAGATGCCGCACCAGGGGCAGCGTCGACTCGTCTCTCGGCATCGACAGCGACAGCTTGATGTTCAACCGTGCTCCTCGATCGCGGCGGTGACGCCGTCGCCGTAGAGATTGCCATCACCGGTCCCACTCAAACCCGCCGTCGCCCGCATCGTAGGGTCGGGGTGTGGCCGGCCACTATTTCGACCCACAGCCGGCGTCGGCCGAGCGACGCGGAACGGTGCACCTGCACCTCGCCGACCTCGACCTCGACCTCGCCACCGGGACGGGCGTGTTCGCCGGCCACGAGGTCGATCGGGGCACGCTCGTCCTCCTCCGCCACATCCCCGCACCCCCCACCGGCGACCTCCTCGACCTCGGCTGCGGCTACGGGCCCATCGCCGTGACGCTGGCGGCGCGGTCGCCCGACGCCAAGGTGTGGGCCGTCGACGTCAACGAACGGGCTCTTGCCCTGGCGGCGGAGAACGCGGCGGCCGCCGGGCTGGAGAACCTCACCGTCGCCAGGCCCGACGAGATCCCGGCCGACACCATGTTCTCGGCCATCTACTCCAACCCGCCCATCCGGATCGGGAAGCCGGCCCTGCACGAGCTCCTGACCAGATGGCTGGGCCGGCTGGGTGCCGACGGCCGGGCCTGGCTGGTCGTGCAGAAGCACCTCGGCAGCGACTCGCTGCAGCGGTGGCTGGAAGAGACGGGCCACCCCACGACGCGGGTCGCCGCCGACAAGGGCTATCGCCTCCTCGAGGTACAACAGCGGTGAAGCAGCTCGGAGGCACCGACCTCAAGCGTCTCCACCGGTCGTGGCGGGAACGCACGGAAGGCCGCCTCGCCCTCGTGCTCGACGCCGTGCAGACCCCGTGGAACACGGGCGCCATCGTGCGCACCGCCGCCGCGCTGCGCGTCGACCATCTGTGGCTGGCCTCCGGCGCCACCTCGCCGCGCCACCCGCGCTCGCAGAAGACCTCGCTCGGCACCGAGCGCTACCTCGAGTGGACCGAGACCGAGACAGGAGTCGCGGCCGTATCCGCCGCCCGGGACGCCGGCTACCAGGTCGTCGCCATCGAGTTGGCCGAGGGAGCGGTTCCGTTGCCCGAGGCCGAGCTGACGCGCCATGTGTGCCTCGTCATCGGCCACGAGGATCACGGGGTGAGCGCCGCTGCCCTCGAGGCCGCCGACCTCGTCGCCTACATCCCTCAGCTCGGGAAGGTGGGGTCGTTGAACGTCGCGGCGGCGGCCACGATCGCGCTCTACGAGGTCAGGCGGCGAGAATGGGTGACGTGAACGACGACGGCGTGAACGAGGAGCGGGTCCTCACCGTTCCCAACGTCCTGTCCGTGGGGCGACTGCTCTGCGCGCCACTCTTTCTCTACCTCCTGTTCGGCAAGGACGAGCCCTACCAGGCGGCGTGGTTGCTGGCCGGCCTCGGCGCGACCGACTGGGTCGACGGCTTCATCGCCCGGCGGTGGAACCAGGTCTCGACGCTCGGCAAGGTGCTCGATCCGACGGCGGACCGCATCCTGCTCGGGGTGGGAATGGTCGCCATCCTCGTGCACGGCTCCGTGCCGACATGGCTGGGTATTGCTGCCATCAGCCGTGAGGCGCTGGTCGCGGGGGCGGCCCTGGCGCTGGCGGCACTGGGCGCGACCCGCATCGACGTGCAGTGGGCGGGCAAGGCCGGGACCTTCGCCATGATGTTCGCCTTCCCGTTCTTCCTGGCCGCCGATGCCGACGTGGACTGGAGCGATCAGGCCCGTGTGCTGGCGTGGCTCTTCGCCGTGCCCGGCCTGGCCCTGGGCTGGTACGCGGCCGTCACCTACGTACCCCTGGCCCGCCGTGCGCTCCGGGAGGGGCGGGTATCGTCGGAGCGATGAAGGCCGTCATCATGGCGGGTGGGGAGGGCACCAGGCTCCGGCCGCTCACCTCGAACCAGCCGAAGCCGATGATGACGTTGGCCAACCGGCCGATGATGGAGCACATCGTCGGGCTCCTGCGGGAGCACGGCTTCGAGGAGATCGTCGTCACCGTCGCCTTCATGGCGAACGCGATCCGCACCTACTTCGGTGACGGCTCGGAGTTCGGCGTGCACATGGTCTACGCCACCGAGGAATCGCCACTCGGGACCGCGGGCTCGGTGCGCAATGCCATGGAGCAGCTCGACGAGCGCTTTCTCGTCATCTCCGGTGATGTGCTCACCGACATCAACCTGTCGGAGATCGTGAAGTTCCACGAAGAGCGTGGCGCCCTGGCCACCATCGGCCTCAAGGCGATGGAGAACCCACTCGAGTTCGGCATCGTCATCACCAACGAGGACGGCACCATCGAGCGCTTCCTCGAGAAGCCTGGTTGGGGCCAGGTCTTCAGCGACACCATCAACACCGGCATCTACGTCCTCGAGCCGGAGATCTTCGACTACATCCCGGCCGCGAGGCAGGTCGACTTCTCCGAGGAGGTCTTCCCGGCCCTCCTGGACGCGAACAAGCCGCTGTACGGCTACGTCGCGGAGGGTTACTGGGAGGATGTCGGCACCCTCGAGGCCTACAACCGGGCCCACCAGGACGTCCTCGACGAGCGGGTCATCGTCGACGTGCCCGGGTTCCGCATGGGTGACGGGATCTGGCTGGGCGAGGGCGCCGAGGTCCATCCCCAGGCGAGCATCCAGGGCCCCGTCGTGATCGGCGCCTACAGCGTGGTCGAGGCCGGTGCCCACCTGCGCGAGTACACCGTGCTCGGCTCCAACGTCTGGGTCGGCCCCGACGCCTACCTCGAGCGCGCCGTCGTGCACGACAACGCCTACCTCGGGCCCGCCGTGCGGTTGCGCGGCTGCGTGGTCGGACGGGCGTGCGACCTGCGGCGCGGCGCCCGGTGTGAGGAGGGCGTCGTTCTGGGTGACGAGTGCTTCGTCGGTGAGCACGCCGTGATCAACCCGAATGTGAAGGTCTACCCGTTCAAGACCGTCGAACAGGGCGCCATCATCAACTCCTCGATCGTCTGGGAGTCACGCGGTGCGCGCCACCTGTTCGGCCGGGCCGGTGTGTCGGGCCTGGCCAACGTCGACATCACCCCCGAGCTCGCCGTGCGCGTGGCGATGGCGTATGCCACGACCCTGAAGAAGGGCGCCTCGGTCACGACGTCGCGCGACTCGAGCCGCGCCGCCCGGGCCCTGAAGCGGGCCGTGATGGTGGGCCTGAACGCGGCGGGCGTCAACGTGTCCGACCTCGAGGTGGCGACGGTGCCGGTCACGCGCTTCCACGTGCGCGCCACCCAGGGCCAGGGCGGCATCACCGTGCGGCTCAGCGAGGGCGACCCGCAGTCGGTGACCATCCGATTCTTCGACGCCGAGGGGATCGACCTGGACGAGACAGCCCACCGCAAGATCGAGCGGTTGTTCTACCGGGAGGACTTCCGCCGGGCCCGCGCCGGCGAGATGGGAGACATCGGCTTCCCGGCCCGCGCCCTGGAGTTCTACACCGAGGCCCTCATGGCCACGGTCGACACCGCCCTCATCTCCCACGCCGCCTTCAAGGTCGTCCTCGACTACGGCTACGGCTCGGCCAGCTTCGTCATGCCCAACGTGCTGGCCAAGCTCGGCGCCGACGTGCTGAGCGTGAACCCGTACGCCGCGACGGCAGGAGCAGCGGCCTTCGACCGCGCCTCTCATGCGGAGAAGGTGAGCGAGCTGGTCAAGGCGTCCGGCGCCCACCTGGGGGCGGTGCTCGATCCGGGCGGCGAGCGCATCACCCTGATCGACGACTCGGGCCGCGTGCTCTCCGACGACGACTCGCTGTACGCCCTGCTGTCGCTGATGACCTCCACCCACGGCATCAGTCGCGTCGCGCTCCCCGTCGCCATCTCGACCCGGGTCGAGGAGCTGTGCGCCGACGCCGGGTGCACCATCAGCTGGACGAAGCTGTCCTCGGCCGACCTCATGGACAAGGCGTCGCACGAAGACGTGGGGTTCGCAGCCAGCCAGGAGGGGGGATTCATCTTCCCTGACTTCCTGCCCGCGTACGACGCAACCGCCACCCTCGTGCACGTGCTCGACCTTCTGGCCCGCACCGGCGTGCGGCTCTCCAAGGTCGCCGGCCAGATCCCGGAGTTCCATGTCGCCCACGAGACCGTGGTCACGCCGTGGGAGCAGAAGGGCATGGTCATGCGCACCCTCATCGAGGAACTGAAGGACAACGAGGTGGTGCTGGTCGACGGGGTGAAGGTCCACATCGGCGGCGGGTGGGTGCTCGTGCTGCCCGACCCGGAGGACCCGGTGACCCACGTCTGGGCCGAGGGCGCCGACGAGCGCGAGGCGCGGACCCTGGCCCAGGACTTCTCGCGGCGCATCCGGGAGTTGTTGAGGTAGTCGGGTCCGGTAGGGTCCCGGGCCATGAACGTGCCCGACGACCTGCGTTACACCTCGGACCACGAATGGGCCCGCGCCGAGGGGGGCCGGGTCAGGATCGGCATCACCGACTACGCCCAGGACGCATTGGGCGACGTGGTGTTCGTGCAGCTGCCCGAGCCCGGCACGGCACTGGCCGCCGGCGCCGCCTTCGGCGAGGTCGAGTCGACCAAGTCCGTGTCCGACCTCTTCGCCCCGGTCGCCGGCACCGTGGTGGAGGCCAACCAGGAGCTGGTCGATGCGCCGCAGCGCATCAACGAGGACCCCTACGGCGAGGGATGGATCTGCGTCGTGGAGCCCGCCGAGGCGTCGGCCGTCGACGGCCTCCTCGACGCCCAGGCCTACCGCACCCTGATCTCCGATTGACCAGTACCGTGGGAGGCGTGTTCTGCAACAGCTGCGGGCACCGCAACCCGGCCGGCGCCAACTTCTGCTCGTCGTGTGGCAACGCCCTCGCCCAGGGTGACGAGACGACGATCACCTTCCTCCCTGTCGAGTCGGCCGGTGAGGTCGCCGACGAGGAGCTCACCGTCACCTTCGAGGAGCTGCCCGAGGGCGTCGGTGTCCTCGTGGTGAAGAGAGGCCCGAACGCGGGATCCAAGTTCGTCCTCGACAACGAGGTGACCGCGGCCGGGCGACACCCCGAGAGCGAGATCTTCCTCGACGACATCACGGTGTCGCGCCGTCACGCCGAGTTCGTCAGGAGCAGCGGCGGATACGTCCTGCGCGATGCCGGCTCACTGAACGGCACCTACCTCAACCGCGAGCGCATCGACGAGAGCCCACTGGCCAACGGCGACGAGGTGCAGGTCGGCAAGTTCAAGCTCGTCTTCCTGGCCGCCGCCGGTGCGGATGATCATGACCGGCCCGGGGACTGAGACCCCGGTGGGGGAGCGGGCCTACCTCTCGATCGGCGAGGTGCTGACGCTGCTCAAGGAGGAGTTCCCCGACGTCACCATCTCCAAGATCCGGTTCCTCGAGAGCCAGGGTCTGCTCGATCCGGAGCGCACGCCGTCGGGCTACCGCAAGTTCTACGACACCGACGTCGAGCGGCTGCGGTGGATCCTGCAGCAGCAGCGCGAGAACTTCCTGCCCCTCAAGGTGATCAAGGGCCGCCTGGCACCCGGGGCCGAGCCCGACGCCGAGGACGAGCCGGGCGCCACCATGCCGACGGCCGAACCGGCCGGCCCCTCGGAGGTGGCCGCGCCCGATCCCCCCGCTGCCACGTCGGCTCCCGCCCGCCAGACGCGCGTCGTGCGGACGCCGCCGCCGCGGCCGGCGGCACCTGCCGGCGGCGACGTGAGCATGACGATCGAGGAGCTGGTGGAGGCGAGCGGCCTGCCGGCCCCTGGCGTCCGGGAGCTGGAGAAGTACGGGATGCTGGCCGGCCGCAAGGTGGCCGGCGTCGTGTATTACGACGACGAGGCCCTCACCGTCGCCACGCTCGCCGCCGGCTTCGCACAGTTCGGTGTGGAGGCCAGGCACCTGCGCATGTACAAGAACGCCGCCGAGCGCGAGGTCGGCTTCTTCGAGCAGGTCGTGATGCCGCTCCTCAAGCAGCGCAACCCAGACTCGCGGCGCCAGGCCATGGCGACCCTGGCCGAGCTCGGCACACTGGGAGAAGGGCTGCGGGCCGCGCTCCTCCGCCAGGCCCTGAAAGATCACACCGGCGCGTGATCCGCGTCGTCGTGGCCCCCGAAGCCCTGCGGGCGGGGGTGCGACGGCTGGCGGGGGAGATCTCGGCCGCCTACCCCGCCGGCGTCGTCCTCGTCGCCGTGCTGAAAGGCAGCGTGCCGTTCCTCGCCGACCTCGCCCGCCTGGTGACCGTCGACGTGGAGATCGACTTCCTGGCCATCTCCAGCTACGCGCCCGACAGCGGCCGGGTGCGCATCGTGAAGGACCTCGACATCGACATCGCCGGCCGCGACGTCGTGCTGGTGGAGGACATCGTCGACACCGGGCTCACCCTCAACTACCTCATCGGCCAGCTCCTCGGCCGCCAGCCCCGCAGCCTGTCGGCGTGCACGCTCCTCGATCGGCGCCGGCGGCGGCTGTTGCCGACGCCGCTGCGATTCGTCGGGTTCCCGCTCGACGACGACTTCGCCCTCGGCTACGGGCTCGACTATGCCGGCCGCTACCGCAACCTCGACCACATCGTGGCGGGCGACCTGGCGACCCTGCGCGCCGATGCGGACGCGTACGTCGGAGAGCTCTTCGGGGGGTAGGGTTCCGCGGTGGTTCGTATGCAGCTCCACGATGTGAGGGTGGACGTCGCTACCAACCAGCCCATGGTCCTGCTGCGAGAGAACGAGGGCCAGGGCCGCCTCCTGCCGATCTACATCGGCACACCTGAGGCCCAGGCCATCATCCAGGCCATGAAGGGCCTGCCCACGGCGCGGCCCTACACCCACGACCTCATGCGCGATCTGCTCGTGACCCTCGGAGCGACCCTCGAGCGGGTCGTGGTGACCGACCTTCGCGACGGGATCTACTTCGCCGAGATGCACCTGCTGGTGGGCACCCGCCTGCACGAGATCTCGTGCCGGCCGTCGGACGCCATCGCCATCGCCGCCCGCACCGACGCCCCGATCTTCATGGCCGAGCGCCTCCTCGACAAGGACGGGATCATCCCCCGGATGCTCACCGTGGAGGGTGAGGACGAGGAGGAGGAAGAGGAGCTGGTCGACGAGTTCCGCCACTTCATCGAGGGGATTCGGCCGGAGGACTTCAGCAGCTAGGTCTCGACCTTCCGTTGACGGGGAGGGTCTGTGGACCTACCCTGGCGACACCGCCGTAACTACGACGGTGTCGTGAAAGGACTTCCCCCTTTGACTGAGCAAGGTTTCCGCGGCCCCCAGGTGTGCTCCGTGGTGGGCATCACCTATCGCCAGCTCGACTACTGGGCGCGCACCGACCTGCTCAGGCCCTCGATCACCGAGGCCAAGGGCAGTGGCACCCAGCGGCGCTACAGCTACCGAGACCTGCTCGAGCTCAAGGTCATCAAGCAGCTCCTCGATGCCGGGGTGTCCCTGCAGTCGGCCCGTCGGGCCCTGCAGTGCCTGCGGGACGACCTGGGCGGCGACGTGGCTTCCGCCAACCTCGTGCTCAATGGCAGCGGCTCGGTGCTGGCCCGCTCCGACGAGGCGCTCATCGACCTGCTCAAGGGCGGCCAGGGCGTGCTCAACATCGTGCCGCTGGCCGGTGTCGTCTCCGAGCTCGACGCCGCCATCCACGAGCTGCGGCGCGAGGCGGGCGAGGTCGGCGATGGGGCCGGCGAGGAGGGCGACGCCGCCCCGCAGCGAGCCGGCACCGGGAGCTAGTCCTGGCTCAGCCGCCCCACGACCGGGTCCGCTTCGCCCACAACTCCGAGCGACAGTTCGCGCGGCTGCTCGACTTCTACGGCATCGCCTGGGACTACGAGCCCACCGAGTTCACCCTGGAATGGGACGCGGCCGGCCTGCCGGCCCAGGCCTTCCGGCCCGACTTCTATCTGCCGGGCTACGACCTCTACATCGAGATCACGACGCTGAACCAGAAGCTGGTGACCAAGAAGAACCGCAAGCTCCGCCGCCTGCGGGAGCTGCACCCCGACCTCAACGTGAAGATCCTCTACCAGCGCGACTACCTGGCCCTGCTCGTCAAGCACGGGCTCGAGGAGGCGCTGGAAGGGATGCCCGAGGTCATCGAGGCGTTGCCGCTGCGCTTCGACGACGTCGTCCCGCCGAGCCATCGCCGAGCCCGGTCGACCCCCGCCTGATCCCGACGGAGGCGGTCCGGCCACGCCGGTAGAGTCGGCCTCCGTGACCGACGCCGTGCGCACCTCGCCCCTCGACGCGGCCCACCGGGCCCTGGGGGCCAAGATGGTGCCGTTCGGCGGCTGGGACATGCCGCTGCAGTACCCGGGTGGCACCATCGCCGAGCACATGGCCTGCCGGACCTCGGCGGTCGTATTCGACGTCAGCCATCTGGGCACCGTCCGGGTCGGCGCCGACGGTCTCGACCGGCTCCAGTCGGCGTTCACCAACGACCTGGGCCGCATCGGAGAGGGTCGGGCCCAGTACACCCACCTCCTCGACCCCGACGACGCATCCGTCGTCGACGACATCATCGTGTGGTGGCGCCCGGACGGCGCTTTCGACGTGATGCCGAACGCATCGAACACGGCGCGGGTGCTCGACGCCGTCGGCGGCGAGGACGTGACGGCGACGCGAGCCGTGATCGCCGTCCAGGGGCCCGACGCGCGCCGGCGGTTGGCCGAGATCGCCCCCGAGGCGGCCACGGTGGCACGGTTCGCGGTGGCCGAGTTCGAGTGGAAGGGCACCCCCTGCCTCGTCGCCGGCACCGGCTACACCGGGGAGGACGGGGTGGAGTGCGCGGTCCCGGTGGAGGCGGCCGAGAGCTTCTGGCAGGCGGTGCTCGACACCGGCGTGACGCCGGCCGGCCTGGGCGCCCGCGACACGTTGCGGCTGGAGGCCGCCTTCCCCCTGCACGGCCACGAGCTCGGCAAGGGCATCACCCCGCTCCAGGCCTGCCTCGGCTGGGTGGTGGCCTGGGACAAGGGCGACTTCCGGGGCCGGGCGGCCCTGGACGCCGAGCGCACCGCCGGCCTCCACCGCAAGCGCCGCGGCCTGAAGCTCGACGGACGGCGGCCACCGCGCGGGGGCTATGCCGTCCGTCGTGGCCCGGACACGGTGGGCGAGGTGACGAGTGGCAACTTCTCACCCGTCCTCGGCCACGGCATCGCGCTGGCACTGCTGGCGCCGTCCATCGTCGTCGGCGACGAGGTCGAGGTCGACATGCGCGGCACCTGGGAGCCGGCCACGGTCGTGGCCACCCCGTTCGTCGGGAAGCAGGGCTGACGCGTGCCCGACTACATCCCCCACACCGAGGCCGAGACGGCCGAGATGCTGTCGTTCATCGGGTTGTCGTCGCTGGACGAGCTGTTCGACGCCGTGCCTGCCGCCCTGCGGCTGGCGGGTGGGCTCGATCTCCCGGGCGGGCTCAGCGAGCCGGACACCAGCGCCGAGATGGGCCGGCTCGCCGGCGCCAATGCAGCCGCCGATCTCATCTGCTTCGCCGGCGCCGGCGCCTACGACCACGAGATCCCCGCCGCCGTCCGCAGTCTGGCGTCGCGATCGGAGTTCGTCACCGCCTACACCCCGTATCAGCCCGAGGTGGCCCAGGGCGTGCTGCAGGCCCTGTTCGAGTACCAGACACTGATCAGCCGCATCGCCGGTGTGCCGGTGGCCAACGCCTCGCTCTACGACGGGGCCAGCGCGTGCGTCGAGGCGGTGAACCTGGCCGTGGCCGCCACCCGGCGGGAGACGGTGTGGGTCAGCCAGGGCGTGCACCCCAACTGGCGGGCCGTCATGCGGACCTTCGCCGCCGGCACCGGCCACGACCTGGTCGAGATCCCGTTGATCGACGGCGTCACGGCCTGGCCTGGCGGCGACATCGGCGCCAACACCACCTCAGGGGAGGAGCCGGCCGCGGTGCTGCTGCAGTACCCGAACTACCTCGGTTGCCTGGAGGACGTGGAGGCGGCGGTGGCCACCGCCCGGCGTCGCGGGGCGCTCGTGCTCGTCGCCTTCGATCCCGTCGCGGCCGGCCTCCTGCGCACGCCCGGTTCCTACGGGGCCGACGTCGTGGTGGGGGAGGGCCAGCCCTTCGGCACGCCCATGTCGTTCGGCGGCCCCTATCTCGGGCTGTTCGCCTGCACGATGGAGCACGTCCGCCGCCTCCCCGGTCGCCTGGTCGGCGAGACCCTCGACACCGAGGGCCGTCGCGCCTATGTCACGACGCTGCGCACGCGCGAGCAGGACATCCGCCGCGAGAAGGCGTCGTCCAACGTCTGCACCAACCAGACGCTCATCGCCGTGACCTGCGCCATCCAGCTGGCCTGGTTGGGCACCTCGGGTCTGCGTGAGCTCGCGCTGCGCTGCGCGCGCGGCACGCGGTACGCCCGTGAGGCGCTGCTCGCCATCGACGGTGTGGAGCCGCTGGTGTCGGCACCGGTGCTGCGGGAGTTCGCCGTGCGCCTGCCGGTGGCGGCCGACGTCGTCGTCGAGCGCCTCGCCGAGGAGGGCTTCCTGGCCGGCGCGCCGCTTGCGGGCGAGGAGTACGGCGACGGGCTCCTGGTGGCCGTGACCGAGCGGCGGACGCGCGCCCAGATCGACGACTACGTCGCCGCCTTCGAGAAGGCGGTGCGCTGAGTGACTCCTGACACCCTCAGGCCGGGAGGCCCCATCGCCCACGGGGCACCGGGCGGCCGGGCGTCGAGCGCGCCGGTCGTCGGGCGCGATACGGAACCGACGATCTTCGAGCTGTCGGCGCCGGGGCGCACGGCGTGGTCGTTCCGCACCACCGAGGTTCCCGAGTGGTCGGCCGACGAGCTGGTGCCCGCCGCCCACCTGCACGAGGGCGAGTTGGGTGTGACCGAGATCTCCGAGCGCGACCTGGTCGGCCACTTCACCCGTCTCACCCATCGCCAGTACTCCGTCGACCTCGGCGCCTATCCGCTCGGTTCGTGCACCATGAAGTACAACCCCAAGCTGTGCGACGAGGCGGCCGGCCTCCCCGGGCTGGCCAACGCCCACCCCACCGCGCCGGCGGCGCTCACCCAGGGCTGGCTGGCCCTGCTCGGCGACCTGGCCGACCGGCTCTGCCGCATCACCGGCATGCACAGCGCCACCCTCCAGCCCCCGGCCGGCGCCGCAGGTGAGCTCACCGGGCTGCTGCTCATGCGCGCCTGGCATGCCGACAAGGGGCGGCCCCGCACCAAGGTGATCATCCCCGACTCGGCCCACGGCACCAACCCGGCGTCGGTGACGCTGGGTGGCTACGAGACGATCACAGTGCCGTCGGATGCGCGGGGTTGTGTCGACGTGGCCGCGCTGCGCGAACGGCTCGACGACGACGTGGCCGGCATCATGCTGACCAACCCGAACACCCTCGGGCTGTTCGAGGAGGACATCGCCGAGATCGCCGCCGCCGTGCACGAGGTGGGCGGGCTGCTCTATTACGACGGCGCCAACCTCAACGCCATCCTCGGCGTCACCCGGCCCGGCGACATGGGCTTCGACATCGTGCACATGAACCTGCACAAGACCTTCGCCGTGCCCCACGGAGGCGGCGGTCCGGGTGCCGGCCCGGTCGCGGTGAGCGAGCGCCTGGCGCCGTATCTGCCGGGACCCCGTCCTGTTCAGGGCGCCGACGGTCAGTGGAGCTGGGAGACGCCGGAGCGCTCCATCGGCCGCGTGCACTCCTGGCACGGCAACGCCCTCGCTCTGGCGCGCGCCTACTCCTACATCCTCGCGACCGGCGGCGACGGGCTCGCCCACGTGGCCCAGGCCGCCGTGCTCAATGCCAACTGGCTCCGGCACCGTCTGCGCGGCGTGTACGACCTGCCCTATGACCGGCCGAACATGCACGAGTTCGTGGCGTCGACGGCGGGGCTCAAGAGGCGGCACGGCCTCAAGGCCGTCGACGTGGCCAAGCGCCTCCTCGAGGAGGGCTTCCACGCCCCCACGGTGTACTTCCCGCTCATCGTCGAAGAGGCGCTCATGATCGAGCCCACCGAGACCGAGAGCCCGCAGACCATGGAGGCACTCGCCGCCGCCCTCGAGCGCATCGCCGTCGAGGCGGCCGACGGTGGGGGAGTGGCCGCCACCGCGCCCCGCAGCACGCCGGTCGCCCGGGTCGACGAGGCCCGGGCCGCCCGCCGGCTCATCCCCACCTGGGACGCGCGGGACTGACGGTGCGGGCACGGGCGATCCTCGCCCTGCTCGCGTTGGCGGTGGCAGCCGCGTGCGAGGCGGACGACGCCGCCGCGCCGCAGCCACCTCCTCCCACCACGAGCACGACCGCGGCGCCCGCCGCGCTTGCGATCGGGCAGCAGGCTCTCACCGGCCCGGGCAACAGGGTGACCGTGCGCGAGTGGGACCCCGGGCCGGTGCCGGCCGGGCTGGTGCGGTCACCGCCACCCGGGCACCGCTACGCAGCGGTGTCGGTGGAGGGGTGTGCCGGGGAACCGGGCGTCCGGCTCCGACCGACGCAGTTCTCACTCGAGCTGGCCGACGGCACCCGGTGGCAGTCCACGGTGCCGGCCCGGCGACCGCGGCTCGAGGAGGACAAGGTCCTCGGTCGAGACGAGTGCGCGGCGGGGTGGGTGACGTTCGAGATCCCCGACGCGGCCGACGTGCGGCTGGTGCTGTTCGAGTCCGAGCCACGCGACCTGGCGTGGCTCGTCTAGGTCGTGGCCTTCTTCTTCTTCTCCGACTTCGACTTCTCGACGTTGTGGGAGTTGATGGCCGACATCACGGCCTGACCGGCGGCGCCGATGAAGGTGGGGCGGTTCTCCGCCGCCCAGTCACGCGACGCCACCAGCGACGGCATCGACGACTGGAAATGCGGCATGACCTCGCGGGCGAACAGGTCATAGGAGTGCAGTGTGCGGTCGCGGTCGGCCCACTCGTGGGCCATGAACAGGAACGTGCCGAAGCCCTTGGACTGCTCGACGAGGCGCTCGATCTGGGTGATGGCCATGGCCGGCGTGCCGATGACGGCGAAGCCCGACGCGTTGAGCGCGTCGACAGGGTCGCCGCCGTCGGTCGGTCCCAGCGGCAGGGCCGCCACCCGGGCGAAGTAGTCGACCCACTCGGCCAGGCCGAACTCCACGTCCTTGCGAGCCTGGGCCTCGGTCTCGGCGATGTGCATGGGACCGACGAGGCGCCACTGGCGGCGGTCGACGGTGGTGCCGAACTCCTCGGCCCGCTCCTCCATGACGCCCCAGTGGTAGCCGAGGGCATCGAAGCCGCCGGTGCTGGTGGCGCCGATGGACAGCAGGCCGGTGCCGAAGCGGCCGGCCGCACGCGGGCCCGACGGCGACACCTGGGCCGCCACCGCCACCTCGAAACGCGGGTGGGTGTAGGGACGAAGCTGGAGGCGCGCGTCCTGCAGCGTGAACCAGTCGGTCTTGCGGGTGACGGGCTCGGTGCCGTCGAGGAGGGCGAGGATGGCCTCCAGCGACTCCTCCATCATCTCCCGCTGCCTGGCCACCTCGATGCCCATCATGAAGGCGTCGCTCGGCAACGCGCCGGGGCCCACGCCGAACATGACGCGGCCGCGCGTGAGGTGATCGAGCAGCACCATGCGGTCGGCCAGGATCAGTGGGTGGTGATAGGGGAGCGAGCTGACCCCGGTGCCGAGCTTGATGCGGGTGGTGCGCTGCGAGGCGGCGCCGATGAAGACCTCGGGGGAGGCGATGATCTCGTAGCCGGCGGAGTGGTGCTCGCCGATCCACGCCTCGTCGTAGCCGAGCTCGTCGAGGCGCTCGATGAGCTCGAGGTCGCGGTGCAGCGCCAGGGTGGGGTTCTGGTGCACCGGGTGGAACGGGGCGAGGAAGATGCCGAACCGCAGGGGCCAGTCCATCGCCCTTGCTATCCCGCCCTTGACCGGACGGTCAAGAAGCTGCTCAGTCGAGCAGGTCGGGCTGCTCCCGGACGATGCGGTCATAGAGCGGCTGGAAGCTGAACCAGCCGGCGATGTGGCTGCCGACCTGCGTCTGGGTCATGGCCGCCATCTCGTCGTCGATGTGGATGGGGGAGCCGGCCGCCTCGGCCAGCAGCTGGGCCTGGCACGAGCGCTCCATGGTGATGAACCACCAGACCGCTTCGTCGACCGAGTGGCCGACGGTGAGCAGCCCGTGGTTGCGGAGGATGACGGCCTTGTGCTCCCCGAGCGCATGGGCGATGCGCTTGCCCTCCTGGATGTCGAGCACCACGCCGGTGTAGTCCTCGAACAGGGAGTGGTCGCCGTAGAAGGCACACGCGTCCTGGGTGATCGGCGCCAGCGGGCGGCCGAGGCTCGAGAAGCTCTTGCCGTAGACCGAGTGGCTGTGGGCGGCGGCCACGGCGTCGGGCCTGGCGGCGTGGACCTGGGAGTGGATGGCGAAGGCGGCGCCGTTGACCGCGCGGTCGCCCTCGATCACCTCGCCCTGGTGGTTCACGAGGATGAGATCGGACACCCGGATGTGGCCGAAGTGCATGCCGAACGGGTTGACCCAGAACGCGTCGGAGATCTCCGGGTCGCGGGCGGTGATGTGACCGGCCACCCCCTCGTCGAACCCGAAACGGGAGAACAGCCGGAACCCGGCCGCCAGGCGCTGCTTGCGGTGCAGCCGCTCCTCTTCCACGGAGGCGAACGTCGGGGGCATGGGGATCTTCAGCTCGGCCATGGCCGAATGGTACCGAGGCCGCCTTCTCCGGGCACGAAGTGGGTTGTGGGGACTCTTCGTGCCCAGAGAACTCTTACTCGACGCGTCACGTCAGTCACTTCACATAACCAGCATTCTCGGCGCTAGGCCAGGAACTTCAGCGTGGCGTCGAGGAAGGTGAAGTCGGTCACCGTTCCGAGATGGTCGACGTTGCGGAGGGACTTCAGGGTGGCGTTCGGCAGGGCGTCCACGAGCGGCTCGGGTGGGCCGGCGAAGTCCTTGTCGCCGAGAACGACCAGCACGGGGCAGGTCACCTTGCCCAGTAGCTCCGCGGTCAGGGGCGGCGCGGGCCGGCGCATGAGGGCGGCCAGGGCCGCCGGGCTCTGGCCGGGGGAATGGGCGAAACGGACGAACGCCCCCATCACCCCGGTGACGTCCTCCCCCGCCTCGATGGCGTCGGCCAGGGCGGGCGCCGCGCCGTCGGCGAACACGTTGGCGCCGGCGCCACCCACCACGATGCGCCGGAACCGGTCCGGGCGCCGTGAGGCCAGCTCGAGCACCGTGCGAGCGCCGAGGGAGAACCCCACGGCGTCCACCTCGCCGTCGGCCGGGAGCCATCCCTCGACGTGGCCGGCCAGGTCGGCGTAGGCGGCGGGATCGGTGGGCGCCTCCGCACTCCCGTGCCCGGGCAGGTCGGTGCCGATGACCTCGCGTCCCTCGTCGGTGAGGAGGTCGACCCAGCCGTTCTGGCGCCAGTTGCGCTCGAAGGTGGAGGCGAAGCCGTGCACGAGCAGCACCGGAGGCAGCGACACGACCCGACGCTAGAGGCCGGGACGGGTACGCCGTGTAGCTTCTTGCACCGATGTCCCGGCGGATCGACATAGAGCTCACCAGCGCGCGTGATGACGGCACCTGGACCTGGCGCGCCGCCGGGGCCAAGCAGCCCAAGGGTGTGTTGGAGGGCTCGCTGCTGCACGCCGATGCCGCTGTCGGCGAGGTCCTGCGGGCCGAGGCCGACTTCGAGGTCGACGGCATCACCGTCGTCAGCGTCCAGCCGCCCAAGACGGCGAAGAAGGAGCGCGAGGTGCTCCCCGTCATCGGTGGCGGGCGCCAGGAGGAGGAGGGCGTCACCGTCTCGCTCGTCGAGAAGCGCGACCGTCCTCCTCGCCGTGACCGTGGTGACCGACCCGACCGCGGCGGCGGTGGCCGGGGCGACCGACCGGCGCGTCCGCGTCCGGACGGTGCGCCGTCGACGCGGCCGCGCGGCGAGCAGACCCGCGACCGCGGCGCCCGCCCGCCCGCCGACCGCGGTGGCCGGCCTCCCGCCGAGCGCCGCGACCGTCCCGACCGCCCGGCCCGCACCCGGCCGGCGCCGGCCAACGCCACTCCCGCCGCACCCAAGCCCAAGCGGCTCAACGCCGGCACCGTCCACCGCGACGCCGTGCTGGCGGCTCTCGCACCCGAGGAGCGGGCCGTGGCCGAGCACGTCCTCAAGGGCGGCATCCCCGCCGTGCGCCAGGCCGTGCAGGCCCAGAACGCCCAGCTGAAGGAGGCCGGTCAGCCCGAGGTGCCGGCCACCGCCGTCGTCGGCCTGGCCGAGGAGCTGCTCCCCCGCCTGCGCGCCGCCGAATGGCGGGACAAGGCCGAGGCGGCCCTTGCCGTGGTCGACGAGATCGCCGTGCGCGATCTGCGGGCCCTGGTGGCCGGTGCCGACGCCGGCGCCCGCGACGAGGAGTCGCGCACGCTGGCCGCCACGTTGCGCCAGTCGCTCGACCGCCGCGTCACCTCCCAGCGCGAAGGCTGGGTCAGCGAGGTCGGCACGTGCCTCGATGAAGGCCGTCTCGTGCGCGCCCTCCGACTCTCGTCGCGTCCGCCCGACCCGTCCACCCGACTGCCGGCCGAGGTCGCCGTGCGTCTCACCGAGGCCGCCAACACCGCCATGTCGCCGGACGTGGCCCCCGACCGGTGGGCCATCCTCCTCGACGCCGTCGCCGCGTCGCCGGTACGCCGCTCGGTGAAGCCCGTAGGCCTGCCGACCGAGCCGGGCGAGTCCCTGCTGCAGGTCGCGGCCCAGACCTCGGGCCGCGTGCCGGCGCTGGCGTCACTGCTCGGCCTCGACATGCCGCCGCCGCCCGGGCCCCGCCGCCCGCCGCCCAAGCCCACCGGCAACCGGCGTCCGCCTCGTCCGTCGCCGCCATCCCCCCCGGCGGAGGCGCAGCCGCAGGCGGAGGCGCAGCCGCAGGCGGAATCAGTGCCGGAGGCGCAGACAGAGGCACAGCCCCCGGTCGTGGAGATGCCGATGGCCACCGACGCCGACGTGATCGCGCCGGTGCTGGAGGTGGAGGCCCCCGCTCCCCCTCTCGACCTGCCGGAGTAGCTAGCCCCGCCGGACGATGATCGACGCCCGGTCGGAACGGCCGCGGTAGTCGCCGCTCGACCGGTCCTCGTCCCAGCGCGAGCCGCACGACGCGCAGTCGCAGGCATCGAGGTTGCTCGACGCCACGAACATGCGGTCGACGTCGTAGGAGTGGCAGAACGGGCACTGCAGGTGCCCCGCGGCCGCTTCCGCCCCCTCCGTGCTCACCACTCCCAGGCTACCGACGCCCCGCTCCCGCAGCGGGCATCCCCGGTAACGTCGCCGCCATGACCGTCACCTATTCCCAGCGCGGCAACGTGGCCCTTCTCACCATCGACCGGCCCGAGGCGCGCAACGCCGTCAACGGCGATGTGGCCTCGGCCATGGAGGCGGCCATCGACCAGCTCGAGGCGGCCCAGGACGTGTGGGCCGCGGTGCTCACCGGCACCGGGCCGGTGTTCTGCGCCGGCGCCGACCTGAAGGCCATCGCCAGCGGGCAGGCGGCCGGGCTCAACACGTCGCGCGGCGGCTTCGCCGGCTTCGTGAAGCGCCATCGCACCAAGCCCGTCATCGCCGCCGTCGACGGCCCGGCCCTGGCCGGGGGCTGTGAGATCGCGCTGGCCTGTGACCTCATCGTCGCATCGACCAACGCCGCCTTCGGCGTGCCCGAGGTGAAGCGCTCCCTCGTCGCCGCCGGCGGCGCGCTCTTCCGTTTGCCGCAGGCCCTGCCCCGCAACATCGCCATGGAGCTCATCCTCACCGGCGACCCCATCACCGCCGAGCGCGCCCACCAGCTCGGCATGGTCAACGAGCTGGTCGAGCCGGGGCAGGCCGTCGACGCCGCGCTCGCGCTGGCGGGTCGCATCACGGTCAACGCCCCGCTGGCGGTGCGGGCCAGCCGCAGCGTCTTCCTGAAGGCCATCGCATCGGTCGACGAGTCCGACATGTGGATGGAGAGCAACCAGGCCTTCGCCACCGTCGCCCGGTCCGAGGACTTCGCCGAGGGCCCGCGCGCCTTCATCGAGAAGCGCGCCCCGAACTGGCAGGGGAAGTAGCCGCGCCTGCCTACGTGATGACGTCGAGGATGGCGTGCTCGGCCAGGAACTCCGCCAGCCCCGTGACCAGGCGCAGTTCGGTGACCTCGTGCAGTGGCACCCACGCCGCCTCGGCCGCGTCGTCGCCGGCGACCGGCTCGGCGTCCTCGAGCACGGTGACGGCGAAGTCGAGGATGACGTGATGCGCCTCCTCGCCGATGCGCTCGACCCAGCCGACCAGGGCGTCGCACACGACCTCGAGCCCGGTCTCCTCGGCCACCTCGCGCACGACCGCCTCGGCCAGGGTCTCGCCCGCCTCGACCCGCCCGCCCGGCACCGACCACTCCCCCGCCGCCGGCCCGTGCCCGCGACGGATCATGAGGAGCCGGTCGCCATCGACGGCGATGGCCCCGACGCAGACCTCAGGTCGCGTCATCACCACTGCCGGCCGTCGGGCCGCCGTCGGCATCGAACCGGTGGTGCATCACCAGCATGCGCGCCGTGAAGCCCGACCCCTCGAAGAAGTTCTTCGTCGCCCGGTTGCCGGGCAACGCGGTCGCGTCGACACCGAGGCTGCCCTGTTCCCGGCACCACGCCACGGCCTGGGCGATGAGCACCTCGCCGACGCCGACACCGCGCGCTCCCTCCTCCACGAACAGGTCGTCGATGACGCCGAGGGTGCGTCCATCCCGGAGCTGCTCGACGTGGGTTGCGGCGTAGCCGATGATCGCGTCGTCGATCGTGCCCGCCCACAGCCGGCGGTGAGGATCCTCGATGGCGGCCCTGAGGTCGTCCTCGATCGGCTCCCCGCGTGCATCGCGCGACACGAACACGTCGCCGCCGCGCGTCGGCAGCAGCTCGGCCAGACCCTGACGGCACAGCTCGGCGATGCGCGGCACGTCGCCCGGCAGCGCCACCCGGGCCGCCTCCACCGCTAGCCCGCCTGGAGCTGGGCGATGCGACTGAGGATGGTCTTGCGACCGCGGCCAGCGGCCTCGTAGCGCCGCACGGCCTCGAGCTGGGAGGGGCTGAGGCCGGCCAGGCGTTGCACGACCTGGGATGCGGACAGTGCGCCGTAGCCGGGAATGGCGAGGTCACCGTCGTCGGCTGGTCCGGCTGCGGACGCCGGCTTCGGCCGTGCCGGGCGCTCGGGCGGGGGTGGCGGCGCCGAAGGAGGCGCCGGCGGGGATGCGGGTGCCGAAGCGGTGGGATCGTGGCCGGGGATGATGCCGAGACCGACGAGGGTCTCGACGAACTGGGCGGCCAGCTTCTCGAGGTCCTTCTGACTCTGGCCCACGGCGAACTTCCCGACGAACCGGGCCGTGGTCACCTGCGACTCCAGCCGCTGGCGGCCGAGCTCGATCAGCTTGGGGAGCTCCTCGGCCGCCGTCACCGCCAGACCCACCGGCGCGTAGAAGAGCAGGTCGAGAAGCTGGTCGACGGGGTTGCGGGGGTCGGCCATCAGTCGACCGTACGCACGATCACCACGTCGCACGGCGCGTGGTGGCTGACCTTGTTGGGCACGCTGCTGTGCAGGAACCGCGTCGGGGAGGTCATGCCCTTGGATCCGAGCACGAGGAGATCGGCCTGAAGTTCTTCGGCCGCCTCGATCAGCACGTCGGCCGGGTCACCGCTCGCGACCCGGGTGCGCACGTCGGCCGCACCGCGCTCCTTGGCGACGCGGCTCGCCTCCCTGGCCCTGGTCTCCGCGCCCGCCACGTCCGTCACCTGCCAGCGCATGTCCTCGGGCACGTCCATGGCGGCCACGGCACCGGTCTTGGTGAACGCGGTGACGATCGTGAGACGGGCGCCGAAGGCCTGGGCCAGCTCGGCGGCCTGGGCCACGGCCAGGTGCGAGGAGTCGGAGCCGTCGCTGCCGACGATGAGGTGCCTATACGCAGTCACGGCACAGCTTGCGTTTGGCATCGGCCAGCTGGCTGGGGTGCTTCACCAGGAAGCACGACTGGCACACGAACTCGTCGGGCTGCTTGGGAAGCACCTTGGTCGCACCCTCCCCGCGGTCCTCGGGGTCGGGCGTCTCGTCGTCCTCCTCCTCGTCGACGACGACCAGCCGTTCCTTCAGGATCACGTCGAGGGTGGCCTCGACGTCGTCACTGTCGACCTCGTCCTCGTCCTCGTCCTCCTCGTCGGTGACGACACCGACGGCCTCTTCCACGATGGCGTCGGGATCGACCTCGTCGTCCTCGACGTCGACGACGAGCTCGTCGTCGACCAGATCGTCGTCGTCGTCGGCGATGTCTTCGAGGTCGGCATCTTCGAGATCCTCGGGTACCTCGACCTCGTCGTCTTCGATCAGGTCGTCATCGGGCTCTTCGGTCATCGGTGTTCCTTCTGGGGCCGCGTCGGATTCAGAGGCGGGCGGATCATACGCTCACCTACCGTTTGGTCGTTTTCGTGGTCTTCGGCGCCGTGGTCGTGGTCGTCGGTGCAGCCGCCGGCGCGCCGGAGCCCTGGCCGAAGTTGAGGTTGGTCACCCCGTCCACCCGCCAGCGGCCGTCCACCTTCACCAGGTCGAGCTGGATGTAGGAGGCCAGGGTGCGACGAGTGCCGGTCTTGGTGCGGGACGTCGCGTCGGCGACGGCGATGGCCGAAGCCGTCCCGTCGTGCACCGGCCCCACGAAGATGTCGGTCACCGTCCCCACCGACCTTGCCTGGCTGGCCGTCAGGAGGGTCTGGAGGCTGGCGAAGGCCCGGTCGTACTCACTGCGGAACTTGCCGGTCGACAGCGCCAGCACCCGGGCCTTGGCCTCGGGCAGCTTCTCGAAGTCGTAGCTGAGGAGGGCGACGGCGAACTCGCCCGCCACCCGCTCCACGCCCTGGCGGGCATCCCGCTCGCGGTTCAGCGACGACGCCAGGGTGGCGGCCACGACCGACAGCAGGACGACCGCCAGGAAGAGGACGATGCAGGCGATGGTCAGGGTCCTGGCCCGCCGCTGAGCTGCGACATTGACCGTGGCCCTGACATCTTCGGGAGCAGGCTGGATCTCCTCGCCGATGTCCTCCCCGATGTCCTCGTCGAGGGGCGCGTCGGAGTCCTCGTCCCCCCAGATCTCGCTCACGCGGGGGAGCGTAGACCGGCGTCCACGTCGCGAATGACGAGGGCCGAGCCGGCCATGGCCAACGCCAGGACCACGCCCACGCTGCCGGTGGCGGGCAGCTCGGGCGCCCGTCCGGGCGGCGGCGGCGTGTAGTCGACACCGGTCGGGCGCAGGGCCGACACGCAGTCCGGCACCGGCCGCACCGGCGGCAGCTCCCTGGGCGGCATGTACTGCGGCGCCTTGTTGGACGGCTGGGTGATGAGGCCCACCCGGATCCAGGGGCCGTCCGGCTCGACGTCCACGCTGTCCCAGACGCCGGCGAAGGCCCGGGGCCCGATCCCGAGCAGGGCGCGGAGGCCCTGGAGCCGACGGGGAACGGCGGTGGCGTCGATGACCTGCTCGAGGATCTTGAGATCGCAGTCGAGATTGGCCTTCTGCCGGCTGACGATGTCGGCCGTCTTCCCGATGAGGTCGGGACCGCGGTCGAGCAGGGTGCGCAGGCTGGGGTCAGAGGCGCGCAGGGTCTGGGCCAACGCGCGGAGGTCGCCGAGGGTGCTGCTCAGCTCCTGGCGGTGGGCGGCGAACACCCGCGTCAGCCTGGTGTTGTTGGTGGCCAGCCGGTCGAGGGCGTCGGTGCGCGCCGCCAGCGTGGCACCGAGGCGGTCGCCGGCATCAGCCAGCTGCCGCAGCGACCCACCCCGCCCGTCGAGGCCGACGGCGGCCTCGTGGACGAGCGTCGCCACCGACTCCGGCGGCACCTCGCTGAGCAGTGCGCTGGCCGCCCGCAGCAGCTCGGAGAACTCCAGCGGCACAGTGGTCCGATGGCGCGGGATGACGGCGCCGGCCTGCTCCCACGGCCCGGCCTCGTCGCCCGGTCGGGGCCGATAGGAAGGGGGTGGAGTGAGGTCGACATACTGCTCGCCGATGGCCGATTTGCGCAGGATCGACGCCGTCGAGCCGGCCGGGACGCGCTTCCCGTTCTCGATGTCCATGCGGATGATCACCCCGCCCGGCTCCCGCTCGACGGAGGTGACGGCGCCGTAGCTCACCCCGAGGTAGGTCACCTCGGCATTGGGGAGGACACCGAAGGCGTTGGGGAAGCGGGCGGCCAGCGGATACGGGTGCTCGATCTGGTCGACACTGACGATGTTGCCGATGGCCCAGCCGACCATCACCACGAACAGCACCGAGAACACCGCCAGGTTGATCCACACCCGCCTCGTACCGGTCACGGCTGTCCCACCCGAGGGTCGCTGCCGGCAGGGATGAGCCACATGAACACCTGGGTGAAGTCGCCGGGCACGACCTTGGGCAGGCCGAGCACGAAGGTGTTCAACCAGCCGAGCAGGACGTCGACCTCCCTGCTCTGCGACGCGGCGGCGGCCACGATGGCGTCCACCTGCTTGATCTGGCGGTCGAGATCGGCGCCGTAGCGGTCGAGGATGTCGCCCTGGACCGCGGCCAGGCGGTTGAGCTGGCGCAGAGCGTTCACGGCGCGCTGGCGGTGCTCGGCCAGGATCTTGGTGGTGCCGGCCAGCTCGACGAGCAGGCGGTCGACCTGGGGCGAGCCGGCGGCGAGGGTGCCGGCGGCGGTGTCGAGGCCGTCGATGATCCGGGTGATGTCCGCACTGCGGGAGGCGAAGTCGGCGGTGACGGTGGCGAGGTTGTGCACGAGCCGACCGAGCTCGGGGCCGCGTCCGCCGAAGGCCTCGGCCCCGGTCTCCACCAGCGTCGCCACGTCGCCGGCGGCGACGGCGCCGAGCACGGTCACGGCCTCCTGGGCCACGAACTCGAGCTCGGGCGCCTCGGCTGTCTCGGTCACGCGGTCACCGTCGGCGAGGTAGGGCCCGGCCGCCGGATCGCCGAGCGGGCGCAGCTCGACGAACTTCTCCCCCAGCAGGGACGTCGTGCGCAGGAGCGCCTGAGACCGCTTCGGGATCTTCCTGCCCTTGTCGATGGCCAGGGTGACCTCGGCCTTGAAATCCTTCGTGAGCTTCACCCCCTCGATGCGGCCGATGCGCACGTCGGCCACCTGCACCGAGCCGCGCCGCTGGAGGTCGCCGACGTCGTCGAACACGGCCGTCACGTGGTAGCGGCCGCCACTGCACGCGGGAGTGACGGCGAGCACGACCAGGGAGATGACGGCGGTGGCGGCGCGCCTCACCCGATCAGCTCCACGACGCGCCGCCCGGCACTGCGCATCCACGTGGGCACGACCGTCGTCCGCTTCGACGGCCTCACCGACGCCTTCACATACGGCGGGGGCGGGGCGCAGCCGACGTCGACCGGTAGACAGACCGTCTCCCCGCCCGGGATGCCGATGCCCTGCAGGGCCTGGCCCACCGTGGGGCTGAACTGGGAGCGCAGGTCGAGGTGGTGGTACTTCGGGTCATAGGAGGCGGCCAGCCCCCGCGTGCCGTCGAGGTCGGGGCCGGCCACCACCAGCGGGCCGGAGTCGAGCAGGGCGAGCACGCTGTCGAGATGCACGCTCACGGACCGCAGCGTGCGCGACAGCACGGTGATGTCGTGCTCGAGGCGGGGCCCGTGCTCACCGACGAGATCGAGGCCGTCGACCGACAGTTTGGCCAGTCCCTCGAGCAGGGCCTGCACCGACGCCCGCTCGGCCGCCAGCACCGAGGCCGTCGTGGCGAACCGGCGCAGGACGAGGCCGAGGTCCTTCTCCCGCGTGGCGACGGTCACCGTCAGGTCGTCGAAGTTGTCGATGAGCTGGGCCAGCTGGACGTCCTTGTCGGCCAGCGTCCCGGCCAGGCGACCGAGCCCGCCGAGCGCGTCGTTCAGGCGCTGGCCGTTGCCCTGCAGGTCATCTGCCAGGTTCTTCACCAGCCGGCCGGTGGCCTGGGGGTCGAGGGCGTCGAGGAACTCCTTGAACGCGGCCAGGGCCTCGTCGGGCTCGACCGGGATCGAGGTGCGGTTCCGGGGGATCACCGTTCCCGGCCGGGCGCGCGACACGCCGTCGGTCCAGGCCGGGAAGAGCTGGACGTAGCGCTCACCGATCAACGAGAGCGGGATGATCGTCGCCTGGACGTCGGCCGGCACCGGCACGTCGTCGTTGATCCGCATCGTCACCCTGACGTGGTCGCCGACGACCTGGACCTTCGTCACCTTGCCCGAGGGCAGCCCGAGGACCCGCACCGACGACGACGCGTACAGCGACACCGCCTTGTCGAACTCGGCCACGAGCTCGTAGCCCCCTCCCCCACCGCTACACGAGGCGAGCAACGGCGAGACCAGGGCCGCAATCACGAGCGCGACAACCCGTTGCCTCATGGCTGCCGGAGCCCTTCGAGCACCTTGATGACGTCGGGGCCGACGGCGCGGACGTAGATGTCCTGCCACGGACCGTGCGACGCGGCGCGCGCCAGCCCGAGGGTGCCGGATCCGATCCAGGCCAGGGTCTTGTCCACCTCGGCCTGGTGGCGGTCGAGGATGTCGATGGTCGGGTGCAACGTGGCGAGCAGCAGGTCGAGCTGGGTCTTGTGGGCGGCCACGATCCCCGACAGCTGGGTGGCGAGCACGCCGCCTCCCCTGAGCCCACGGCCGACCTCGGCCTGGTGGCGCTCGACGATGTCGAGCACGTCCTTGCTCTGGTCGATGAGCCCGACGAGGGTCCGGTCCTTCTCGGCGAGCGTCGCCGAGAGCTGCGCCGAACGGTCGAACAATGAGCGCAGCTGGGCCTCGCGGTCGTTCACCGCCGCCGAGAGCTTGGCCAGCCCGTCCACCAGCTGGGCGATCTGGGCCTGCTTGCCCTCACTGACGTCAGCCAGCTGACCGATCAGCTGGTTGAGCTTGGAGGTGTCGGTGGCCTGCACGGCGCGCGTGCCGACCTTGGTCAGCTCGAACACGTCGAACGGCGTCGACGTGCGCTGGATGGGGATGACGCGCCGGGCCTCGGGAAGCTCGGCCAGGTACGGCGCCGCCACCGGGCCGCTGATGCGGACGAACTTGGTGCCGAGAAGGGTCTCGAGAGCGATGGCGGCATGCGGCCGGGCGCCGAGCTCGACGCCATTGCGGATCTTCAGGCCCACGACGACGTGGCCGTGGCGGCGGTCGGCCTTCACTCCGGTGACGCGGCCCACCTTGACGCCGGCCACCCGCACGTCGTCGCCCACCCGGATCCCGGACGCATCGGAGAACACGGCGCGCACCGGATAGGCCTTCTCCAGCAGATGGAGGTAGCCGGCCATGAAGGCGACGGTGACGAGCACGCCGATGATGGCTATCGACCCGATGCCGATCAGGTACGGATTGCGGTCGCGGAACGAGATCACCGGGCGGCCTGTCCCATCAGCTGGGCCACCGCCGCGCTCCCACTGGTGGCGACGCCGAGGGCGGGCTCGGGCATGCACCCGCCGGGCGGCAGGGGTGAGTACGGGATGCCGCCCTTTCCACCCACGGCCCCGCACGGGATCACCTGGTTGAGCCACTCACCGTTGCGACTGACGGCGAAGAGCTTGGTGGCCGCCTCGTCGAGCCCGCCGACGGTGCTGTCGATCGACCCGAGCTTGCCCTGGATCACCTTGACCAGGATCGTGAGGTTGTCGACGGTGCGGTCGATCTCCCCGCGGTTGTCGGCCAGCAGCCGGCCGAGGTCGTCGGAGAAGTCGGTGAGCTCGACCGCCGCCTGCTCGAGGACTGTGGTGTTGTCGTTGAAGGTCGTGGCCAGGGCGAGGAGGTCGTCGAGGACGCTGCGGATCTGGGCGTCGCGTCGGGTGATGGTGCCGGCCACGGTGTCGAAGTTCTCGATGAGCCGGCCGATGGCGGCGTCCCGGCTGCCGAGCGCGCCGGAGAGCCTGGCCAGGTCGTCGATGGCGGTGCGCAGCGCGCCTTCGTTGCCGTCGAGGGCGGCGGTGACCGACTGCAGGAAGGCGTTGACCTCCTTGGGATCGATCACCTTCACGATGGGACCGAGGCGGTTGAACAGCTCGCCGAGGTCGACGACGGCGCGGGTGCGGCTGATGTGGTCACCGGATGCGAGGCGCGCCGCCGCGGTGCCCGGATACAGGTAGACGTAGCGCTGACCGAGGAGGTTCCGCCACCGGATCGAGGCCTGGGTGTCGGTCGGGAGCGTGACCTCGTCGCGGACGGCGAACGTGACCCTGGCCCGGCCCTTCACCAGCTCGACCCTGCGCACCTTGCCGACCACCACGCCGGCCACCTTCACGTTGTCATTGGGGAGCAGCCCGGTGACGTCGTCGAACGTGGCCGACAGGGCGTAGGTGTCCTGGAACGGCGTGATGTTGCCGATGGTCGTGGCCAGCCAGCCGGTGAAGGCGAGGCACACGGCGACGAACGCCACCAGCTTGATGACGGTCGCCCTCATCCGAGCAGCCCCCGCACCAGGTCCTCGACGGCCCGCTCGCCCCGGCTGGCGACAGGGAACTGTGGCGGCTCGTCCACCGAGACAACCGGCGCCGGCGCCGGCGCCGGCGCGCCACCGGCGCCACCGGCGCACCCCTCGGGTACCCGACCGCACGGGAAGTCCTCGCCGGCCACGAACTTCACCGCCGCCAGCAGGGTGCCGTCGCCGTACGGGATGCGGCCGATCGAGCCGAGCACCTGGACGTACTGGCGCAGGCCGACGATGAGCGGGGCGATCTGGGTGCGTTGGTCCGACAGCACCTGCAGGGTCTTTCCGCCCTCGGTGATCGACTTGTTCAGGAACGGCTTGTTGGCCTCGAGGATGTCGGCCACGTCACCCGACAGGCGCGCCGCCTGATCGAGGAGGGCGCCGAGTCGCTCACCGTTGGCGTTCACCGTCGGGAGGACCTCGTTCAGGTCGACCGCCGCCGCCACCAGGTCGTCGGCCCGGTCGGCCAGCATCTCCGAGAGGTCGGCCAGGTCGGTGAGGAACTGGCGGGTGTCGGCACTGTGGGCGGCCTGCACGTCGGTGACCCTGGCGAAGTTGGCGATCTGGCCGTTGATGGCCGGCCCCATGCCCCTGCCGCCCTCGGCCAGCTCCGACACGACCGTCGCCAGCTCCGAGGGGCGGACCGCCTTCAGGATCGGATACAGGTCGGTGAGCACCTTCTCCAGCTCGAACCCGCCGACGGTGTGGCGGATCGACTGCTCGTCGCCGAGAAAGGGTCCGCCCGCCTCGGCCGCGCCCGGGTCGATGTCGACGAACTTCTCGCCGAACAGCGTCTTGGGCCGGATGGTCGCGGTCGCCTCGACCGGCACCTTCTCCCGCTTCTCCAGCTCGAGGCGCACCAGGGCCCGCCCGTCCACCAGCTGGACGCGCTTGACCTTGCCGATGTTGACGCCGTGGATCTTCACGTCGGAGCCGGAGATGAGGCCCTGGCCGGCCGAGGTGAACGAGGCCATCAGGTGGTAGCGCGGGCGGAGCGCGCCGTTGGCCGCCTTCACCCCGAAGGTGACGAGGGCGAGGCTCAGCACCATGGCGATGAGGCCGGTGAGGAGCCGGATGCGGCGTTCGACCACGGGCTACCCCGCCACCTTCACGGTGTTGCCGCCACCCCAGAAGAACAGCGACAGCACGAGGTTGAGGATGACGACGGTGACGATCGACAGGCGGATGGCCCGACCGACGGCCACGCCGACACCGGCCGGCCCGCCGGTGGCGTAGTAGCCGTAGTAACAGTGGATCAGCGACACGGCCACGGCGAACACACACGCCTTGGCCAGGCTGTAGAGCACGTCGATGGGCGGCAGGTACAGCCGGAAGTAGTGCTGGTAGATGCCGGGCGAGAGCCCGAAGAACCTCGTGGTCACCAGCTCGGTGGCGAGGAAGCTGGCGTACAGCGAGAACAGGTACAGGGGGATGATGCACAGCAGGGCGGCCACCACCCGTGTGCACACCAGGTACAGGAACGTCGGCACCGACATGACCTCGAGGGCGTCGATCTCGTCGGAGATACGCATGGCGCCCAGCTCGGCGGTGAACCCCGCCCCCACCTGGGCCGCGAAGGCGACGCCGGCGATGAGGGGCGTGACCTCGCGGGTGTTGGCGAAGCTGCCGATGAGGCCGGTGAACGACTCGGCCCCGATCTGCTCGAGCCCCTTGAATCCCTGCAGGCCCACCTCGGTGCCCGTGAAGAACGACATGGAGAAGATCACGAACACCATGCCGCCGCCCACGATGAGGGCACCGGCGCCGATGGTGATGTCGCTCATGAGGGCGAACAGCACCTTGAGGTAGCGGCGGCGGCTGAGCAGGGTGGGCACCTCGGCCAGCACCCGCACGTAGAACGACAGCTGGCGGCCGACCTCCTCGAAGGCGTTGCCGATCGAGCGGCCGACATTGGTGATGGCTGCCATCAGAACTTCTGGGGGATGAGAGCGAAGTACAGCGTCGTCATGATGAAGTTGGCGAAGAAGATGAGGATGAAGGTGACGACCACGGCCTGGTTCACCGCGTCACCCACGCCCTTCGGCCCGCCCTGGGCGTAGATGCCCTTGTAGCAGGCGACCATGGCGGCGATCATGCCGAAGACGAAAGCCTTGGCCAGCGCCGACCACAGGTCCCACAGCTGCACGAGCTGGGTGAAGCCGGAGAAGTAGGCGCCGGCCGTGACGCCCTGCACCAGCACGTTGAACACGAAGCCGCCGGCCAGGCCGGCCACGCTCACCAGGGAGACGAGCAACAGGCTCACGGTGCTGGCCGCCCACATGCGCGGCGTGACGAGGCGGTGGACGGGGTTGACGGCCATGACCTCCATGGCGGCGATCTCGTCGCGGATCTTGCGGGAGCCGAGATCGGCGGTCATGGCCGACCCGCCGGCGCCGGCGATGAGCAGCGCGGTCGCCACCGGCGCCGCCTCCCGCACGATGGCAAGCACCATGGCCGCGCCAGTGGCCGACTCGGCGCCCAGCTGGCGGTTGAACGACCCGACGTGCAGGGCGATCACCATGCCGAAGGGGATGGAGATCAGGATGACCGGGAGGCTCGTGACCTTGGCGATGAACCAGGTCTGCTCCAGGTACTCCTTCCACCAGTCCCTGACCCGCCACGACCGCCGCAGCCCCTCGAGGGCGATGGCGAACATGTTGCCGGTCTCGCGCAGCAACGTCTCCGGCTTGGCCAGGAAGACGTTGGCCATCAGACCGTCATGATCTCGAGGTCGTCGTCGTCAGCCGCTCCGTCGCCGCCAAGCTCGTCCTCGTCGACGTCGCCCGCCATCTCGTCCATGCCGATCGGGCCCTTGGCCTTGCCCGAGAGGAACTGGCGGATGATGGCGTTGTCACTGGCGCACATCTCGGGCTTGCTGGCGAACTTCACCAGGCCGGAGCGGAACAGCACCCCCATGTAGTCGGCGGTGCGCATGACCGACGGGATGTTGTGGGTGATGATGAAGAACGTCGCCCCGGTCTTCTTCTGCACGTCCACGACCAGCTCGTCGAGGTAGGCCACCCGGACGGGGTCGAGGCCGGAGTCCGGCTCGTCGAAGAGCACGATGTCGGGTTCCATGACGAGGGCGCGGGCCAGGCCGGCGCGCTTCTTCATGCCGCCCGACACCTCGCCCGGCACCTTCTTCAGGTGGTCGAGCAGCCCGACCATGTCGGCCTTCTCCAGCACCTTGGTGCGGATCTCGGAGTCCGAGTCCTTGGTGTGTTCCCGCAGAGGGAAGGCGATGTTGTCGAACAGGTTCATCGAGCCGAACAGGGCGCCGTCCTGGAACAGCACGCCGAACTTGCGGCGCACCCGGTAGAGCTCCTTCTCCCGCATGCCGACGATCTGTTCGCCGTCGACCCAGATCTGGCCCTTGTCGGGCTGCAGGAGGCCGATGATGTTCTTCAGCAGCACCGACTTGCCGGTGCCGGACGGCCCCATGATCGCCGTGATCTTGCCTTTCGGCACGTCGAAGCTGATGTCGGCCAGGACGGTGTGCGACCCGAACGACTTGGTGACGCCGTCCAGCGAGATGATCGCCTCGTGTGCCAGGGGAGCCTCCGACGTCGAAGTGCGGCGACTCTACGCCCAGGGGCGAGTGACGGGTGGCGTTGGTCCAGGAGCCGTTGGTGCCATCCGGTAGCTCGACCTGCCCCCCTGGGGACCGATGAGTTATTGGGACGTTCTCTACTAGGCCCCTGGACCGCCACCTACCCGACGACCGCCCCCTCCGGCACCGTGCCGGAGGCCCACGACCAGGCGCATCGGGGCGTCTGGGATGGAGCCATTTCTCCCACGCCGCTTCCCCACCGTCAAGCGGGACGGCGACCCCCTGACCTGGCCTTTCGCGCGTCGTCGCAGGTCAGGCGGTGCGAGTTTTTTTCCCGCCGCTCAAGGGTTTTCCCGCTGCTTGCGCTTGGCCTCGGCCCGGCGCTCGGACTCGAGGCGCTCGAGGTCGTAGGTGCCGTGGTCGACGTAGCGCATGAGCTCGGCCACGGCGCGGTGGCCGGCCTGCTCGGCGATGAGGCGGTGCATCTCCTGGCACACCATGCGGTACTCCGGGTGGCCCTGGGGGCTGGTGCGCAGCTCGAGCATGTGCAGCGCCTCGCGGGCGTTCATCTGCATCACGTAGCGGATGCGGAAGGCGAGGGAGATGGCGTAGGACGCCTCGGCCGGGAACCGTGGCTTCATGGCGTCGTGCAGCGAGGCCGAACGGGCCATGGCCGCCTCGAAGGGCTCGGCCAGCCCGGCCTCGCTCACCGCCTCCGGGAGCACGTAGCCGTGGGAGGCGCCGAGATCCTGCCACTCGATGGTGAGCATGCGGTGGCGCTGCAGGTCGCGGAAGGCGCCGTAGTCCGACAACACGTCGAAGCGGTAGCCGGTGGCCTCCAGGGCTCGTCCCGGGCGGTGGCGGCGGTTGGTGCGGTCGCCGGTGTAGGTGCGGACGACGGCCAGCTTCTCGTCGGTCGACAGGCGCTTGGCCCGGGCCAGCAGCTGGTCGTCGGGGAGGTTGCTGAACGGATAGAGCATGGCGGCGATGAGCCGGTCCTCGCCCTCGGGGTCGTAGTCGACGAGGGTGACCATGGGTCGCGGCGCCGGGTCCTCCTCGGCCAGCAGCTCGGCGGCGAGCTCCGCCATGGCCGACCGGGTCTCACCCAGATAGTTCGACCAGGCGACGCCGCGGTCTTCCATGTCGACGCGCTTCACGAACGACGGGATGACCTTCCGCAGCTCCTCGAGCATGAGATCGGCGTACGCCCGCGCCTCGGGGAGCGGGTGGGAGCGCATGCGGATCAGCAGCAGCTCATAGGCCTGGCCGGTGCCGTAGATGCCGACGTTGGAGAGCGACGCCGCCGGCAGGATGCCGCGTAGTGCGTCGAAGGCCTTGGCCCGGATCGACTGGCGGTAGACGAAGTCCGAATCGCCCGCCTCCTTCGGGTACCGCTGAGCGAACCACTGCTGCTGGCGGGGCAGCATCTCGGCGTAGGTGTCGAACAGCCGGTCCATGTCGCCGACGTAGCGGAGACCGAGGTCGGACTGCAGCACGCCAGGGTCGCGGTAGTAGCGGTAGCGGCCGTTGCCGAGGCGGGTGTCGTACGCGATGTAGCGCGTCGACTGCTCCATGTAGGCCATGAGCCGGCCCCACTCGAGCACTTTGGTCAGCAGGTTGGAGGCCTGCTCGCACGCCAGGTGGATGCCACCCAGCTGGGCCACGGAGTCGTCGCCGTACTCGAGGAAGACCTTCTCGTACAGCTGCTCGGCCCGGGCCAGGCCCACGGTGGCGTCGATGGTGGCGTCGCCCGACACGTCGAGGTCGCCCACGAACTCGTCGAGGAACAGCCGCCGGAGGCTCTTGGGTGACCGGGAGTAGCGGGCGAAGAGGGCCCCCTTCACGACCTCCGGCAGGTTGACCACGGCGAACACGGGCCCGTCGAGGTTGGTGACGTAGCGCCGGAGGATCTCGGCCTCGTCGTCGGTGAACTCCTCGGCGGCGTAGCCCGGCAACACGATCCGAGACTATGGCGTGGGGGCCGGCGCCGGGCGCGGATCCGGGGTCACACCACGACGGTGAGGGCGTCTGGTATGGCACGCACGACGAGATGGCGGTGGGCGCCGACCCTGACGCCGTCCACGGTGACCGCCAGCGGGCGGCCGAGGTCGACCTCGAGCTCGCTGGCCCGCCGCTCGGTGATGGCCGGGTGGGGCAGGTGCGACCCGAGTGGGAGCCGGCTGCGCACCTGCAGACGGTCCCTGGGGCCGAGGCGAGCCCGGTAGGTGTCGAGGCGGCCGTCGCCGGGATGGGCCCGGGGGCCGACGTTCCACGGCCCCAGCCACTGGGCGTTGAGGGCCAGGTACACGTCGCCCCAGGCCCAGCTCCTGGCGACGACGTGGGCGACGAACGGGCGCTCCTCGCCGTCGGTCTCCAGGATGCCCAGGTCCACCGGGAACACGGCGCCCCGCCCGGCCCGCAGCCGCTCCTCCCCCCCGAAGTCGCCCCCGGGGATCCCGCCGAGGGTCCGCCACAGGTCGCCGCCCAGCAGGCCGATGGGCGGGCACGGCCGACCGGCGGCCCGCGCCTCGGCCACGACCGCTCCCGCCTCGGCGTCCCCGGTTACCACCACGCCGTCGGGAGGCAGCGGGCCCGGCATCCCCCACGGCTCACCCTTGCGCACCGTCACGTCGTGACCCGCGTCGACGCCGTCACGTCGACACTGCCGACGACGCCGCCACGACGCCGCGGAAGAGCAGGTTGGCGGCCTCGCCGGCCGCGTCGGCGGTGGCCTGGAGGGGGGCCACCTGGGCCAGGCCCCGCAGCAGGTCGATGAGCTGCTTGACATTGCGCACGAAGTCGCCCCCGGTCATGTCCTCGTCACCGAGCACGGCGTCGAGGTCGCGTCCGCCCGCCCACGCATGGGCGAAGGGCACGAAGCCGGCATCGGGCGGGCGGGTGAGCGGCAGCCCGGCGTCCTCCTCGGCCAGGTTCAGCTCGCGGCCCAACCGGGAGATGTCCGACCACCGCTCGCGCAGCGCCGCGGTCGGGAACGTCGGTGCCGGCGGCGTGCCCGGCCCACGCGTCTCGTAGGTGAACATCGAGGCCAGGGCCGCGACCGACGGGGGGTCGAGGCCGTCGAACAGCTCCCCCTCCATGCACTCGGCGACCAGCAGATCGGACTCGTGGTACACCCGGGCCAGCCGCTCCCCCGCCTCGGTGAGCGCCCACCCGTCGACATAGCCCCACGCGTCGAGCACCCGCAGCACGCGGTCGAACTGGCGGGCCAGTGACTCGGTGCGGGAGCGGATGCGCCGCTGCAGGCGGGCCGCGTCGTTGCTGAGGCGATCGAGGCGGTCGAGGGCGCGCAGGTGATGGCGCACATCGGGGCAGCCCGCCACGGGATGCGCGGCCGCCCACTCGGCCTCGGCCTGGGCCCGGCGTCCGCGGCCTCGGCCCGGCGACTGGGTCTCGGCGCTCGGCCGCAGGCGGGCGTGCTGCAGGGCGTGGGCCACCGCCTTCTGGAACGCGCTGTTGCTCGGCGCGTACGGCGCGGGCAGCTCGACCTGCCCCACCGGCGACGGTGGCGCGGCGAAGTCGCGCGGGGCGAGCGACAGCACCTTGCGGTCGACGGTGAGGGCCCGGATGCGCACGTCGCCACCCCGCCGCATCGACGTCGACAGCACGGCGACACGCCCGCCCGCCTTCCCGCCGGGCACGACCAGGATGTGACCGGGCCGCACCGAGGCGAGCGCCTGCTGGACGGCGAGCCGGTCGCTGGGCCGCGGCCGGGTGTGCTCGTCGGCCGCCATCTGCAGCCGCCGCAGCTCGGCCACGTCGCCCCGCTCGCAGGTCGCCGCGGCCTGTGCCTCTTCGACGGCACGTTGCACGCGGTCGAGCTGGGCCTCCAGCTGCACGACGGCGGCATCGCTGCGGAACTGGGCGAACGACAGGTTGAGGAGGTGGTGGGCCGTGTCGGCCGGGTACCTCCGCACCAGGTTGGCGGCCATGTTGTAGGTGGGCCGGAAGGACGACGAGAGCGCGTAGGTGCGCGTCGAGGCGAGACCGGCGACCTGGTCGAACGGCACGAACGGCGACCACAGGACGATGGCGTAACCCACGTCGTCGATGCCGCGGCGGCCGGCCCGGCCGGTGAGCTGGGTGTACTCCCCCGGCGTCAGGGGCTGGTGGTGCTCACCGGTGAACTTGCTGAGCTTCTCGATGACGACCGAACGCGCCGGCATGTTGATGCCGAGGGAGAGCGTCTCGGTGGCGAACACCACCTTGACCGCGGCGATGGCGAAGCACGCCTCCACCGCCTCCTTGAACGGCGGCACCATGCCGGCGTGGTGCGACGCCACGCCCTGCTCGAGCCCCGAGAGCCACCCGGCGTAGTCCAGGACACGCAGGTCGTCGTCGGACAGGCCGGTGACCTTGGCCTCGGCGATGGCGCGGATCTGCTTGCGCTCCTCCGGCGTGGTGAGGCGGATGCCGGCGTTCACGCACTGGCGCACGGCGTCGTCGCACGCGGCGCGACTGAAGATGAAGTAGATGGCGGGCAGCATCGACTCGTCGCCGAGCAGCTCGACCACCTCGGCCCGTCGCGGCGTGAACAGTGGTGTGCGCGTCTTCTGTCCGCGAACCGGCGGCCGCCGGGCGGTGCGGCTGTCGAGAGCCGCCGCCTCGGGGTTGGGCCGGCCGTCGACGAACGTCGGCATCAGGTGCAGACCCTGGGAGGTCTTGTCACCGAGCAGGTAGAGGTTGTGGAGCTCGACCGGCCGCCGCTCGGAGATGATGGCCGCCGTCGACCCCCGCACCGTTCCGACCCAGTCGGCGAACTCCTCGGCGTTGGACACCGTGGCCGAGAGGCACACCAGATCGACCTCGGGCGGCGTGTGGATGATGACCTCCTCCCACACCGGGCCGCGGTAGGCGTTCTGGAGGTAGTGCACCTCGTCGAGCACGACATAGCGGAGGCCGGTGAGGGTGGGAGACCCGGCGTAGATCATGTTGCGGACGACCTCGGTCGTCATCACCACGATGGGCGCGTCGCCGTTGATGGCGTTGTCGCCCGTGAGCAGGCCCACGTTGTCGGGTCCGTACCGGCGCAGCAGGTCGCCGTACTTCTGGTTGGACAGGGCCTTGAGGGGCGTGGTGTAGAAGGACTTCTTGCCCTCGGCCATGGCCTTGGCGATGGCGTACTCCGCCACGAGCGTCTTGCCGCTGCCAGTCGGCGCCGCCACCAAGACCGAGCGGCCCGCGTCGAGGGCGTCGAAG
>DATLDH010000012.1:0-32683 GCA_035526015.1 Acidimicrobiales bacterium
CCGTTGTCGTAGAGGGTCCGGCGCCACTCGGTGACGAACGCCTCGGCCGCCTCACCGTCGAGGGCGCCCACGCCCTTCCACCCGGCGGGCAGGTGCTCGGCGAGGAACGCCTGCACCTTCTCCCGGTACGCCTCGGCCTCAGCGGGATAGCGCGGATCCATGGCCTGAGCGTACGCCCCACCTGCGTTCTGGGTGCGTGGAGCCCGGCATTCGGCGCTCAGCGCACCCAGTTCGGCTTTTCAGCCGGTGTGACCCATTCCCCGGAGCTTCATGATCACGCGCTCGCTGATGTCTCCGACCGTGATGACGTCGTCGAGGATCTCGGCCGCGACACCGCCCTCGGTCCTGGCCAGCCCGAGAAGGACGTGCTCGGTGCCGATGTAGTTGTGGCCCAGGGCGAGCGCGCTGCGCAACGAGGACTCGAGCGCCTGCTTGGCCAGCGCCGTGAAGGGCACCTTCCCCGTTCTGGCGGTCGGTAGCGCACCCTCCCCGAAGGACGACTCCACCCGCTCACGGATCTGCGCCAGGTCGATGCCGAGCTCCGCCAACGCATCGCCGTCCTCCGGGCGGAGGTGCAGCGCGGCGCCGGGCGGCATTCGTCGGCCGACCTCGGCGCGCAGCGTGTCCTCGTCGAGGCCGACCTCCTGGAGGATCCGACCGCCGACACCGTCGCGCTCGACGGCGAGGCCCAGCAGCATGTGCTCGGTACCGATGAAGTCGTGACCGAGAAAGACGGCCTGCTCTTGAGCCAGCGTGAGCGATCGCCTGGCCCGGTCCGTGAACCGTTCGAACATTGGCTACGCCTTCCCTTGGTCTGGAACTCGGTTGGAATGCTTCTGGTGCACGGCCTGCTTGCTGACGCCCAACGCCGTGGCGATCTCCTGCCACGTCCAGTCCCTGGCCCGGGCGTTGGCCACCTGCAGCGCCTCCAGCGACTCGGTCAGTCGCCGTAGGGCCGCCACCGCGCGGAGCCCGACGGCCGGGTCCTTGCTCATGGCCTGGTCCGCCGCCTTCGTCGCATTCCGCACTCCGTCAACCTATATTGACGGCCCGATTTCGTCAAGGCTTCTTGACCAACGGCGTCAGTCGTGCCGGTAGTGCTCCCTGAGAAGGGCGGCGACGCGGTCGACGTCCTCCATGGGGACGACCTCGCCTCGCTCCTTGTACAACCGATCACCGGGATAGCGAGGGAAAACGTGGAGGTGGTAGTGCCACACGTCCTGGTTTCCCGCCGGCTCGTTGTGCTGGCGGGTGGAGACCCCGTCGCACCCGAGTGCAGCCTTGAGGGCGACGGCAGTGTTGCGGGCAGCGCGCTGGATGGGCGCTCCGAGCTCTGGGGGCAGGTCGTAGATGTTCTCGTGGTGGGCGACCGGTATCACCATGCAGCCACCGCGATTGTTGGGCCACCACTTGATGTTCACGATGACCATCACGTCGTCGTCGCGGTGAACGACGCGGCCCGGGAGGTCGCCGGCGGCGATGGCGCAGAACGGGCACTCGTAGCCCTCTGGCTCGTGCGACCAGCTCACCGCGCCCCCAGTCCGCGCCAGCCGACTGCGCCTGCTCCGACCAGGGGGCCGGCGTCGCCCAGGCCGGCAGGGATGATGCGGGTGCCGCGGGAGAAGTCGAGGCGGCAGCGGTCGTCGAGCTCGGCCTGGGCGGCGGCGAAGAAGGGCGCGCCGAAGCCCAGGGCGACGGAGCCGGCCACGACCGCCAATTTCAGGTCGAGAAGGTTGGCCACCGACGCCACAGCGCGACCGACCAGCCGGCCGGAGTGCTCGATCACCTCGCCCCTGGCCTCTTCGGCGGGCGCGCCGGTGATCGTCGCGATCGCCGTGCCGGACGCCTCGGCCTCCAGGCATCCCCGGGCCCCGCACCCACAGATGCGTCCGTCGGGCTCGACGATCACGTGGCCGATGTGGCCTGCGTTGCCGGCCGCGCCGTCGAGCAGCCGGCCGCCGATCACGATGCCGCCGCCCACTCCGGTCGACACGACCATGGCGATGAAGTCTCGCTCCCCTGCCGCGGCGCCGACCCACCCCTCGCCGAGGGCGAGGGCCTTGGCGTCGTTGTCGACGAACGTGGGCAGACCAGTGGCGACGGCCAGCCGGGCGCGCAGCGGGAAGTCGCGCCACGCCGGGATGTTCAGGGGCGAGACCAGCTCGCCGCCGGCTGTCATGGGACCACCGCAACCCACACCGCACACCTCGACGTCGTCGCTGGGCAGATCGGTCACCAGATCGAGCAATGACGCGAACAGTGCCTCGGCATCCCCCCGCGTCGGCGCCGAGCGGCGCTCGACCAATTCCCCCGAGTCACTGACGAGTCCGGCGGCAACCTTCGTCCCACCGACGTCCACCGCCAACGCCAGTCGCACGGCTCGACGGTAGCGTCGGGCGATGGGGTACCGAGAGGACTGTGACCGCATCGCCGCGGCCCAGGGCACGACGACCGACGGCGAGCGTCTGCACGAGCTGTTCGATGTGGCGTGGGCGTACGAGATGGCCGAGTCGCCGGAGGCGGCGACGTTCAACGGCGTGCCGGGCCATGACGACCGCTGGACCGACATGTCGGCCGAGGCGTTCGAGCGCCGCCGGGCCGAGACGCCGGCGCCTCAGGTCGTCCTCGACTCCATCGACCGCGCCACGCTCAGCCCCGACGACCAACTCAGCTTCGACCTGTTCGCCTACAACCTCGAGCTCCGCACCGAAGCGCTCCCGTTCCCTGGCGAGCTGCAGCCCGTCAACCAGATGGGCGGCGTGCACCAGGACCCGGCCATGGTGCTGTCGGCCATGCCGGCCACGACGAGCGAGCATTTCGCCAACATGGTGGCCAGGCTCCGGGGCATCCCCGCCGCCGTCGACCAGACCCTCGAGCTGTTGGCGCGCGGCCTGGCCGCCGGCGTGACGCCGCCGCAGGTGACGCTGCGCGACGTGGTCGACCAGGTCACGGCGCAGATGGATGACGGCCCCGACAACCCGCTCCTCACGACCTTCGCCGAGATCCCGGCCACCGTCCCGGACGCCGACGCCGCCCGCCTGCGCGAGGAGGCCACCGCCGCGGTGCGCCATCAGGTCATCCCCGCCTTCGAGCGCCTCCGGACCTACCTGGCCGACACCTACATCCCTCAGGCGCGCACGACGATCGCCGCTCACGACCTCCCCGACGGCGAAGCCTGGTACCGCCAGCTCGTCCGTTACTACACGACGACCGAGCTCTCCCCGACCGAGATCCACGAGATCGGCCAGGCCGAGGTCGCCCGCATCCGCGCCGAGATGAACGACGTGATCGCCCAGACCGATTTCAACGGCACGTTCGAGGAGTTCGGCGAGTTCCTGCGCAGCGACCCCCAATTCACCGCACCGTCGGCCGAGGAGTTGCTCCGCGGCTACCGCGACATCGCCAAGCGCATCGACCCCGAGCTGTGCCGCATGTTCGGCACCCTGCCGCGGCTCCCCTACGGCGTGCTCCCGGTGCCGTCGTACGCCGAGAAGTCCCAGACGACGGCGTACTACCTCCCGGGATCACCGGAAGCGGGCCGGCCCGGCTACTTCTTCGCCAACACCTACGACCTCCCGTCGCGGCCGACGTGGGAGATGGAAGCACTCACGCTGCACGAGGCCGTGCCCGGCCACCACCTTCAGATCGCACTGGCCAGCGAGTTGGAGAACGTGCCCGACTTCCGCCGCCTGTCGTGGGACTACACCGGCTTCGTCGAGGGATGGGGCCTCTACGCCGAGAGCCTGGGTGACGAGCTGGGCCTCTACAAGGATCCGTACAGCCGATTCGGGAAACTCGTCTACGAGATGTGGCGCGCCATTCGTCTCGTCGTCGACACGGGGATGCACGCCCTCGGTTGGACGCGGGACCAGGCCATCGCGTTCTTCACGACCAACACCGGCAAGACCGGCCACGACATCGTCGTGGAGGTCGACCGCTACATCGTGTGGCCGGGCCAGGCCCTCGCCTACAAGCTCGGCGAGCTGCGCTTCAAGGCGCTGCGGGCCCACGCCGAGTCGACGCTGGGCGACCGGTTCGACGTCCGCCGGTTCCACGACCAGTGCCTCGGGCAGGGCCCGCTCCCCCTCGAGGTCCTCGACACCCGCATCCGCGCCTGGGTCGACGGGCAGTAGGTTCAGGGCGTGGCGAGACAACGCTCGGCGGCGCGCACCGTCGCCCGCTTCTCGGACTCCTTCGAGGCCGTGGTCGAGAACGTGGCGCGCGCCATCCAGGGCAAGGACGATGTGATCCGCCTCGCCCTGCTGTGCCTCATCGCCGAGGGTCACCTCCTCATCGAGGACGTGCCGGGCGTGGGCAAGACCAGCCTGGCCAAGGCCCTGGCCGCCAGCCTGGAGGGCGACTGGAACCGCATCCAGTTCACGCCCGACCTGCTGCCGTCCGACGTCACCGGCGTCACCGTCTACAGCCGCTCCAACGGAAAGTTCGAGTTCCGGCCCGGCGGCATCTTCGCCAACCTGGTGCTGGGCGACGAGATCAACCGCGCCTCCCCCAAGACCCAGTCGGCGCTGCTGGAGGCCATGGAGGAGCGGCAGGTCACCGTCGACGCCACGACCTACCAGCTGCCGGCGCCGTTCATGGTGCTCGCGACGCAGAACCCGGTCGAGCACGAGGGCACCTACCCGCTCCCCGAGAGCCAGCTCGACCGGTTCCTGATGCGGGTGACGATGGGCTATCCCGACCGCGAGTCGGAGATGACGATGCTCGACACCCATGCCGGCACCGACCCGGTCGCCGACCTCGAGGCGGTCATCAGCCCGGCCGACATCCAGGTCATGGTCGAGGTCGCTCGCGCCATCCACGTGGCACCCAGCCTGCGGGGCTACATCGTCGACCTGGCCGAGGCCACGCGACAGCACCCGAGCCTGGCCCTCGGCATGTCGCCCCGTGCCGCGCTCGCCCTGCAGAAGGCGGCCCGGGCCCGCGCCGCCGCCGTCGGCCGCGACTACGTCGTGCCCGACGACCTCAAGGCCCTGGCGCCCATGGTGCTCGGTCACCGCATGGTGCTCACACCGGAGGCCAACCTCGGCGGCACCGAGATCGACGAGGTGCTCGACGAGGTCCTGGCCGGCGTGGCCGTGCCGACCGGCCGAGGGACCTAGGCCCGAGTGCTCACCCGCCGCGGCTGGATGCTGCTGGCGGCGTCAGTCGGGTGCACGGCCACCGGGCGGGCGTTGGGTGTCATCGAGCTGTACGCGGTCGCGGCCGGGATCGTCGCCCTGGTCGTCGGGTCGGCGGTGTTCGTGCACACGGCGACGTTCTCCTTGCGCGCCACGCGCGAGCTACGGCCGCCGCGGGTCCATGCCGGCGGCTTCAGTCGCGTCGAGCTCGTGCTGCGGAACCTGGGCCGCCGCACCGCACCCGTGCTCACCGTTCTCGACCCGTTCGACAACGGCCGCCGCTGGGCCCGCTTCCTCGTGGCGCCGCTCGCGCCGGGTGAGCAGGCGCGTGCCGCGTACCGGTTGCCCACCGAGCGCCGCGGCATCTTCCCGCTCGGACCCCTCGAGGTGCAGCGCCGCGATCCCCTGGGCATCGCCAACGTGTCGGTGGAGGCGGCGCCGGTGACCCAGCTCACCGTCTTCCCCCGCATCGACGAGATCCTGCCGTTGCCGTACACCCTCGGTCAGGACCCACTGGCCGGCACCGACCATCCGACCGCCCTCGGCGCCGGCGACGAGTTCTACGCATTGCGCGCGTACGAGATGGGTGACGACCTGCGACGCGTCCACTGGCCATCCACCGCCAAGCTCGACGAGCTGATGATCCGCCAGGACGAGATGCCGTGGCAGGGCCGGGCCACGGTCGTGCTCGATCTGCGGGCCGGGGTGCACAACGCCGAGTCGCTCGAGCTGGCCGTGTCGGCGGCGGCCAGCATCATCACCGCGTGCTGGCGCAAGCGAGCCCTGCTGCGGCTGGTGATGACCGACGGCACCGACTCCGGCTTCGCCGCCGGCAACAAGCACCTCGACGCCATGCTCGAGCGCCTCGCCGTCGTCGGCCCCGACCGGGCCGGCAACATCCGCGGCGTGCTCGCCTCGCTGCGGCGCGGCGGCAACGGGGGCTCGCTGGTGCTGGTCACCACTGCGGGCGCCGCCGATGCCGACCTCGGCGGGGCGGCCAAGCTCGCGGCCCGGTACGGGCACGTCACCGTCGTGCTGTTCGAGCGGTCGTCGTATGACCGGTGGGCGAACGCCGGCGCCGTCGCCACCAGGGCCCGGTCGGTGCCGGCCTCGGGCCCCATCGTGCGCGTGACCGCGGAGGAGCCATTCGCCAGGGCCTGGGACCGGGCCATGCACTCGCGGGCCGTCGGGGCCCGGCACTGATGAGCGTCACCTCCCCGCCGCGGCCGCGCACCGGCCATCGCGCCGGCGGCGTGACCCAGGTCGGCGTCGTCGCCGCCGGGACGTCGACCCTGCCGGCGACGATGGCTCTCACCGCGCTCACCCTCGTCACTGGCCTGGGCATGGCCCGGCTGTTCGATGGTCGGTCGTTCGTCCTCCCCGTGGTCGCGACCGCGCTGACCATGCACGGCCTGGCCTATGCCGGGCGCCTGCGGCGCGTGGCGCTCACGGTCGTGCTGGCCGGAGGGGCAGCCGCGCTCTTCGTGCTCATCGCCTGGCTGGTGCTGCCCCACACCACCGCCTTCGGCCTGCCATTGCGCGGCACCTTGCACGCGTTCACCACCGAGATGAGCAGCGCGTCGGAGGCCTTCAGCCGCGTCGTCGCCCCGGCGCCAGCAACGAAGGGCTTCGTCATGGCCTCGATGATCGGCGTGGCCATGGTCGCCATGCTGGGCGACTGGGCGGCGTTCCGCACCGGCTCGACCTTCGAGGGCGTCGTCCCTGCCTTCGGGCTTTTCATCTTCACCTCGGTCCTCGGCAACGACCGCGGGCGCTGGCCCGCCGTGGCCGCCGAGCTGACCGGCATGCTCGTGTTCCTCGCCATCCACTCCGCCCAGCTGCAGGTGTCCACCACACCGTGGTTCGCCAGCCGGCAGCGGGGCGGGAGCCGGGCCTTGCTGCGGGGGGCGGCCGTGATCGGCTTGGTCGCCGTGGCCGCGGCGGTGATCCTCGGGCCGCGCATCCCTGGCGCCGACGACGAGCCACTGTTCGGCTGGCGCAGTGAGCAGGAGGCGACCAACAGCCGGCGCACGACGATCAGCCCGCTCGTCGACATCCGGGGGCGGCTGACCGACCGCTCGAACAGCGAGGCGTTCCGCGTCGCCAGCAACGGTCGGGCCTACTGGCGACTCACCGCCCTGGACACCTTCGACGGCACCATCTGGTCGAGCAACGACTCCTACCGCAAAGCCGGCGGCGAGCTGCCCATCGGTGATGGTGGCCGTGCTCCCGGGCCCGCCACCCTGGTGCAGGACTTCACCATCACCGACCTCGCCTCCATCTGGCTGCCCAGCGCGTACCGGCCGGCCCGCCTCACCGGCGTCAAGGGGGCGAGCTACAACGCCGACTCCGGCAGCCTCATCAGCCGCGAGGCGACGTCGGACGGGTTGCAGTACCACGTCGTGTCCGAGGTGCCCATGCTCACGGCCGGCGCGCTGTCCACCGCGCCCGACCTCCCGGACCGCTCGCTGCGGCACCACCTCGACCTCCCCGCCATCTCTCCGCGCGTGGTCCAACTCGCGAATCAGATCGTCGGCGGCGCCGCCACCCCGTATGAGCGGGCCCGGCGGATCCAGGACCATCTGCGCAACAACTACGCCTACGACCTCGGTATCGACCAGGGCCACGACAATCGGGCGCTGGAGAACTTCCTCTTCACCACCAGGCGCGGGTACTGCGAGCAGTTCGCCGGCGCCTATGCCGTCCTGGCCCGTCTCGTCGGTCTGCCCAGCCGCGTCGCCGTCGGCTTCACCCCCGGCGAGCCCGACGCCGAGGGCCGGTTCGTGGTGCGGGGCCTGAACGCCCACGCCTGGCCCGAGGTGCACCTGGAGGGCTTCGGCTGGGTGCAGTTCGAGCCCACGCCCGGTCGCGGCGCGCCGAACACCCAGCCCTACACGGGCGTGGCCGAGCAGCAGGCCTCCGCCCAGGCGCCCAACGTGGCCACCACGCTGGTGCCGACGCCAACCACGGCGGCGCCCGACGCCGGCGGTCAGGGCCAGTCGACGACGACGGTGCCGGCCGAGGCGACCGGAGGTGCCGGGACGCCGCCGAAGAAGGCGAACCGTTTCGTCACCCTCGCCATCGGTGTCGGCACCGTCCTGTTCGTCCTCCTCCTCATCTGGGTAGTGGCGGTGCCGCTGACCCGGCGGGCCCGGCGGTCGCGCCGGCGGCGGGCGGCGGTGACGCCGGCGAGCCGGGTGCTGGTCGCGTGGGCCGAGGCCGACGAGTCGCTCTCACTGGCGCGCAGCCGGCGGCGAACGACCGAGACCCTCGCCGAGCACGCCGCGCGCGCAGCGTCGACGCTGGATGCCGACGGTGGGTCGGCCATGGTGGAGCTCGCCGGCCACGCGGCGGCGGCGAGCTACGCGCCGGAGATCAATGCCGAGCTGGCCGACCGGGCCTTCGCCGACGCCGCCGTGGTGGAGGCCGCCGCCGCGGCACGGGCCACGCGGCTGCAGCGCGTGAAGCGGGAGCTCAGCCTTCGCGGTTGAAGCGGTCGCGCAGGCGGCGGCGGGTGTCGCCCAGCACGTCGGTGACGCCCCGGGCGCGCATGGTGTCGGAGAACGACCGCAGCCCGGCCTTGCCCATTCGGCGCAGGTTGCGCTCGATCACGAAGGTGCAGCCGAGCATCACCAGGAACCCGACGAAGCCCAGGATGGGGTGGACGCTGGCGAAGGTGGCCAGCAGGAAGGCCAGTCCGACGACGAACCCGACGACGCCCCACTTGACGTTACGGCCGGCGTCCTTCCAGATGGTGCGGGAACCTACGTCGTGGGCGAAATCGGGGTCGTTCTCGTAGAAGCTGCGCTCGATCTCCCGTAGGACCCGCTGCTCCTCCTCGGAAAGCGGCACTCCCTCACCCTCCCATGGTGTCGGGTCCGCCCGGACCGCGGTTTCCATCTTCGCGCAGTGCCGGAGCCTCAACAACGCGAGCCGCCCGCTCCTCCCCCGGTCCCCACTGTTGATCCCCTTTCCGCTTGATCTCCAGGCCGCTCTCGCCGACGACCGCGGCGGGGCCGACGGCGGTGTCGCCGAAGCGGCGGCGGATCTCGTCCACCGCCGCCGACGCCGGGCCCCATCCCTGGTCGCTCTCGAACGACAGCTGGCGGGCCTCGCCCAGCCCCGAGACGTGGATCCCGAACAATCGGACACCGGCGGTCGGGTCGACCTGGTCGAGCAACAGGCGGGCGACGCGGGCCAGCTCGGGACCCTCGTCGCACGGCGCCGGCAGCGTGCGGGCCCTGGTGATGGTGGAGAAGTCGTGGAACCGCACCTTGATGCTGACCGTTCGGCCGGCCACGCCCGCCGCCCGTAGGCGGCCGGCGACGGCGTCGGCCAGCCGCACCGCCTCGCGACCGAGCTCGTCGTGATCGTGCATGTCATGGGCGTAGGTCTGCTCGTGGCCGATCGACTTGGTGTCCCGCACCGGCTCGACCCTGCGCGGGTCGCGCGCCCACGACAGATCGTGGAGGTGGGCGCCGTGGGCCGAGCCGATGGCGCCGATCAGCATGTCGCGGGGTAGCGCGGCCAAATCACCCACCGTCATCACCCCGATGCTGCGCAACTTCCTGGCCGTCGCCGGGCCCACCCCCCAGAGCGCCTCGACCGGGAGCGGGTGGAGGAAGTCGAGCTCGGTGCCCGGCTCGACGACGTACACGCCGGGGCCCTCCTCGATGCCCTTGCGCGTGGCCTTGGGCTTGGCCGCCTCCGACGCCAGCTTGGCCACGAACTTCGTGGTCGCCACACCGACCGAGCACGACAGCCGCAGCCGGTCGCGGACGGCCTCGCGAATCAGGCGCCCGACCTCCGGCCCCGTCCCGAACAGCTTGCGGGCGCCGCTCACGTCGAGGAAGGCCTCGTCGATGGAGATGGTCTCGATCACGGGCGTGAACGAGGAGAACACCTCGTGCAGCTCGGCGCTCACCTCGGTGTAGCGGTGGTAGTTGCCGTGCACGAACACGGCGTGCGGGCACAGGCGCCGGGCCTGCACCGACGGCATGGCCGAGTGGATGCCGTAGGCGCGTGCCTCGTACGAGCACGACGCCACCACCCCCCGGTCGCCGGCCCCGCCGACGATGACGGGCTTCCCGGCCAGGGTCGGGTCGTCGAGGATCTCGACGGCGGCGAAGAAGGCATCCATGTCGACGTGCAGGATCGACGGGTCGGTCACCTCACAACCGGGTGACCGAGGCCGTGGCCATGCTGTCGCCGTCGATGCGGTAGCGGAAGCGGCGGGCTTCGTGCCACCGGTCGGCCAACCAGGCGGCCAGCGGCTCGCGCACCCAGGGGTGGCATGTGTCGAGGTGGGGACCGCACGCCGACGGGTCGACGAACCGCGCGTCGACGACGATGCCGTCGGGGTCGTCGATGCGGATGTCGCCGTGGAAGGCGACGGCCTGGTGCACCTCCACCCGGAGATGCCAACCGAGGCCGGTGGCCTCGGTCTCGACGTGGAAGAGCGGCCCTCGCCACTCGGTCACGACGATGCCGGTCTCCTCCTCGACCTCGCGGGTCAGGCCGTCGACGACCGATTCACCTTCGTGGACCTCGATCACACCACCCGGCGTCGACCAGTCGAGCGAGCCGTTGCGCCGGCGGTTCTGCACGAGCAGCAGCCCGTCGGGTCCTTCCACGATCCCGCCCGCAACCACCCACTGCCGCACGTCAGCCATCTTCCCGCACCCTACGATCGGGCGCCGTGGCGCTCTCCGCTCTCCCGTCGGTCCAGGCCCGGCTGCTGGCGTTCGTCGCCATCCTCGTGGCCGGTGGCAGCGGCGCACTGATCGGCGGCGCCTTCGTCGGTCTGCAGTGCCACGGCGACTGCGGGTTGCCGATCGGCCTGGGCGCGTTCGTCGGTGGCGTCACGGCCGCCGCCGGGGTGGCGGTCGTGGCCGTCCTGGTCCTACGGGCCATGGGTGAATGGCAGGCCAAGACCCGCATCGACGGCTAGAAGCGGAGCCGGCGGAACGATTCGGCGTAGCGGACGCCGACGGCCCGGCCCGCCTCCTCGGCCCGCTCGCGCACGACGGTGCGGAGCCATTCCCCGGTTTCGCCGAGCTGGCTCTCATGGCAGAGCAGGGCGTCGCTCTTGGCCTCGACCGTGGCGGCGATGTCGACCCAGATGTCGGGGTCGAGGGTGCCCGACAGGTAGGCGGCCCTGGCCCGGTGCGGTGGGCCGGCGTCCGGGAAGTAGTGCGGGAGGCCGGCCGAGTGCGCCGTCGCGTCGACGGCCGCCCAGCCCACGACCCGGTGATCGCGGTGGTTGACGTAGTGCTGGCCGAAGAACACCGCCGTCGGGTCCGGGCACACGACGACCTCGGGCCGTAGCCGCCGGATGACGCCGACCAGCTCGCCACGCAGCACGGCGTCGTCCTCGATCTCACCGTCGGGATGCCCCAGGAGGTGGTGACCGGCCACACCGAGGGCGGCGGTGCCGCGCGCCACCTCGCCGGCACGCCGGGCGGCCAGCGCGGCGGGATCCGTCTCGGGATCCGAGCTTCCCTTGTCCCCGCTCGTGCACACGACGACATGGACCTCTGCGCCCGCGGCCGCCCATCGGGCGAGGGTCCCGCCGCAGGAGACCTCGGGGTCGTCGGGGTGGGCGTAGATGGCGACGGCCGAGGCGGGAACCTCGTCGAGGAGCTCAGGCATCGGGTGCGCCGGCCAGCGCCTTGCGTGCCCGGTCGATGCCGTCGTCGTCGACGTCGTGGTGGGTCACGAGCCGCACCACGCCGGGGGCGATGGTGCCGGCCAGCACCCCCTCGGCGCGCAGGTGCTCGACGACGGCCTGGGCGCTCGTGTGGTGCCAGATGACGATGTTGGTCTTCACCGTGGCGGGGTCGAGCCCCGCGGTCGGCCACCGCTCGGCGACTGCCTCAGCCAGACGCGCGGCGCGACGGTGGTCATCCGCCAGCCGCTCGACCATGTACCTGAGTGCGACGAGTCCTGCCGCCGCGATCACGCCGGCCTGGCGCATGCCACCCCCGAGCCGCTGGCGCTCGACCCGGGCGGCGGCCATCACATCTCCAGGGCCGGCGAGCACCGAGCCCACGGGGGCGCAGAGACCTTTCGACAGGCAACTCATCACCGTCGTGGCGCGAGAGGCGTACTCCGCCGCGCTCGTGCCCGTCGCGACCTCGGCGTGGAAGAGACGTGCACCGTCCATGTGCAGCGGGAGCCCGGCGGTCACCGCCGTCGCGCTCACGTCGGAGAGCGCCTCGAGCGGCCACGGGGCGCCGTTGGCCGGCATGTGGGTGTTCTCGACCCAGACCAGACCAGGGCGCGGGTAGTGGTGGTCGGCCGCCTCGATCGCCCACGACACGTCAGCCGCACTGATCGTGCCCTCGGCGTCATCGACGGTGTGAAACTGGACGCCGGCGTTCCGGCCCCCGGCGCCGTTCTCGTACACCACGACGTGGGTCCGACGCGGAGCGACCACGACCGTCCCCGGGGGTGCCAGCATCCGTAACGCCAGCTGGTTCGCCATCGTTCCGGAAGGTACGAACAGGGCCTGTTCGAGGCCGACACGTGCCGCGAAGGCCTCCTCCAGCTCGTTGACGGTGGGGTCCTCGCCGTAGACGTCGTCGCCGACCTTGGCCGTCGCCATGGCGTGGCGCATCTCGTCGGTGGGCTGGGTGACGGTGTCGGACCGCAGGTCGACGAATCCCGATGGCACGCCGAGAAACTAGACCGGAGGGGGTGGACGACCTCACCGAGCTGGCCGCGGTCGCCGAGGGAGCGGCGCGACGCGCCGCCATCGTGCTGATCGAGGGGCTACGCACCGACCGCACGGTCGTCGCCACCAAGTCGAGCGTCACCGACATGGTCACCGCCGTCGACCGCGCCGCCGAGGTGGTGCTCGTCGACTACCTCCTCGGGGCCCGGCCCGACGACGCCATCATCGGCGAGGAGGGCACGACCACCGCCGGCACGACGGGGATCACGTGGGTGCTCGACCCCATCGACGGCACCACCAACTATCTCTACGGCTTCCCTGCCTTCTGCGTCTCCATCGGCGCCGAGCGCGGCGGCGTGCGGATCGCCGGCGCCGTCCACGACCCGGTACGGGACGAGACGTTCACCGCGTGGCTCGGCGGCGGCGCCTTCCTGAACGGCGCACCGATCCGGTGCTCGGATCGCAGCGACCTGGCCACCGCGCTCGTCGGCACGGGCTTCGCCTACGCCGCCGAGGGGCGGGCGTGGCAGGCCGACGTGCTTCGCCACCTGCTCCCGCGCGTGCGCGACATCCGCCGGGCGGGCTCGGCCGCCCTCGACCTGTGCTGGGTCGCCTGCGGCCGCCTCGACGCGACGGTGGAACGCGGCCTGCAGCCGTGGGACCTCGCCGCCGGCGCCCTCGTGGTCACCGAGGCCGGCGGCGTGGTGCATCTCGACGACCACACCAGCTGGCGCCTCGTCGTCTCCTCCGCCCCCGCCATCGCGGGTGACCTGCTCGCCCTGGTGACGGAAGCCGAAACGCAGGCCGGCCCCAGGCCCTTCTGAACCACCCGTTCTCGTGCACAGCGAGCCGCCCTGAACGGCTTTCCATGCACGAGAACGCCGAGGGACTAGAGGCCGAGCGTCATCCTCGTCACGCGGTCGCGGATGGGGGTGGGGGTGAGGCGCCAGGCCAGGTTCATGCCCTGGGCGTCGAGGCCGACGAGGTAGCGGGCGCGGGGGCGGGAGGAGTCGACGGCGGCGGCGATGACCTTGGCCACCTGGGACGGCTCGCCCATGAAGCGCTGGCCCATCCGCATGGCCGTGAGCGACCGCTCGTAGGCCGTCGTGTAGGCCGACCCTTCGCGCTTGGTCGCATCGCGCTCGGCCTCGTCCCAGATCCCGGTCTTGAACCCGCCCGGCTCGACGAGCACCACCTTCACTCCCGCGTTGGCCACCTCCATACGGAGCGCGTCGCTCACCGCCTCCAGTGCGTGCTTGGCGGCCGAGTACCACCCGGCCAACGGGGCGACGGTGAGCCCGGCGATCGACGACACGTTGACGATGCGACCGCCACCGTTCTCCCTCATCCTGGGAAGGGCGAGCCGGGCCAGGCGCACGGGCGCGAAGACCATGGTCTCGAACAGCGCCTTGGCCTCGTCGTCGCCGACGTCCTCGACCGCACCGTTGAGGCCGTAGCCGGCGTTGTTCACCAGGCCGTAGAGGTTCAGGCCGGCCATGGCCCGCTCGCACTGCTCGGGATCGGCCACATCGAGCAGGATCGTCTCGACCTCGACGCCGGCGTCGGCCGCCGCCTTGGCCACGATCTCGGCCTTGGCCTCCGATCGCACCGAGCCCACGGACTGGTAGCCGCGGCGGGCCAGCTCGATGACGGTGGCGAGGCCGATGCCGGAGTTGGCGCCGGTGGTGAGAACAGTGCGGGGAGCATCCATCAGGGGTTCTTACCCTCCGGTCAGCCGAAGAAGACGTCGGCGACGTCATGCAGCAGCTTGGGGTCGAGCGTCTTGAGCTCGAGGACGGCCTCGGCCAGGGGAACCCGCACGATCTCCCCCGCCTGGAGGGCCACCATGTGGCCGAACGCGCCGTCGTGCACGGCGTCGATGGCGCCGATGCCGAAACGCGTCGCCAGGACCCGGTCGAAGGCAGTGGGTGTGCCGCCGCGCTGCACGTGGCCGAGGATCGTCACGCGCGTCTCGAAGCCGGTCTGGCGCTCGATCTCTTCGGCGACCAGCGTGCCGATGCCCCCCAGTCGCACGTGGCCGAAGGCGTCGACCTCCCGTGACTGCAGCACCATCGTCCCCTCGACCGGCACGGCGCCCTCCGACACCACGACGATCGACGCGTAGCGGCCCTTGGTGTGGCGGGACCGCAGCCGGTCGCTCACCGCGGTGATGTCGAACGGCTCCTCGGGCACGAGGATCTCGGCCGCGCCGCCGGCAATGCCGGCGTACGCCGCGATCCAGCCGGCATGGCGGCCCATGACCTCCACCACCATGACCCGGTCGTGGGACTCGGCGGTGGTGTGCAGCCGGTCGATGGCGTCGGTGGCGATCTGCACCGCGGTGTGGAAGCCGAAGGTCACCTCGGTGGCCGACAGGTCGTTGTCGATGGTCTTGGGGACGCCGACGACCTGCACACCGTCGGAAGCCAGCTTGTTGGCCACACCGAGGGTGTCCTCCCCGCCGATGGCGATGAGGGCGTCGATCCCGCGACGCGTCAGCGTCGCCTTCGCCGCCTCCACGCCGCCGTCGACCTTGTACGGGTTGGTCCGCGAGGTGCCGAGGATCGTTCCGCCCTTGGGAAGGATGCCGCGGCAGCGCTCGATGTCGAGCGGCATCGTCGTGTCCTCGATGACACCCTTCCAGCCGTCGGTGAACCCGAGCAGCTCGTCGCCGTAGCGGCCTTCGCCCTTGCGCACCACGGCCCGGATGACACCGTTCAGCCCGGGACAGTCTCCGCCACCGGTCAGCAGGCCGATCCTCACTGGGCCCCTTTCGGCTCGGTCGTCTTGGTGAGCACGGCGATCTCGCGGGCGAAGTCTCCCGCATCGGTGAATCCTTTGTAGACGCTGGCGAACCGCACGTAGGCCACGTCGTCGACGTCACGCAGGCGCGCCAGCACGGCCATGCCGATCTGCTGGGTGGTGAGCTCGGGGCCGTCGAGTCGCAGCACCTCCTCGATCTCGAGGGCCAGGGCCTCGAGGCGCTCGTCGTCGACGGGACGGTTCTTCACCGCCGCCCGCATGCCGCCCACGACCTTGGCCCGGTCGAAGGGCTGGCGGTGGCCGGAACGCTTCACGACGGTGAGCGGCGCTTCCTCGAGGCGCTCGAACGTGGTGTAGCGGCGGCCGCAGCCGAGGCACTCACGACGACGACGGATGGCGTCGCCGTCGTCGGCGAGGCGCGAGTCGATGACCCTGTCCTCGAAGGTCGCGCACGCCGGGCACCGCACGCCCGGAGCGTAGGCGTCAGTCGCTACGGAAGAGCAACGCGTTCGCCGACCCGCAGCGGCTGACCATGGCGGCCGGCGGAGAGCCGCATGACCAGGGGGCGCACGTCGCCCTCGGGCTGCAGGGACCGGGCGATGGTCCAAAACGTGTCGCCCGGCTGCACGACATGGGTGGCGGCCGGCGAGGCAAGGGGCGACGAAAGAGCCGGCAGGTCGGCCCGTGCGGGCCCGGCGGCGGTGAGGGGACCGCCGTCGAGCCCGCCGAGCACCCACCGGGCCATCAGCACGAAGCCGATGGCCAGCGCCGCCACGAGAAGGCGGCGCCGCCGGTAGAGCGAGGCACGGGAGCGACGGGCCGGCGCCACGGGCGGGAGCAGGTACAGCGACGGCGCCGTCTCGGCATCGTCCCAAGTGCTCTCGTCCCATCTCGTGACTGCGGCCATCGGGCTCCCTTTCCCTGAATTACATCGCTGTGAGTACCGTACCCAGAGGGTGTGACAAGAACTCCTCCCTGGCTTCCCCGTTCTGCGAACACCCGTTCGGGGAGACCACGAAATCACGAACGCGTGTTCCCGTCAAGGGGAATCGAACAGATGTTTGCCATCGGCGCTCCGTCCGGGTACCGTGGGCGCCATGACCGACACCGTGCTCACCGGAAAGCGGCGGGAGATCCTCGACTTCATCGCCGAGCAGCTGCGCTCCCGGGGCTACCCGCCGTCGGTGCGGGAGATCGGGGAGGCCGTCGGCCTCACGTCCTCCTCCACCGTGCACGCCCACCTCAGCACGCTCCAGCGCCAGGGGTTCCTGCGCCGCGACCCGACCAAGCCCCGCGCCATCGAGGTGCGGTACGACCCGGCCTCGGGCGTGGCCATGGAGCGCCGACCGGTGCGCCACATCCCGCTGCTCGGTGAGGTGGCGGCCGGCACCGACGTGCTGGCCCAGGAGAACGTCGAGGAGCTGGTCCCGGTGTCGGAGGACCTCACCGGCGACGGCCCGCTCTTCATGCTCAGGGTCAGGGGCGAGTCGATGATCGAGGCCGGCATCCTGCCCGGCGACTACGTGGTCGTCCGCCAGCAGGCCGAGGCCACCAAGGGCGACATCGTCGTGGCCGGCATCCCCGGCGAGGAGGCGACGGTCAAGCGGTGGTCGAAGAAGGGCAACAGGGTCACGCTGCATCCCGCCAACGCCGCCTACGAGCCCATCGAGCTCGACGCCTCCGAGGTCAGCCTGTACGGCAAGGTCGTCACCGTCCTCCGCCGCCTCTGACCCGCGCCACCCGCGCGGGAGGTCCGACGCGGCAGACTGGGTACATGGCCCGGGGCAGGCGATTTCTCTACGTCGTCGCCCTCGTGCTGGCCTCGGTCCCCTCCCTCGGGCTGCTCTCCGGCCCCGCCCGCGCCGCCGACGACCCGGCCACGAGCTATCAGTGGGGCCTGGACGCCATCCGCGCCCGTGGCACCCGTTCGGTCGCGACCGGAAGAGGCATCCTGATCGCCGTGCTCGACACCGGCGTCGACTTCGAGCACGAGGACCTGAAGGGCAAGCTCCTCCCCGGCCGCAACTACGTCAACCGCGATCTCACGGCCCAGGACGACAACGGCCACGGCACCCACGTGGCGGGGATCGCGGCGGCCATCATGGCCAACGGCAAGGGGGTCCAAGGGGTGGCCCCTGATGCCCGGATCCTGCCCGTGAAGGTGCTCGACGCCAGTGGGAACGGCACCAGTGCCAACGTCGCGTCCGGCATCCGCTTCGCCGCCGACAGCGGGGCCCAAATCATCAACGTCTCGCTCAACTCCACCGGCATCGTGGGCACCGCGTTCACCGACGCCGTGCGGTACGCCTGGAGCAGGGGCGCCCTCCCCGTCATCTCGGCCGGCAACACCGCGCTCACCGGCTCCGGATTCTCCGACGAGCCGTGCGTGGTGGTCGGCGCCACGACCCGGACCGACACCAAGCCCGACTACGCCAGCGCCGTGGGCGCCGCCCAGTGGGGCATCTCGGCGCCGGGCGGGGCCGGAGCCGACAAGGACGAGGACGATGTCCTGTCGACCTACTGGCCCCACACCGCCACCGTCAACGGCGAAGCGCGCGAGTTCGGCCGCTACGCCTATCTGGCCGGCACGTCGATGGCCGCCCCCCACGTCGCCGGGGTGGCCGCCCTGCTCCTCGAGCTCGGGCTCACGCCCCAGCAGGCCGTCGACCGCCTCCTCGCCACCGCCCGAGACATCGGGTCGCCCGGTCGCGACTCCACCTTCGGTGCCGGCATCGTCGACGCCGCCAAGGCGGTGAGCGGGCTCAAGCCGACGGCCACCACCACGACGGCGGCACCTGCGCCGACCACGACCGCCCCCGGCGGGCCGCCGACCACCTCGGCGCCCACGACGATGGCGAGGGGCCAGGGCGGGGCGACGACGGTGACCGCCGCCGCGCCGGCCCAGCCGCCCGACTCGGCCCCGCCCACCGAGTCGACCACCACCACGGCACCGACGGCGTCGACCATCGCCCTCAACGACCTCGAGCGGCCTGACGACCCGGGCGGCGGCCTCCCGTGGGCCGCCGTCGCCGTCGCCATGCTCGTGGTCGGTGGCGTGGGCGGCGCCCTGGGCTGGCGCTGGTGGCAGGACCGCCGGCCCGCCGGCAGCTAGCCCGTCAGCTTCAGCACCGTGGCGTAGACCGCTTCGAGCTGGTCGCGCGTCACGTGCTCGCCGGCGGTGTGGGCCACGGTCGGCTCGCCGGGCCCGTAATTGGTGGCCGGGATCCCGCGCGCCGAGAAGAACGAGACGTCGGTCCAGCCGAGCTTGGCGCGAGGCGCCTCACCCGTTCCGACGACCAGGGCGGCGATGAGGGGGTGGTCGAGTGAAGGTGGGGCGGGGGCGGCCGCGTCCACCAGCGTGACGGTGTCGCCGGCCGCCTCGTCGACGGTCGGGCCGATGACGTCGCGCACGTGGGCGAACGCCTCCTCGATGCTGCGATCGGGCGCGAAGCGGTGGTTGACGGTGAGCGCCACACGGTCGGGCACCACGTTGTAGGCGGCGAAGCCCTCGATCCGCACCGCCTGCACCGCCTCCCGGTACTCACAGCCGTTCAGCACGGGCCGGCGCTCGGTGTAGTCGGCCAGCCGCTCGAGAATCGGGCCGACGCGGTGCACGGCGTTGCGCCCCATCCACGGGCGGGCGGTGTGCGCGCGCTCCCCCGCCAGCACGACCTCGGCGCGCAGCGTGCCCTGACAGCCGGCTTCCACGCGCGCCCCCGTGGGCTCACCGAGAATGGCGGCGTCGCCGGCCAGGAGGTCGGGCCGGTCGGCCAGCAGGTGCACGAGACCGTTGTCCTCCTGGCCCACCTCCTCGCACGCGTAGAACACGAACGTCAGGTCCACCGATGGCGCGGTCACGCGTCGGGCCAACTCGAGAAACACCGTGCACCCGGCCTTCATGTCGGCCGAACCGAGGCCCCAGAGAGTGTCGCCGTCGATCCGGGCCCTGTCGTTGCCGTTGACGGGAACGGTGTCGGTGTGTCCGGCGAGGATCAGCCGCTGTGGCCGGCCGAGGTCGGTGCGGGCGACCACGTTGTCCCCGACCCGCTCGACGTCGAGCCCGTCGACCTCTCGCAGCAGACGCTCGACGTGGTCGGTGATGGCTTTCTCGTTGTGGCTCACCGAGGGGATGTCGACCAGCTCGGCGCACCGCGCCATGAGCTCGTCACCACTGGCACTCAAGATGTGGCGCCGTGCTCGCGCAGGATGTCGTTGAGCCGGCCCTTGTCGTGACGCTCGCCTTCGGCGAATCGCCGCACGACGAGCGCGCAGGCCAGGCCGAACTCGCCTCCCGGGAACGTCCGCGGCCGCGTCGCCTGGACGACGAGCGACCACGGGGGCACGACCCCGCGACCCACGGTCTCACCCGTCTCGGCGTCGATCACCGGTATCGACGGGCTCAGGATCACGCCGGCGCCGAGGAACGAGCCGCGGCCCACGCGCGCGCCGTCGACCACCATGCAGCGGCTGCCGATGATGCAGTCGTCCTCGACGATCACGGGGTTGGCCCCTGGCGGCTCGAGCACGCCGCCGATGCCGACGCCACCCGACAGATGCACGTTGGCGCCGATCTGGGCGCACGACCCGACCGTGGCCCACGTGTCCACCATGGAGCCGGCGCCGACGCGTGCACCGATGTTGACGTAGCTCGGCATGAGGATGACGCCGGGCTCGAGGTGGGATCCCCACCGGGCCGACGCGCCGGGCACGACCCGCACGCCCTGGGCCGCGTAGTCGCGCTTGAGGGGGATCTTGTCGCGGTACTCGAACGGGCCGAGCTCCATGGTCTCCATCCCGGCCAACGGGAACAGCAGGTTGATGGCGAACCGCAGCCACTCGTGGACCACGACATCGCCGTCGGCGTTCACCTCGGCGACGCGCGCCTCACCGCGGTCGAGCAGGCCGATGGCCTCGTCCACCACGTTCCGGGCATCGGCGTCACCGGGGTCGATCTCGGCCCGGTGCTCCCACAGCTCGAGGATCCGCGCTTCCAGGTCGGCCATGGCGCCCGACGTTAGGCCGATCCTTACGGCGCGGCCTCGACCTGCCGGGCTTCGGCGGCAACGCCCACCATGGCGAGTGACTCGGCCTCGGCTGCCGCGGCTTCGGCCAGGACCTTGGCGCGGCCAGGGTCGGTCGACCGCAGCGCCTTGGCCCACCACAGGCGGGTCCGGGTCAGGCCCGGCCTTGCCCCCAGCCGCTCCTCGAGCGCGGCGGCGGCCGCGAACCGACCGTCGGCTTCCTGCAGGTCGCCCTGCGCGGCGGCGACCATTCCCAGGAAGCGGTCGACCGCCCCGAGGCTCAGCACTCCCCAGCCCAGCACGACCAGATGCCCCGAGTGAGGGGCGAGATGGCGTCCGATCGCCTCGGCTGCCGCCGGGTCACCGAGATGGGCGGCCGCCTCGGCCATGAAGGCGAGCGACACGGTCCAGGTGAAGTCACGCGGGATCACCTGCAGGTCGTCGGCCACCAGTTGGCCCAGCTGGGCGGCGGCGGTCTCATGCGCTCCCGTCTCGGCCGCCACCGCGGCCAGGGCGGTGCGGAACGCGGGCAGGCCCGGGTTCTGCACCACCAGGACCTCGAGCAGCGGGAGCAGCCCCGCGCTCCGGCCCGCCTCCCGCTCCATGTGGGCGAACAGGGCACGGTAGGTGGCACCCACGATCGGGTTCTCGAACCGTCCCAGGGTCAGGATCCGGTCGCGCGCGGCCGTTGCCTCGTCGAAGCGGCCCACCAGGGCCAGATGGGCGGCGCGCAGGGCGTTGGCCATCACGACCTCGTACCGGAGGTGAAGCCGCGTGCCGACCTCCTCGAGCAGAGCGGTGTCGGCCGAGAAGCCGTCGACGTCACCCAGCTCGAGCCGGGCGGCGGCCCGCAGACGGAGCCCGAAGGAGGCCACGCGGCCGGAATGCCGCAACCAGTCCTCGGGACCGTAGGACCAGTCCTTGGCGGCGATGAGGGAGACGCTCTCGTCGGCCAGGGCCAGCCGGCGCTCGACGTCAGGCGACCCGAGCTCGGCCATGGCCCGGGTCTCGAGGGCCCGGATGAGGGTGACGTCGCCCAGGTCGCGGGCCAGGGCCAGGGCGGCATCGGCATCGGCCCTGGCCTGGCGTGGACGGGATGCGCCCTGGGCCTGATAGGAGGCCCGGGCGATGAAGAGTCTGGCCTCGGTCGCCCGGCCGGCCGGGCCGACCGGGCCGGTCGTGGCGTGGGCGATGGCGTCGTCGAGCAACGCCGCCACCTCGGGGCGGTGCTGGCCCGGTTGGGTCATGAGGCCGAGCACGTAGGCGGTCCTGGCCAGCACCTCGTGATCGCCGGTCGCTCTGGCCTCGGTCGCTGCTCGCAGCACCGGATCGCCCTCGGCCGGAGGCGCGTCGAGCAGGAGTGCGGCCCTGTGCTCCACCAGGGCGAGGAGGAGGTCGACGCGGCGGGCGTCGGGCCGGCCACCCCGGTCGAGCGCAGCCAGCGCCCGCTCGATGTGGGTCACGCCCTCCTCATGCGCCAGGCTCTCGGCGGCCTGGCGGGCGGCCTCGATGGCCGTGGAATAGGCCTCGTCCTCGGCCCCATCGGCCGCTCCGGCCGCGAAGTGCCGCGCCAGGATCGCGGCCGGCACTCCCCCACGTGCGGCCAGGACCTCCGCGGCGCGGCGGTGATGACGCATCCGGCGGGCGGCCAGGAGGTCGTCGTACACCGACTGGCGGACCAGGGCGTGGGTGAAGGCGAATCCTCCCGCGGTGGCGGTCAGCACCCCGCCGCGTTCCGCCTCCTCCACGGCATCGAGGCAATCGGCGCCCAGCATGGCTTCGATCGCATCGAGGTCGAACTCGAGACCGAGCACCGCAGCGGCGCCCAGGACCCTGACCGCCGCCGGCGAGAGCGAGGCAACCCGGTGGATCACGAGGTCGCGCACACGCTCCGGCAGCGGGAAGGCGGTGGGGGCGGCGGCGAGGCTGCCGCTGGTGACCAGACCACGCATCATCTCGGTGACGAACAACGGGTTCCCACCCGTCGCCATGAAGAGGTGGTCGGCCAGTGAGGTCGCCTCCCGCTCGGGGGCCACGGCCCGCACCAGCGCGGCGACGTCGTCCTTCTGCAGACCGGTCAGGTTGGTGACCTCGGTGTTCGGAAGATGGCGGACGTCGGCCAGCAGCTCGACCAGCGGATCACCCCTGCCCAGCTCGTTGTCCCGGTAGGTCCCGACGACCAGCGCCGGGCCACGCACGCCGGCCACCGTGAGGTGGCGGAGCAGGAGCAGGGTCGACCTGGCCGCCCACTGCAGGTCGTCGAAGACCAGCATCAGACCGCCGTCACCGGCGACGGTTCCGACCAGTCGGGTCATCGCCTCGAAGAGGGCCATGCGCTCGGTGTCGGGGTCGCCCACCAGCGGGGGCGGCGGCTTCAGCAGCGGCTCCCGCAGCGCGGGGATGATGCGGGCCAGCTCGGCCAGGTCGGCCCCCGCCTCCCGCACCAGGCGGGGCGCGCCCACCGCGGCGAGGTAGTCCCGGATGGCTTCCACCATCGGCTGGTACGGGATGCCGAGGCCCTCGTCGCAGCGCCCGTAGAGCACGGTGACCCCGTCGTCGCTGGCCCGAGCGGCCGCCTCGGCCACCAGGCGCGTCTTGCCGATGCCGGGCTCGCCTCCGATCAGGAGGGTCCTGCTACCGCCGCCGCGGGTGGCATCGAGGTGCTCCAGGAGCAGGTCCAGTTCCTTCGCCCGTCCCACCAACGCGCCGGTGCTGACCAGCAGCCGAGGCACCGGCGGCGGTGGGCCGGTCCTGGCCCGGCCGGGACCGGGCAGGCCGAGCACGAACGAGCCCCGACCATCCGACGCGTCGCGACGCAGGAGGACGGCCGGCGCGGGAAGGAGGTCGGCCATGAGCTCGGCGGCCGCGACCGAGAGGACGATCTCTCCGGCGTCGGCCCCGACGAGCAGCTGCCTGGCCGCCGCGGCCGGGGCGGCACCGGAGACACCCTCGGTGACGTGGAGGACCAGCGGGGACCCCAGGGCGCGCTCGGCCAGCTCGACCGCGGTCCTGGCCGCATCACTCGGCCGGTCGAAGGTGATGGTGAAGCCGGTGTCGTCGTGGTGCACGACGCATCCCTGGCGACCCTCGAGCTCGCGGGCCAGGAGGGCGCCGACGGGCCCGGCCGGACCGGCGAGAACGGTGACGAGCCCGTCAGGCACGGGGGGCCAACCCCGCCAACAACGCAGATGCCTGCGCCGCCTTGAGGCCCATGCCCAGGCGGGTCGCCTCGGCGGACACCTCGGCCAGGAGCGCGGCACCGGCATCGACCGCAGCGGGATCGCCCCGGGAGAGGAGGGCCTTCGCCATGTAGTAGCGGGTGTGCACCTGGGCCGGCAGCGAACCGACGCGCTCCTCCATGGACATCGCCGCGACCAGGTGACGCTCGGCGCTGGCCGGGTCTCCGGCGGCGGTGGCGGTCATGCCCAGGTAACGGTCGTAGGCGCCGAGCCACGAGATGCCCCAGCCCGCCACCGCGCCCTGGCCGCTGAACGGCAGGAGATGGTCGTAGAGCACCTGGGACTGGGCCGGGGTCCCGGCCAGTGCACACACCTCGCTCAGCACACACAACGACGTCGGCCACGAGATGTCGCGAGGGAAGCCGGCCAGGTCGTCGGCCAACATGGCCGTGAGCTGGTCGGCGGCGACGTCGAGGCGACCGACATCGGTGAGGAGCAGGGCCAGCACCGTCTTGAACGTGGGGAGCCCCGGGTTGGCCTCGGCCGCCGTTTCGACCAGCGAGAAGACCTCGTCACCGCGGCCCTGCTCGCGGCGGCTGAACACGATCTGACCGCCGTAGACGTTGAGGAAGTTGGGGTCGTTCCGCGCCGCCGCGATCATGTCGGCGGCGAGGGCATCCACTTCGTCGTAGCGCGCCTCCATCAGGGCGACCATGACGCGCCATTCGGCGGCGTTGGCCTGCCAGAGCCAGGAGCCGAGGCGGCGGCCCAGCTCGGTGAGGCGCACCAGGTCGTCGTCGAACCCGGCCCGGTCGCCCACCTCGAGGCGGGCGGTGCCGCGCAACCGCAGCCCCCGGGCCTCGTGGTCGGCGTCGCCACCGTCCTCTCCCAGGTGCACCAGTTCCTCGGCCACGGTCAGGCGCAGGTCCACCGCCGGGTCACCGAGAAGGGCGATGCCCTGGGAGTACAGGGCGTCGGCCAGGGCGGCACGATCACCGCAACGACGGGCCAGCTCGACGGCAGTCGTCGCCAGCTCGATGGCGAGCGCGTTCTGACCCTCCCCCGACGCCCGGTAATAGGACATCGCGGCCAGGACCTCGGCCCGGAGGGCCGGCTCGTCCTCACCGAGCCCGGCCAGTGCCTCCTCGCCCAGGCGGTCCGACGCCGGGTCGGGCTGGCCCCAGACCGAGGAACGGCTGTGCATGACGGCGATCTTGGCCAGCGTGCGGTGGTCACCCACGGCCGACGCGGCCGAGGCCGCCTGCTCGGCCGATCGCTTCGACGCGGCGGCGTCGCCGGCGCGCCACTGCGCGTCGGCCAGCTCGGACAACAGCAACGGCCGGTCGGCGTCCGGTTGGTTGGCGTCGGCCAGGTCGAGGACCTGGAGGACGCGCTCGAGGTGGATGACGGCCTGCTCGTAGGCCGCCCGCTCGACAGCCGCGGCCGCCGCCTGCCGGCCGTAGGTGACGGCCAGCTCGGGCTGGCCGACGGCGCTCGACTCGGCGTAATGGAAGGCGATGCGATCGAGGTCGTCGGGCTGGAGCAGGGCCAGCGCGTCGGCCACACGGCGGTGGAGACGGAGCCGCCGGGCCGTACTGAGCTCGACGAAGAGCGTCTGGCGCAGGAGGGCGTGGGCGAAGCCGAACTGGCCGGGGGCGTCGGGGATCTCCACCAGCACCCGGGCCCTGACCGCCTCCTCCAGGGCGTCGAGCACTTCGTCACCCTTGCCGCTCTCCGGCACGTGCTCGAGGAGATGGAGGGAGAAGCGGTCGCCGGCCACCGCCCCCACCGACAGCATGCGGTTGCACGACTCCGAGAGGCGCAGCAGACGGCGGCCGATCACCTCGCGGACACCCTCGGGAAGGCCCAGCTCCTGCACCGTGGTGGCCCGTGAGTTCCAGTGGCCGTCCTGCTGGTAGAGCACCTGGGTCTCGGTCAGGTGCCGGAGGACCTCGGTCACGAAGAACGGGTTGCCGTCGGTCGCTGCCGCCATCACCTGGGCCAGGGCCCTGGCCCCGTCACCGAGGCGTTCCCCGGCGAGCGTCTCGAGCAGGTCGATCAGCTCCTCCGGACTCAGGCCGTCCAGGTGGATGCGTGCCCATCGTCCGACGCGACGGAGCTCGGCCAGGGTGTCGGCCAGAGGATGGTGGCGTCCCAGCTCGGTGTCGCGGTAGGTGCCGACGATCAGCAGGGCCGCCTCGGTGTCGCGCCCGAGGAGATGGCGCAGGAGCAACAGGGTGGGGCTGGTCGCCCAGTGGAGATCATCGAGCACCAGCAGCACCGGCCGGGTGGCCGTCATCTCCCCGACCAGCTCGGTGGCGGAACGGAACAGCCGGTAGCGCTCGGACTCGGGGTCGGCGCGCGTGGCCGGGCGGGCGCCGATGCGACGGGCCAGGCTGGGTATCACCCGGGCCAGCTCGGGCAACATCCGACCGAAACGGCGACTGAGGGCCGCGGTCGGCACGGCGGCGAGATAGGCCGCGAACGCCTCGGCGAAGGGCTGGAAGGGAACGCTCAGCTGCTCGTCGCAGCGGCCGTACAGGACGAGCCCACCTTGGCCAGCCACCTCGTCGGCGAACTGGGCCGCGAGCTGGGTCTTCCCGGCACCCGGTTCGCCCACGACGAACATGCCGCTCGCCCTCCCCGCCGACGCCTCGGCCCAGGCGGCGCGCAGCGCCTCCATCTCCGCGACCCGGCCCACGAAGCCCCGGGCGGGTCGCAGTCCGGCAGGGAACGGGACCTCGACATCACTCGAGGTCGCAGGAGCCCCATCGACCGGCCCGTCGGCGGGAACGCCGGCGGGCACATCGGCGGGCACATCGACCAACTCGAAGACGTGCTCCGGGCGGCTGAGTCCGCGCAGCTCGTGATGACCCCGATCGGCCAGGGTGAGGTCGTGGTCACCCCGCTCGAGGACGAACTGCCGGGTGAGAGCCGACACCAGGACCTGACCGCCCGCCGCCATGTCGCGGATGCGGGCCGTCCGATTCACCGAGGGACCGAAGTAGTCGCCGTCGCGCAGCTGGGCTTCGCCCGTGTGGATCCCCATCCGCACCCGCAGGCCCCCCGCCGGCCACGACATCCCGGTCAGGGCGGCCCGGGCGTCGCGCGCCGCGGCGGCGGCGTCGGCCGCCCGCTGGAAGACCGACATGGTGGAGTCGCCCTCGCCCTTGGACTTGAGGAGGATGCCGTGGTTGCGGGCCACGTTCTCGCGCAGCACCCGGTCATGGGATTCGAGGGCGGCAGCCATGGCAACCGCGTCGAGATCCCACAGCGCGGTGGATGACTCGATGTCGGTAAGGAGGAAGGTGACGACCCCGCTCGGCAGCCCCTCCGCTATCGCCTCCTGTGCCACGGCCGCAGTCTGCCCCGGCTAGGAGACACCGAGGCGTTGGGCGACGAGGTGCAGTCGCTCGATGGGTTGCACGACGGCCGCGCGGATCCAGCCGGCACCCGCCGCGCCGTAGAGGTCGCCCGGGCTCACGAGCACGCCGCCATCAGCGGCCAGTCGCTCCGCCGCCCCCCACGCGTCGCCGTCGGGGGCCCGACCCCACAAGTAGAAGCCGCCGCCCGGCATCGGCGCGTCGATGCCGACGGCCGCCAGGACGGTACGGAACAGCTCGAGCCTCGCCCGGTACCGCGCCCGCTGCTCGGCGACATGGTCGTCGTCGCCCAACGCCACGACGGCGGCCGCCTGCACGGGGCCGGGCACGAGCATGCCGACGTGCTTCCGCACCTCCGACAGGTAGCGCACGAGATCGGGATCGCCGGCGTAGAACCCCACGCGCAGCCCGGCCAGGTTCGATCGCTTCGACAGCGAGTGCACGGCCACCACGCCGTCCAGGCCGCTCTGCAGGATCGACCGGGGTGGGCCGTCCCAGGTGAACTCGACGTAGCACTCGTCGGAGAGCACGGGCACGCCATGGGCCCGACCCCAGGCCGCCACCGTGCGGAGATCGTCGAGCCCGCCGGCGGGGTTGCCCGGCGTGTTCACCCACAGCGCCAGGGCGTCGCCGGAGTCGGAGGGGTCGATGGAGCCCATGTCGAGTCGCCACTGGTCGTCGACCCGTACGGGTACGGGCTGGGCCCCGGCCAGCGTGGCCCCCATCTCATAGGTCGGGTACGAGATGGCGGGATACAGCACCGACGACCGGTCGGGGCTGCGCAGCTTGAGCCACTGGGGTGCGGTGGCCACGAACTCCTTGGTGCCGACGCAGGCGGCGATGCCCTCAGGGGGGACGTCCACGCCGAGCCGTCGCGCCATCCACTCCGATGCCGCCTGGCGGAACGCCGGGGTGCCGATCGACGGCGGGTAGCCCCGCTCGGCGTCGGACGACCCGAGGGCGGCCACCACCGCGGGCGGGGGCGGGTCGCACGGCGTGCCGATGGAGAGGTCGACGAGACCGCCGTCGTGAGCCGCCGCCTTGTCCTTGAGCTGGTCGAGCCGCTCGTAGGGATACGGCGGCGGGTCGAACCCCGACTTCATGAGGCCGCGAATTCGGCGAATCGCGTGACGCCGACGTCGTCCAGGCGGGCCCGGATGCGCGTGCCGACGTCCTCGTGCTCCTCGGTCAGCACCTCGCCTTCGCGGTGGACGGCGGCCACCACGTCGCCCCGGTCATAGGGCACGAGCAGCTCGACCACCGTCGACAGGGCGCGCAGGCGTTCGGCCAGCACATCGATGAACTCGGTGACGCCGTCGCCGGTGCGGGCCGAGATGACGACCGAGCCCGGGTGCAGTTCGGCCAGCCGCTTGGCCTCGGGTGTGGCGTCGGCCTTGTTGAACACCAGCAACTCGGGCACGCGGTCGGCGTCGATCTCGTCGAGCACGGTGCGCACGGCGCGGATCTGCTCGTCGGGGTCGGGCGACGCGGCGTCGACGACGTGCACGAGCAGGTCGGACTCCACGACGACCTCCAGCGTGGAGCGGAACGCCTCGACCAGGCCGTGCGGCAGCTTGCGGATGAAGCCGACCGTGTCGGAGGCGAGCACCATCTCGCCACCGGGAAGCTGGAGGCGGCGCGTGCGCGGATCGAGAGTGGCGAAGAGCCGGTCCTCCACCAGCACACCGGCGTCGGTCAGCGCGTTGAGCAGCGTCGACTTGCCGGCGTTGGTGTACCCGACGAGGGACACGGTGGGCAGGCGCGAGCGCTGCCGCGACTTGCGCTGGTTGCGTCGGTTCTTGGTGAGGACCTTGAGGTCGGCCTCGAGCTTGGTGATCCGCTTGAGCAGGCGACGGCGGTCGACCTCGAGCTGGGTCTCACCGGGACCACGGCTGCCGATGGGGGCGCGTGCGCCGCCCGCAGTGGCGCCGCCGCCCTGCTGGCTCAACTGCTTGCCCCGGCCGCGCAGACGCGGGAGGCGGTGCTTGAGGAGGGCGAGCTCGACTTGGGCCCGGCCCTCGGGAGTGTGGGCGTTCTGGGCGAAGATGTCGAGGATCACGTCGGTGCGGTCGATGGCGGTGCGCCCGAGGATCTTCTCCAGGTTGCGCTGCTGGGCCGGCGTGAGGTCGTCGTCGAACACCACGGTGTCGGAGTCGACGGTGAGCGACAGCTCGTGCAGCTCCTGGGCCTTGCCCTTGCCGATGAAGGTGGCGGGGTCGGGTGCGTCGCGGCGCTGCACGACACGCCCCATCACGTCGGCGCCGGCGGTGTCGACCAGCAGCGCCAGCTCGTCGAGGTGGGCCTCGACCTCGTCGGGCGAGGTGCCGGGGAAGACCACACCGACCAGCAGGATCTTCTCCCGGAACGTCCTGTCGATCAGTGACATGGCACCTCGATCCTGCCCACGTACTGCACCGGTCCCACCAGGGTGACCGTGTCGCCAAGCTCGATCTCGAGGGTGCCCCCTGGATTGCGCACCGCCACCCGCTCGCCGACGAGACCCCAGTGGTGCGCGGCGGCGGCAGCGGCGCCGCTACCGGTGCCGCAGGCCTGGGTGGCGCCGGCGCCGCGCTCCCACACGCGCATGTCGATGGCGGTGCGGCCGCCGATGGCCACGAGCTCGACGTTGAGTTCGGGGTGCGGAGCGGCCACCTTCTCCAGGTCGAGGCTGCCGGCATCGTCGCGGAGGACGAGGTGCGGGTTGCCGAGGTCGACACGGGCCGTCGTCACGCCGTGCTCGTCCGGTGCGTCCTCGACCCTCGCCACGCCGAGGTCGACGGCCATGACCGCGATGCCGGCCGCGTCGGTCCCCGACCGCACCTCCACCGATCGCAGGCCCGCCGCGGTCGCGACATCGACGCGCGCTCCTCCGACGAGGCCGGCGTCCAGCGCGGCCTGGGCCAGGCAGCGGATGCCGTTGCCGCTCATCTCCGCCTCGCTGCCGTCGGCGTTGCGCAGCTCCATCGTCACGTCGGCGCCGGCCGCGCCCGGCGTGACCCGGATGATGCCGTCGGCGCCGATGCCCGTGCGCCGGTCGCACAGCGCCCGCGCCAGGTCGGCCCCGACCGGCGCGGCGCCGGCGAGGTCGAGCAGCACGAGGAAGTCGTTGCCGAGCCCGTGGTGCTTGGTCAGGGAGAGGACGGCCATCGGCCCCAGTCTCCCAGCAGCGCCGGTAGGGCGGCCATCGGATTGGTGGTGACGCCGACCCAGGTGATGCGGGGGTCGCGGCGGAACCACACCCGCTGCCGCCGGGCGAAGGCGCGCGTGCGGCGCACGGCGTCGGCGATCGCCGAGTCGAGATCGGCGCCCTCCTCCACATGCGACAGCAGCTCGCGGTAGCCGAGGGCCTGGCGGGCCGTGCGGGACAGGCCCGGGCCCGCGGCCAGGGCGCGCACCTCGTCGAGGAACCCGGCCGCCAGCTGCTGGCCGTAGCGCGCCGCGATGCGCTCGCCCACCAGCGGCCGGGGCAGCCAGATCCCCCGGAGGCTCCAGGGGCCGGGGGGATGGCGGTCGATGCCGGGCCCGTAGGAGGAGAACGGCCGGCCACTCCCCACGGTCACCTCCAGGGCGCGGAGGATGCGGCGACGGTTGGTCGGCTCGGTGCGGCCGGCGGCGACCGGGTCGAGCTCGACGAGGCGGCGGTGGAGCGCGGCGGTGTCGGGATCGGCCTCGACGTCGGCCCGGGCGTCGGGAAACTGGCCGGGGATGGCCAGGTCGTCGACGACGGCCTGGAGATAGAGCCCCGTGCCGCCCACCAGCAGGGCCCGGTGGCCGCGCTCCTCGACACCGGCGATGACGCGACGGGCCTCGGCCTGGAACGCCGAGACCGAGTACTCCTCCCCCGGCCCGGCCAGGTCGAGGAGGTGGTGCGGCACCTCGGCCCGCTCGGCGGCGGTGGGCTTGGCCGTGCCGATGTCCATGCCCCGGTACACCTGCATGGCGTCGACCGAGACCAGCTCGATGTCAGGGAGCCGGCGGGCCAGCTCCATGGCGAGCGCCGACTTGCCGCTGGCGGTGGCGCCGACGAGGGCCAGGTGACGGCGGCCCTGCCGGTCGCCGCGACCCTCAGAAGGAGGCAACCGGGATGAGGGTGCGATGCCGCGGCCCGGCCGTCACCACGACCAGCTCGCCCACGAGATGGTGGGGGCCGGCGGCCGTGACGCGGACGTCGGCGAAGCTGCCCGCCGGCACGACTCCGTCGACCGGTGCGAAGTGGACGAGCTTGTTCTGCCGTGTGCGGCCGCTGGTCATGGTCGGGTCACGACGGCTGGGGCCCTCGACCAGCACCTCCTCGACGCGGCCGATGCGATCGTGATGGCGACGGAGCGCTGACCTCTCCACGACGACGCGCAGGCGGTCGAAGCGTTCGGCGATGACATCGGGTGCGACCAGCTCATCGGTCATGTGGTCGCCGGCCTCGGTGCCCGGCCGCGGCGAGAAGATGAACGTGTAGGCGGAGTCGTAGGCGGCCTCGGCCACGACCTCGAGGGTGCGGGCGAAGTCGTCGTCGGTCTCACCCGGGAAGCCCACGATGATGTCGGCGGTCACGGCCAGGTCGGGCACGGCCGAGCGCGCCGCGGCCAGCCGCTCGAGATAGCGCTCGGCCGTGTACCCGCGGTGCATGGCCGCCAGCACCCGGTCGCTGCCCGATTGCAGCGGCAGGTGGAGGTGCTCGACCACCGTGGGCACCTCGGCCATGGCGGCGATGGTCGCCTCGCTCAGGTCCTTGGGGTGCGGGCTGGTGAAGCGGACCCGCCGGATGCCGTCGACGGCGCCCACGGCGCGAAGCAGCTCGGCGAACTGCGGCCGGATGCGCACCGACGCTCCGGCCTGGCGCGCCGCCAGCGACAGGTCGCGCCCGTAGGAGTTCACGTTCTGGCCGAGCAGCGTCACCTCCACCGTGCCGGTGGCGGCGATGGCCTCCACCTCGGCCACGATGTCGGTCAGGGGCCGGCTGATCTCCTTGCCGCGCACCGACGGGACGATGCAGAACGCGCACGCGTTGTCGCAGCCGATCTGAATGGCGATCCACGCCGAGTACGGCAGGTCGCGGCGGGCCGGCAGGGCGGATGGGAACGCCTCGCTCTCGTCGAGGATCTCCATGACCGGACCCTCGATCTCGGCCCGGCGCAGCAGCTCGCCGGCCCGGCCCACGTTGTGGGTGCCAAAGACGACGTCGACCTGGGGTGCCTTGCGCTGGATGAGGTCCTGATCCTTCTGGGCCAGGCAGCCGCCCACCGCGATCTGCATGTGGGGCCGCCGCTCCTTCAGTGACTTGAGGTGGCCGAGGGTGCCGTAGAGCTTGTTGTCGGCGTTCTCCCGGATGCAGCACGTGTTGAGGACGACGACGTCGGCCTCCTCCGGAGAGGTGGCGGCGGTGAGGCCGTCGGCCTCGAGCAGCCCGGCGATGCGCTCGGAGTCGTGCTCGTTCATCTGGCACCCGAAGGTGCGGACGAAATAGGTGCGGCCCACCCCGAGAGGATAGGTGGGCGGGTTCGTCGGGAGAGCCACAGGCGAGGCCGCC
>DATLDH010000020.1:0-21435 GCA_035526015.1 Acidimicrobiales bacterium
TCCCGTCTACGACACCGTTGCCGACGCGGTGGCGGCCACCGGCGCCAACGCATCGTTCTGCATCGTGCCGGCGCCCGGCGCGGCCGAGGCCGTCCTCGAGGCGGCGGCCGCCGGCGTGCCGTTCGTCGTGTGCGTGACCGAGGGGATTCCGGCCCAGGACGAGGCGCGCCTCTACAACCAACTGCGGCGCGACTTCCCCGGCACGCGCATGCTCGGGCCCAACTGCCCCGGCATCATCACGCCCGGCCAGTGCAACATCGGGTTCACCCCGGCCGAGGGCGCACTGCCCGGCGGACCAGTCGGCATCGTCAGCCGCTCGGGCACGCTGACCTACCAGGCGATCCACGAGCTCTCACAGAAGGGGATCGGCCAGACCACCTCGGTGGGCATCGGCGGCGATCCGGTCCCCGGCACGAACTTCATCGACTGCCTTGCCGCCTTCCAGGCCGACCCCGAGACGAAGGCGATCATGATGATCGGCGAGATCGGCGGCTCCGAGGAGGAGAAGGCGGCCGAGTTCATCGCCAAGGAGATGGACAAGCCCGTCGTCGCCTACATCGCCGGTGTCACCGCGCCGCCAGGCCGCAAGATGGGCCACGCCGGCGCCATCGTGTCGGGCTCGAAGGGCACGGCCCAGGCCAAGATGGATGCGCTCGAAGCCGCCGGCGTGCGCGTCGGCCTCAACCCGACCGAGGCCGGCGACCTGATGGCCGAGGTGGTCGCCGGTCTCTAGCACCACGGCAGCGCTCCGGGCCGTGGTGGCCCTGCTCTTCGGCGGCTCGATGCTCCTCGCCGTGGTGGTCGCCACGCGCGACACCGCGTCGCCCGCCGTGACGACCACGACGTTCCCGTCGTCGACGACGACGACGAGCACGACGACACTCGTCGCCACCACCGCCCTCGGCCCGGTCACGGCCCCCCCGACCGCGCCCCTTCCCCCGCCGGCCGCGTTGCCGGGCGACGTGCGCGTCGTGATCACCAAGAGCGGCGTCGTGCTTCCCGTGCTCGCCGCCGAGGGCGCCGACCGGTGGAAGGTGCGCACGCCGTGCGGCAACGAGGGCCACGTCGTCGGCGCCCGTCCCGTCACCGGCGCGGCGGTGGTCATCGACGCCGGCCATGGCGGCAACGAGCCGGGGGCCAAGTCACCCGATGGGCTGCCCGAGAAGGGCGTCAACCTGGCCGTCGCACTCGAGGCGGGCCAGTCGCTCGAGCTGCAGGGGTTCCCGACCGTGCTCACCCGCTACAGCGACTACCGGGTGACCATCGAGGTCCGGGCCCAGATCGTCCAGGCTCTCCGGCCCAAGGCATTCGTCTCGGTGCACCACAACGCCGAGCCCGACGAGCCCCGCCCGAAGCCCGGCAGCGAGACCTACTACCAACGATCGTCGGCCGACTCGAGGCGCCTCTCGGGGCTGCTGTACGAGGAGATCGTGCGGGCGCTGTCGGTCTACGACGTGCCCTGGGTGGGTGACACCGACGCCGGCGCCAAGTACCGCACCAACAGTCAGGGCAGCGACTACTACGGCATCCTGCGCCGCACCGCCGGCGTCACGTCGGTACTGGCCGAGCTGGCCTTCATCTCCAACCCGCCCGAAGCCGACCTCCTCCGCCGGCCCGACGTGCAGCGCGTCGAAGGCGATGCCGTGGCGCGCGGCATCGTCCGCTACCTGACCACCAACGACCCGGGGTCGGGTTTCGTGGCCGGCTACACCCGCACGTCGCCGGCCGGGTCCGGTGGCGGCGGCACCAACTGCGTCGACCCTCCGCTCTAGGCCCCGCCGCCCACTCGCTGATCGACCAGCTCGAGCTGGCGGCGCGTCGTGGCCGCCAGCGGGATCGCCCCACACCGGTCGTGGAGCTCGGCGGCGGCGCGGAGATGCTCGGTTGCCGCGTCCCAGCGGCCGAGCACCCTCGCCGCCATGCCCAGGTAGAGGTGGGAGGAGCCCAACCACTGCAGCGGCGCGGGGCCGAACGTCAGCACGACGCACAGGTCGGCCTCAGCCGACAGCGCCGAGTAGAGCGCCTCGAGGGCGTCCTGATCACCGATCATGGCTGCCGCCTCGATGGCCAGGGCACAGGTGTAGCGATCCACGAACAGGCCGGAGGGACGAAGGAAGTCCTCGGGCGGGATGCGGGCCAGCACGACCCGAGCGTCGTCGGTGCGGCCCACGTCGGCGAGCAGCACCGCGAGGGCGGCCTGCCATCCGGAGTTGAGCATCGTGGCGGCCGCGGTCTCGGTGCCGGGAATGAGGCGGTCACTGCGGCCCTGGGCCCGGAGCCTCGGGAAGGCAGCGATGGCGGCGGTGAGCGGCCCGATGTCGCCTGCGACGTCACCGAAGATCGCCAACGCGATCGAGCTGGCCTCCCTGGCCCGCATCCTCGCGTCGTCCCAACGCCCCTCGACGGCGGCGAAGGTGGCGTCGATGGCGACGACGGCGTAGTGCAACACGGGCACCGGCACGGTCCGCTCGAGGTCGCGCATCGACGCATGCTCGCCTCGAGCCTCGTCGAGATCGCCACGGTTCATGAGCGCGTTGATGCGCATGACGCGACCGGGGATCTCCAGCTGCCGGTGTTCCTCCATGGCCGCGAGGGCGAGGACGCGGTCGGCGGCGACCACGTTGCCGTTCACCGCCATCGGGAAGCCGGCGTAGTACATGGCCAGGGCCACCATGTCCGGGTCGTCCGCCTCCTCCGCCAGGTCGAGGGCGGCTGCGGAGTAGCCGAAGGTCTCGGAGCGGTTCGGGCCGGTGACAGCCGCCGCCGAGAGCATGCCAAGTAGCGGGGCGCGCAGGTTCACGTCGTCAGGAGGGAGCTCGAGCAGTACCTGCTTCAGCCCCTCTTCCAGTGCCGCGTCGTAGTCACCCGGCCCCAGCGAGAAGCCCCGGATGAGGGCGGTGGCAACCAGACGAGGATCGCCCAGTTCCCTGGCGATCGCCTCTGCGGCCCGGGCATCGGTGACGGATTCGACGATGGAGCTCCAGGCCCGGGCGTCACTCCGACGGAGGAGGAGCTCGCAGCGGAGGCGTTGCTCCCCGGGCTCGCCCTCGAGGGCCTCCAGGCCCTGGCTGCAGAGCCGGATGGCCTCCTCGGACCCGAAGCGGTGGCTGGCATACCCGGCGGCGGCCAGCGCGTAACGCGCCGCCCGCGGGGCCGACCCACCGGCGGCGGCCTCGTTGGCGTGATGGGCCAGCATGAGCAGCCACGGGTCGAGATCGTCGGCATAGAGGCGCTCGAGGGCGTCGACGACCCGACCGTGCAACCGGACCCGGCGGCTGGTGCCGATCTCGCCGAGGAGGGCGTCACGCACCAGGGCGTGCGCGAACCGGAAACGGTCGAGCACGCCGGGAACCTCGTCGACGAGACGGGCATGCGCAGCCAGCTCGAGACCGGCAATGGCGTCGTCCTCCTCCACCTTGCCGGCGTCGGCCACGAGTGCGACGTCGAAGTCCCGCCCGACGACGGCCGCCACCTGGAGCAGCTCGACGGTTGGTTCGGGGAGTCGCGAGAGCCGCCGGCCGATCACGTCGCGGATGCCCTGCGGGAGCTGTGCCCGCGGGCCACCCTCGGCCAGGTGCCGCACGATCTCCTGGACGAAGAACGGGTTTCCCTCGGTCTCGTCGTGGACCTCCGTGGCACTTGCCCCCAGGTCGGACCCCAGGAGGGCGCCCACCTCGTCCACGTCGAGCCCCTGGAGGTCGATGCGCTGCGCTCCCTCGCGGGCCAGCTCTCCCAGCGCCACGGCGAGCGGGTGCGTCCGGCTCAGGTCGGTGTCGCGGTAGGTGCCGACGATCAACACCCGATCGAGCTCGGGTCGCCGCAGCAGGTGACGCAACAGGAGGAGGGTCGGCTCGTCGGCCCAGTGCAGGTCGTCGAGGAGAAGGAGTACCGGACCCTGTTCCGCGATGCGCTGCAGCGCCCTGGTCAGTGCCGAGTAGAACCGGTACCGCTCGGCATCCTCGGCCCCTGGCACGGGCGTCGCCGACGGGGTGGCCGACAGGAAGAGGCTCTCGTCCACGTGGTCCGCCACCGCCTCGGTGAAAGGCAGGAACGGGGCGGGCGCCTGCTCGTCGCAGCGCCCGGCCAGCACGGCGCCCCCGTCGATCCTGGCTCGCTCGGCGAGCTCGTGGATGAGGCGGGTCTTGCCGATACCGGGCTCACCGGAGACCAGGACCAGTGTCCGGTGACCGGCGCGGGCGGACTCCCAGGCCGTCACGAGGGCGGCGAGCTCGCGCGCCCGACCGACGAACGCACCGTCGGTGCGAGCGGCGAGGTCGATCTCCGCATCGATGGGCTCCCAAGAGATCCGGCAGGCGTCGATGGGCTCGGCGAACCCCTTCAGGGTCAGCGGGCCGAGCGGCTCGAAGCGAAAGGCACCTCGCGCCGCAACCACCGCCCGCACCACGTCGGACGCGAGGATCTCGCCCGAGCCGGCGGCGGCGCACAGGCGGCTGGCGACGACGACGGCCGTCCCGAAGTAGTCACCGTCATCCTCCTCCACCTCCCCCAGCTGGAGGCCGATCCTCACGTGCATCGGGCGCGACCCCGACCCGCGGTTGTGGAGGTGGACCGCCTGCTGCACCGAGATGGCGCAGGCCACGGCGTCGCTCGGCGCGTCGAAGGCGGCCATGACGCCGTCCCCGGTGTTCTTCACCTGCCGGCCGCGGTGGCCCTCGATCTCCGAGCGGAGCAGGCGGGCGTGGGCCCGGCGCAGTGGCTCGTTGCCGGTGTCGCCGAGCTCGTCGAGGATCTCCGTCGAACCGACCAGGTCGGTGAACAGAAGGGTGACGATCCCGCCCGGCATGCCAGTGGAGTCTTCCATTCACCGAACCTGTAGGTTCAGCCCATGGGCATCGGCGTGCTCGTGTCGGGCAGCGGCACCATCCTCCAGGCCATCCTCGACGCCGGCCTGCCCGTCGCCGTGGTCGTGGCCGACCGCCCCTGTGCCGGCCTCGATCGGGCCGAACGGGCCGGCGTGGCCAACGAGCTGGTGGAGCGGGCCGACTTCTCCAAGGCCTTCGACCGCGAGGGCTATACCGACCGTCTGGTCGAGGTCCTGCGCAAGTACGACGTCGACCTCGTCGTGATGTCGGGGTTCGGCACCGTCGTGCCCCGCATCGTCGACGAGTTCGGGACGCGCATCCTCAACACCCATCCCTCGCTGCTGCCGGCCTTCCCGGGCTGGCACTCGGTGCGCCAGGCCCTCGAGCACGGGGTCAAGGTCACCGGCTGCACGGTGATCGTCGTCACCGCCGAGATGGACGCCGGGCCCATCGTGGCCCAGGAGGCGGTGCCCGTCCTCGACGGCGACACCGAGGCGTCGTTGCACGAGCGCATCAAGGAAGTGGAGCGTCGCCTCTTCCCCGAGACCATCCGGCGCGTCATCGAAGGGGAGATCGAGCTGTGAGCAAGCGGGCGCTGTTGTCGGTGTGGGACAAGACCGGTCTGGAGGCAATGGCCAAGGGTCTGGTCGCCGAGGGCTGGGAGCTGCTGGCCAGCGGCAACACGTCCAAGGCCCTGACCGAGGCCGGCGTCGCCCACGCGACGGTGGAGTCGGTGACGGGATCGCCCGAGATGCTGGGCGGCCGGGTGAAGACCCTGCACCCACGGATCCACGGCGGCATCCTCGCCGACCGCTCGAAGCCCGAGCACCTGGCCGACCTCGAGGCCAACGGCATCGCGCCCATCGATCTGGTCGTGTGCAACCTGTACCCGTTCACCAGTGACCCCGGCGTCGAGCTCATCGACATCGGTGGCCCCACCATGGTGCGCGCCGCGGCCAAGAACTTCGACTCGGTGTCGGTGATCGTCGACCCGTCGGACTACGGGCCGGTGCTCGACGAGATCCGCCTCGGCCACGGCGTGTCGCCCGAGACCCGCCGGCGCCTCGCCCGCAAGGCCTTCGCCCACACCGCGGCCTACGACGCCGCCATCGTGACGTGGTTCGACGCCGAGGACGGCGAGGCGCTGCCCCAGACCATCCACCTCGCGCTCGAGCGATCGCAGGACCTGCGGTACGGCGAGAACCCCCACCAGCGCGGCGCGCGGTACCGGCGCGCCGGTTCCACGACGTGGTGGGACGACGTCGTGCAGCACGGCGGGATGGCGCTCTCCTATCTCAACCTCTACGACGCCGAGGCGGCGTGGCGGCTGGTGCACGACCTCGGTGAGCAGCCCGCCGTCGCCATCATCAAGCACGCCAACCCGTGCGGTGTCGCCGTGCACGACGACATCGTCGAGGCCTACCGCCGCGCCTTCGCGTGCGACGAGATGTCGGCCTTCGGCGGCATCGTCGCCCTCAACCGGGCGGTCACCGAGGCGGTGGCGGCCGAGATGTTCGCCGCCGCCCAGGCCGACGTCGTGGTGGCCCCCTCCTACGAGGACGGCACGCTGGAGGTCCTCACCAAGAAGCGCAAGAACACGCGACTGCTGGAGGCGCCGGCCCCCGACACCATCCGGCTCGACCTCCGCCAGCTCGGGGAGGGCTGGCTGGTGCAGGACCCGCACCACTTCGCATCGACGCGTGACTCGTGGCAGGTGGTCACCAAGGTGGCGCCCACCGACGAGCAGTGGCGCGACACCGAGCTGGCGTGGCGGGTGTGCGGCCACGTGAAGTCCAACGCCATCGTGCTGGTCGCTGATGGTCAGGCCGTCGGCATCGGCGCCGGCCAGCAGAACCGGGTGAACTCGGCCGAGATCGCGGCGCGCAAGGCGGCCGGGCGGGCCAAGGGCGGGGCATGCGCCAGCGATGCCTTCTTTCCGATGCCCGACGGCCTCGAGGCCGCCGCCTCGGCCGGCGCCGCCGTCGTCATCCAGCCGGGGGGGAGCCTGCGCGACGACGAGATCATCACCGCCGCCGACGAGATGGGCCTGGCCATGGTGTTCACCGGCGAGCGGCACTTCCTCCATTGAGCGCGGTGATCCTCGACGGCGACGCCATCCTCGGCCCGGCCAAGCGCGAGATCGCGGCGCGGGTCGACAAGCTGAAGGCCCGCGGCATCACGCCGGGCCTGGGCACGTTGCTCGTGGGCGACGACCCGGGATCGGCCAAGTACATCGGCATGAAGCAGCGCAATTGCGCCCAGGTGGGGATCGAGTCGATCCACACCCACCTCCCGGCCACCGCCACCCAGGCCGAGGTCGAGGCCGTCGTCGACCGCTATAACGCCGACCCGAACGTCGACGCCGTGCTCATGCAGCACCCGTTCCCTCGCGGGTTGGACTACGACACCGCCTTGCTGCGGCTCGACCCGACCAAGGACGCGGACGGCCTGCACCCGGTGAGCCTCGGCCACCTCATGGTCGGCGTGGCCGGCCCGCGACCGTGCACGCCGGCCGGCATCCAGGCGCTTCTCACCCACTACGAGGTGCCCATCGCCGGCCGCCACGTGGTGATCATCGGGCGCGGCCTCACGGTCGGGAAGCCGCTCGCCAACCTGCTGTCGCTCAAGGAGCCGAACGCCAACGCCGCCGTCACCTTGCTGCACACCGGCGTGGCCGACATCGGCCCGTTCGTGAGGACGGCCGACGTCATCGTGGCCGCCGCCGGCTCGCCGGGCATCGTCACCCGCGACATGGTCAAGCCGGGTGCTGCTGTCGTGCAGTCGGGCACGACCATCGTCGACGGGAAGTACCTCCCCGACGTCGACGACGACGTGGCCGAGGTCGCCGGCTGGTACTCGCCGGTCATCGGCTCGGTCGGGCCCATGACCCGCCTCATGCTCCTGCGCAACACCATCGAGGCCGCCGAACGCCGCCAGTAGCCTTGCCGGCGTGACGCGCATCGCCGACCTCTTGGCCCGGGGGCAGACGTTCTCTTTCGAGTTCATGCCCCCCGGCAACGACGAGGCGGTGCAGCAGTTGGAGAAGACGCTGCTCGAGCTCGAGCCGTTGCACCCGTCGTTCTGCTCGGTGACCTACGGCGCCGGTGGCTCGACGCGCGACCGCACCCACGACGCCGTGCTGCACATCCACCGCAACACCCGGCTGGTCGCCATGCCCCACATCACCTGCGTGGGCCAGACCCGCGCCGAGGTGCGCGCCGTGCTCGAGGGCTACCGGGACGAGGGGATCGAGAACATCCTGGCGGTGGCCGGCGACCCACCCAAGGACGGCAAGGGCGAGAGTGAGTTCCGCTTCGCCGCCGAGCTCATCGACCTGTGCCGGGAGGTGGGGGAGTTCTCCGTCGGTGTGGCCGCCTTCCCCGAGGTGCACCCCCGGTCGCCCGACCGCGGGACCGACCGTCGCCACCTGGCCGAGAAGCTGCGCGCCGCCGACTTCGGCATCACCCAGTTCTTCTGGTCGGCCGGTCACTACGTCCGCATGGTCTCCGAGCTCGATGCGCTGGGGTGCACCACGCCGGTGCTGCCGAGCCTGTTCCCGATCATGAACGTGGCCACGGCCAAGCGGTTCACCGCCACCAACGGCGCCGAGTGGCCCGAGTGGCTCGACGCCCGCCTCGCGGCCGCCGGAGACGACGCCGAGGCCGTCCGACGGGTCGGCGTGGAGGTCGCCACCGAGCTCGGCGCCGAGTTGCTGGCCGGCGACATCCCCGGCCTGCACGTCTACACCCTCAACCGGGCCGCCTCGGCCCTCGAGATCCACGCCAACCTCGGTCTGGCCGCCCAGTAACGTCGCCCTCATGGCCGAGAAGATCACGCTGGATGCCGACGGCAGCCTCAACGTCCCCGACGAGCCCATCATCCCGTTCGTGCGGGGCGACGGCACGGGCATCGACATCTGGCCCGCGTCGCAGATCGTGTTCGACGCGGCCGCGGCCAAGTACGGCAAGAAGATCGAGTGGAAGGAGGTGCTCGCCGGCGAGACCGCCTTCAAGGAGACCGGCGAGTGGCTGCCCGACGCCACCATCGACGCATTCCGCGACCATCTCATCGGCATCAAGGGTCCGCTGACGACACCGGTGGGCGGCGGCATCCGGAGCCTCAACGTCGCCATCCGCCAGATCCTCGACCTCTACGTCTGCCTCCGCCCCGTGCGCTGGTTCCCGGGCGTGCCGTCACCGGTGAAGCACCCCGAGCTGGTCGACATGGTGATCTTCCGCGAGAACACCGAGGACATCTACGCCGGCATGGAGGTGGAGGAGGGCACACCGGAGGCCAAGAAGCTGATCGCCACCCTGAAGGAGCAGATGGGCTGGGACATCCGGCCCGACTCCGGGGTCGGCATCAAGCCCGTTTCGGTCACCGGCTCCAAGCGCCTGATCCGCGCCGCGCTGCAGTACGCAGTGAGGAACAACCGTAAGAGCGTGACGCTCGTGCACAAGGGCAACATCCAGAAGTTCACCGAGGGTGCGTTCCGCAACTGGGGCTACGACCTGGTGAAGGAGGAGTTCGCCGACGTGGCCGTGGGCTGGGACGACTGCGGCGGCAAGCCGGGCGACAAGATCCTCGTGAAGGACAACATCGCCGACATCACGCTCCAGCAGGTACTGACCCGGCCCGAGGACTTCGACGTCATCGCCACGACGAACCTCAACGGCGACTACCTCTCCGACGCGCTCGCCGCCCAGGTCGGCGGCATCGGCATCGCGCCGGGCGGCAACATCAACTACGTGACCGGCCACGGCGTGTTCGAGGCAACCCACGGCACGGCGCCCAAGTACGCCGGTCAGGACAAGGTCAACCCGAGCTCGGTGATCCTGTCGGGCGTGATGATGTTCGAGCACCTCGGCTGGGACGGCGCCGCCGCCGACATCATCAAGGCGCTGGAGGCCACCATCGGCGACAAGGTCGTCACCTACGACTTCGCCCGCCAGATGGACGGCGCCACCGAGGTCAAGTGCTCGGAGTTCGGCGCCGCCATCGTCGACCGCCTCTAGCCGGCCGCCCCTGAACCCGAGCGGTTCTCGGCGGCGGCCTTGAGGCGGGACAGGGTTTCGGTCATGCCCGCGATGAGGACGTCGCGGCGGTGGCCGGTGCCGTAGATCAGGCCGAGGGGCGGCGGCTCCCAGATCACCTCGAAGGACTCGGTGGCGTCGGTGCCGCCGTCGGGCGTCGGGGTGAAGCGGTAGCTCCACCTGGTGCCCTCGCGCCCGAGCGGCATCACGACGAACGTGAACTCTCGGCCCCGGTCGGCGACCAGCACCTTCGGGGTCGTGAACCAGATCAGCGGGCCCCAGCGGTTGATGCCGCGGAACCGGGCGCCTGCGGCCGGGCCGGTGGCGCCCTTGACCCATTTCGCGTTCCGCGTCTCGGGGCTCCACCGGCCCATGTTGGTGACGTCGGCGACCAGGTCATAGACCAGCTCCGGCGGTGCCGCGATGTGTGTCGATGCCTCACCCTGCATGTTCTCGCCCCCTGGATCGCCGGCCGGAGGGCGAGTGTAACGTCGGGCTGTGAGCACCTCCCCCCTCTCCGTGACCGTCAGCGGCAGCTCGGGCAACGTGTCGTACGCGCTGCTCTTCCGCATCGCATCGGGCCAGGTCTTCGGCCCCGACCAGCCGGTCGCCCTGCGCCTGCTCGACATCGAGCCGGCCCTGAAGGCGCTCGACGGCGTCGTCATGGAGTTGGAGGACTGCGCCTTCCCGCTCCTCGCCGACGTCGTGACATCCGCCGACCCGAAGGTCGCGTTCGAGGGGACGTCGTGGGCGCTGTTGGTGGGCTCGGTCCCCCGCAAGGCCGGCATGGAGCGCGGGGACCTGCTCAACATGAACGGCGCCATCTTCGGCCCGTACGGCAAGGCGCTCAACGAGGTCGCCGCTGACGACGTTCGCATCCTGGTGGTCGGCAATCCGTGCAACACCAACTGCCTCATCGCCCGCGCCAATGCCCCCGACATCCCGGATGACCGGTGGTTCGCCATGACCCGCCTGGATCAGAACCGGGCCGAGTACCAGCTGGCCAAGCGGGCCGGCGCCAACGTCGGGGAGGTCGCCAACCTCGCCATCTGGGGCAACCACTCGGCCACCCAGTTCCCGGACTTCGGCAATGCGACGATCGGCGGCAGGCCGGCGCGCGAGGTCATCGGCGACGACGCGTGGCTGCAGGGCCCGTTCCTCGAGACCATCCAGAAGCGGGGAGCCGCCATCATCGAGGCCCGCGGCGCGTCGTCCCAGGGCTCAGCGGCCAATGCCGCCATCGACTCGGTGACCAGCGTGCTGCGGCCGACCCCCAAGGGCGACTGCGTGTCGCTCGGCGTCGTCAGCCACGGCGAGTACGGCATTCCCGAGGGACTCGTGTTCAGCTACCCCGTGCGCGCCGACGGCAAGGGCGCGTGGAGCGTGATCGAGGACTTCGAGCTCGACGAGTTCGCGAAGCAGAAGGTCGCTGTCACCACCGAGGAGCTGGTGGGCGAGCGCGACGAGGTGAAGGCGCTGCTGGGCTGAGCGCCCTAGCCGGAGGCGGCGGCGCCGGCGACGTCGTCGACGCCCAGGCGCTTGAGGTAGGCGAGCTTGCGTTCGATCGCCGCCCGCCAGGCGGCCAGATCCGCTTCGAAGTGGGCCCGGTCACCGTCCTCATACGCATGCTCGAGCTCGTCGAAGGCAGAGTCCTCGGCGTCGAGCAGCTCGCGGTACCGGGTCAGGAAGTGGTCGTCGATCACCTCGGCCAGCGTCACGCGGGTACCCCCATGTCCGAAAGTGTTGGCCCGACCATACCCCCGCGACGGCCCCGCGCCTAGAGGCCTTTCCTGGCCGGCAGCGGCTGGCCGTCGAGGGCGCACGCCTTCATCTCGTTGGCCCGGGCGAAGGCGCTGATCCGCCGTTGCGGCGCCTGGCCGTCCCTGGCCACCTCGGCGTTGCGCTTGGCGTCCTCGGTGCGCAGCGACCGGGCGTAGGCGTGGCCCACCGCTATGTAGGCCCGCCAGTCGCCGAGCCATTCACCCACGGCGATGCGGTCGACCTCGCGGACCGGCAGCCGCTGGAGCCGGGCCACCATGGCGGTCAGCTTGTCGGCCCGGTCCTCCACGTCGTCGGCCACCTGCAGTGGCTCATTGCGGCTGCGGTCGCTCAGGTCGGGCCGCAGCGGTGGCAGTGCGGCACGGCAGACCCTCGCTGCCGCATCGGTGAACCCGGAGTCGTGGATGCGCGCCACCCGGACGCCCCCTCCACCGCACGCGCCGGTGAGCACGAGCGTGACGGCGGACAGCGCGAGAGCAGGCATGCGGGTGATGGCGCCACGCTGGCGCACGCGACCGGGGTGGGGCAAGGTGACGCCCCGCCCACCAGGAGGATCCCGTGCCGCCGATCGCCGTCCACGCCAAGCTCACCGCCCAGCCGGGCAAGCGCGACGAGCTCGTCACCGCCCTCCAGGAACTCGTCGAGGCCACCCAGAGCGAGCCGGGCACCCTCGTCTACGCGCTGCACACCTCCGACAGCGACGAGAACGCAGTGTGGTTCTACGAGCTGTACCCCGACCAGGACGCCCGCGACGTGCACGGCAGGTCCGAGACCATGAAGGCCATCGGCCCCAAGCTGGCCGGACTCCTGGGTGCCATGCCCGAGCTCAGCGCCGGCACCGTGGTGGGCAGCAAGGGCCTGCCGGGCTAGGGAAGTGGTGGGTAATACGGCGCCGTGTCGGGTTGTGCCTCCGCTGGAGGGGGCCCCGCCCCGCCCGTGCTGATGGGCCCGATCGGTTGGAGCATGTCGTAGATGGGGCCGACGGAGTCGCGCGGCACGGTCCAGTCGAGGTCGTCGGCCACGCCCGCCACCTCGGCGAACGGGCGCAGGAAGCTGAAGTAGACGTACGCACCGCAGCGGATCTTCTCGTCGCGGGTCATGGCCGCCACGTTGCGGTAGTGCGCCGACTGCGCCTTGCGCACGGCGGCGACGATGGCGTCGAGCTCATCCAGCGGCACGGGCCGCAGCGAGCGGTCGGGTGTGTCGGTGGTGAACAGTCCGAAGCCCACGACGTGGTCGAGGTAGTCCTCGGGCGTCGTGATCGACGTGCCCCAGTCGTTGACCTTCAGCTCCACGCCGTCCAGCACCAGCGCGCACGTGAGGTTGTCGTACGGGACGCCCGCCGCGACGTCGGCCCACCAGAAGTCGCTCGTGGCCATCTGGTAGAAGTCGCGCACCAGCAGGGTGCGCCCGTCGGGAAGCGGGTAGGGCCCCGAGTCGCCGGTGCCGACTCGGGTGTCGAAGTACAGCAGGAACAGGTACGCCATCACGGTGGCGTTGAACCCCATGACCGAGCGGCGCTGGTCGGGATCGCCGACGGGCACCACACCGGCCATCAGCTCGTCGATGATCGTGGCGTCGTAGGGACGCAGCACGAAGCCGGCATCCCAGGCCTGCAGGTTGCCGTCGGTGCGATAGGAGCGGGCCGCGCGTCGCCAGAAGTCGAGGACCGTCCAGTTGCGGTCGACGGTGTCGAGGTCGGGGCGGAACAACGTGAGGAACTTGCGCCCGGTGAGGAAGATGTTGGCCACCGACCACAGGTGCACGGCGTTCACCCGTGAACCGGGGCGCCGGCCCGTGGCGCCGATCTCCTCGGCCGGCATGGCGGCGTCGATGGTCGGGATCATCTCCGGCCATCGCATCAGCGCCTCGGCCGCCGACACCAGCACGTAGGCCGTCACCGGTATCAGCGCCGACTCGAGGGCGGTGCGCTCGGCCGTCATCACCCCGGAGATGGCCCCGTGGTAGGCGATCAGCTCGTCGGTCTCGGCCCTCCGGTCCATGCAGCGCTCACCCTAGAGTCGGCGACGTGGAGATCGCCCGGGGAGCCAAGGTGTTCGACGCCGCGCCGGTACGGGGCACATGGCGCGCCCTCGAGGGGCCCGACGACGTGCTGGCCCTCATGGACACCAGTGCCGAGGGCGTCGTCGCCCTCGTACGCGACGCGGGCGCCACGTTCCTGGCGCCGATCTACCACGAGCTCACCGCCGTGGTCTGCACCAGCGGCACGCCGCGCAGTCACATCGGCATCGTCAGCCGCGAGTTCCAGGTGCCGTGCGTCATGGCCGCCACCTTCACCGCCGACGAGCCGACCGACGGCACCGACGTCGAAGTCGACTGCTCGGGCGCGGAGGGGACTATCCGATTGGTGCCGCGAACGGCCTGAGCATCATGTTCCGCGTGGCGTGGTCGATGATGCCCGTCACCGGGAGGCCCGCCGCCGCCTGGTAGGCCGACACGACCGCGCTGGTCGTCGTGTCCCACCGGCCGGTCGTCGGCACACCGAAGCCGAGGCTGGCCAGCAGCGCCTGGTACGACCGCACCTGACCGGGCGTGAACGCGACCGGTGCGCCAGGCGGTGTGGCCGGGAGGGTGAACTGCGGCGCGTCGCGGATGGCGTCCCACGCCTGCTCGTCGGCGTGCTGCCACGACCAGAACGACACCCCGATGGCGCCGTGCTCGTCGCCCGTCCGCATGAACGCCTGCAGCTCGGCGCGGGTCGGCACACCGGAGCGCCCGCCCTCGGCCGTGCCGTCGTAGGCCTGTCCCACGGGGATGAGCGGCTTGTTGAACTGCTTCAGCCACGTCATGGCCGCGGCCAGGTCGGTGTCGGGCTGGCGGTTCAGCCAGTAGACCATCGGTGCGATGGCGTCGAAGTGGGCGACGACCTCGGGCCACGGATAGGTGACCAGTGCGGCCGACGGGCGCGGGGTCGTGGCGATGAGCGGGTACAGCGGCCCGACCGCCTGGCGGAGGCCGGTGCCGTAGGCGGCGGCCGTCCCCGGGTTGATGTTGACGCCCTCGCCCCGGGTCTCGATGTCGGCGGTGAACCCGTCGATCCCGTGGCCGTCCGGGGTGCGGTAGCGGATCGCCTCGACGGCGCGGGCCACGTCGGCCTGGGGGTCCTCGAGGTACGGGAAGTCCCAGCCGTACACGCGGATGCCGGCGGCATGGGCGCGGGGGAGGAGGTCGTTCAGGTACTGGTGGGGGTAGAAGCCCATGCGCGAGGAGCCGGTGCGCACGTAGATGTGCGAGAGGCCGGCGGCCTGGGCGCGGTGGATCACGGCCTGGGGGTTGCCCCCCTCGGCCCGCTCGGGCATCCACATCCACATGCCCTTGCCCACCGGCAACGGACCGCGGACCGTCGGGACGGTCGGGGCCGGCGCGATGGCCTGGGCCCTGGGCTTCAACGCCGAGGGCAGCGCGGTGGCGGCCATGGGCGCGCCAGGAGCGGGAGCGGTCGGCTTGGGCCCGTCGGACCGGAGGGCGACGTTGCCGGCCAGCCGGTGGAGGCTCACGCTGCCGCTGTCGTGGATGGCGGCCGCCCCGATGACCCCGGCCGCGGTCATGGCGGCGATGACGACCACGAGGGCCTGGGCGACCCGGGCCTGCGCCGCGCCAGAGCGGGCGTCGAGCCAGGCGGACAGGGCACGCGGCAGGACACGGAGGCTCGACAGGGTGAGTGGCGCGGCATCGGCGACCCACGCCTCCAGCCGGTGCTCGAGCCGCAGGAGGGCGGCGGGGGCGGCCGGCCGGTCGCCGGTCGACGCCTCGACGTGGCGCACCCACGCGTCGGAGAGGTGTTGCACCAGGCCTGCAGATGACCCCGGGGTCTCGAGGATCAGGTCGCTCATGGCTCCGCCGAGGGCCGCGCGTGACGACGGACGTGCTCCGCCGACGACTGACCCTCACGAGCCGGTCCCAACCCCCCTGTGTCCGACCAACATTCGCCGCCCGCCGGTCTCTTCCCTGTCGGGAGAGGTTTTTCTCGTTTTTTGGTTTAGAAGTTCGTCAGGGCGCGATGAGCGTCGCGTACCGGTTGGTTGCCTTGGCCTGGGGGTGCTCCACGGCCAGGTGGAGCTCGAGCACCCCGGGGGTCGCAGGCGCCTGCAGGCTCGCGACGCCGATACGGACGCAGGCGTCGGCCGGCACGTCACCGGTCCAGGCCCACTCCCGGTGGCCGCCGGGCCACTGCGCCCGGGCCGTGGCGCGCACGCCGTCCAGGGGGATCCGGAGGTCGCTGACGATGTGGATGTCCAGCTCGACGGTGGCGCCGTGGCGGTACGACGGGGCGGGTCGGTCGGCGACGATGATCACCGGGGCGCAGGCGGCGGCCAGGGCCTCGTAGCCGGCCTTCGGGACGCGCTCGTGGTCGACGACCGACCACGACAGGCCGGGGTGGCTGTCGGCCAGCGCGAACTGGCAGAACCCACCAGTGGGCCGGTACTTGAGGCGACGGAAAGTCTCCACGTGGTGCCGCACCACCTCGGCCTGGTACGCCTGGCTGGCCGCCTGCCACGCCGAGAACGTGGCGAAATCGGCCGGGTCGCAGTGGCGGGCCATGAACGAGCGCTGCAGCACGTGGTGGGCTTCCAGCCCTTCCCAGTCGAGGTCGGGCCACCGGTCCGGGTCCATGAACCCCGCCGAGGTGGGCACGGCCTGGGCTCCGAACTCCGACACGAAGCGGAACAGCCGTGGGAAACGCGCCGCCGCCGGGCCGAGGTCGTCGATCTCCCCGTGGTACCAGCCGAAGTAGAGGTGGCTGTCGGTGCCGCCCGAGCCGGCATGGGGCAGCACGCCGGAGTGGGCCACGACCGGCCTGGTCGGGTCGGCCTTCTCGAGCGCCCGCTTGATCGACGCGTCGAGCACGGTCTTGTTCCACGTCGGCAGCTGCTGCTGGAGCGCGAGGCGCACGGGCGAGCGATGGTCGGCGGTGACGGGTGCGTTGTGGCCGCACCACAGCGCGACCGACGGATGATGGCCGAGGAGGTCGACGGCCTGCCGGGCCTGGCGCACGGCCTGCTTCCGGACGCCGCGCGCGTAGCCCCACTGAAGGGGCAGGTCCTGCCAGAGCAGCACGCCCTCGCGGTCGGCCGCCTCGTAGAGCTCGGCACGGGCGACATGGCCGTGGACCCGCAGCAGGTCGAGCCCGGCCTGGCGAGCCAGGCGCACGTCGGCCTCGATCTCGGCCGGCGTCGCCTCCGCCAGCGCCATGCGCGTCGGGCCCTGGTTGGCGCCCTTGAGGAAGAGGCGCTCGCCGTTCACCGTGAGGACCCACTGGTGCATGCGGACCTGGCGGAGCCCCGTCGTCACCGCGCGCCGGTCGCTCACCTCGTCGCCGACTGCCACCTCGACCGCCAGCTCGTGTCGTGTCTGGTCGCCGAGGGCGTGCGGCCACCACAGCGCGGGCCGGTCGACGACGACCGGCCACGCCAGCTGGTTGGTGCCGGCCGCCAGCTGGTGCTCCTCGACGAGCTCCACGCCGGCGACGGTCGTGCGCAGCGCGACGGTGACGGCGTCGACGGTGTCGAGCGTGGCGTGCACCGACACCGTCGCCGACTCCGGGGTGGCGTCGCCCGGCAGCACCCGCAGGCCCGCCAGCCGCACCGGGCCCGACTCCTCCAGCCGCACCGGGCGCCAGATGCCGCCGGGGTTGGCGTCGGGGTCGGCACAGTCCCAGTGCTGGAAGACACCCGTGAGGTTGCGCTTGGCCGTGAGATCCGACGGGCGCGAGCACGCGACCTCGACGGCGACGACGTGCTCGCGACGCTCGCGCAGCGCATCGGTGATCTCGAACGAATGCGGCGCGAAGTAGCCCTCGGTGTCACCGGCGTAGGCCCCGTCCAACCAGACATCGGCCTGGTAGAAGATCCCGTCGAAGGTCAGCCAGGCCCGACGGCCGGACGCGACCTCGGCCTCGAACCGGGTCCGGTAGAGCATCGGGCCGTCGCTGTCGGCGAAGGCGGGCGTCGACCGCCAGTGACCGGGCACGGCGACGGCCTCCCAACCGGCGTCGTCGAAGTCGGGATCCGGGTAGAGCCGCCGGAGCTCCTCGTCGGCGAGCGCCACCTGCCACGCGGCGTCCAAAGCTCCGCCGTCGTGGTGCACGACCTCACGGTAGCGTCGGGCCATGACCGGCAGCACCGCCCATCCGCCCATCGCCACGCTCGGCCAGCTGCGCGAGTCGGGGTGGGAGTCCGTCGGCGTCACCGAGGAGGTCCGTCGCAACGCGGCGGCGCGCATCGCCGCCGGCGCACCGCTCGTCGACGGCATCGTCGGATACGAGGACACGGTCCTGCCCCAGGTCGAGCACGCCCTGCTCGCCGGTCACGACATGATCTTCCTGGGCGAGCGTGGCCAGGCCAAGACCCGCCTCATCCGCTCGCTCACGGGCCTCCTCGACGAATGGATGCCGATCGTCGCCGGCTCCGAGATCAACGACGACCCTTACGCGCCGGTGTCGCGCCACGGCCGCGACCTGGTGGCGGCCAAGGGCGACGACACCCCCATCGACTGGGTGCACCGCAGTGACCGGTACGGCGAGAAGCTGGCCACCCCCGACACCTCCATCGCCGACCTCATCGGTGAGGTCGACCCGATCAAGGTCGCCGAGGGGCGGTACCTCTCCGACGAGCTCACGCTGCACTACGGACTGGTGCCCCGCACCAACCGTGGGATCTTCGCCATCAACGAGCTACCCGATCTGGCCGAGCGCATCCAGGTCGGCCTGCTCAACGTGCTGGAGGAACGCGACGTCCAGATCCGCGGCTACAAGGTCCGCCTGCCGCTCGACGTGATGCTGGTGGCGTCGGCCAACCCGGAGGACTACACCAACCGCGGCCGCATCATCACGCCGCTGAAGGACCGCTTCGGCGCCCAGATCCGCACCCACTACCCACTCGACGCCGAGACCGAGCTGGCCGTCGTGTACCAGGAGTCCCGCCCCTTCGACGGCCTCGGGATCCGTGTCGAGGTGCCGCCGTTCATGGCCGAGATCGTCGCCACCATCAGCCAGCTCGGCCGCTCGAGCCCGCACATCAACCAGCGCTCCGGTGTCTCGGTGCGGTTGAGCATCGCCAACTACGAGACCCTGCAGGCCAGCGCCGTGCGACGCGCGCTGCGCCTCGGTGAGCACGACGCCGTGCCCCGGGTCAGCGACCTGGAGGCGCTGGCCGCCTCGACCGCCGGCAAGGTCGAGATCGAGAGCCTCGAAGAAGGTCGCGACGAGCAGGTCGTCGACCGCCTCGTGAAGGCCGCGGTGCTGACCGTGTTCAAGGAGCGGTGCCCGATGGAGAAGTTCCGTGACGTGGTGCTCGGCTTCGACGAGGGCGTCATCGTGCACGCCGGCGAGGACCTGCGCGCCGCCGATTACGTCGAGATCCTGAACGGCATGCCGGCCCTGCGCGCCCAGGTGATGGCGGTGGCCAACAGCGAGTCACCGGCCGTCGTGGCCAGCGCCACGGAGTTCGTGCTCGAGGGCCTGCATCTCTCCAAGCGGTTGAACAAGGACCTGGCGGGCGGCCGGGCCGCCTACCGCGCCCGCTGAACCGAGGCGTAGGTTGGCGCAGTGACGAGGGGCTACCGGTACTCCCGCTGGGACGGCACCCAGGTCGGCTTCGAGATGGACGCCGACGACATCCTCGCCGAGATCACCGACGACCTGCTGTACCACGGCAACCTCGATGCCGCCCTCCGCCGCATGATGCAGTCGGGGTTCCGTGACCGGCAGAACGAGCGGGTGCAGGGGATGCGCGAGCTGCTCGAGAAGCTGCGCCGCCGCCGTCGTGACGAGCTGGAGAAGTACGACCTCGGTGGCGTCTACGACGACATCGCACAAGAGCTGCGCGAGGTCGTCGAGACCGAGCGCGAGGGCATTCAGCGGCTGCAGCAGGACGCGCGCGACTCGGGCGACGCGCGCCGCCAGGAGATCACCGACGAGGTCGCCACGGAAAAGCGCATGCGGCTCGACCTCCTGCCGCCCGACCTGGCCGGCCAGGTGCGTGAGCTGCAGGAGTACGAGTTCACCTCAACCGAGGCGCGGGAGCGTTTCGAGGCGCTCACCGACAAGCTGCGCGAGCAGCTCATGCAGAGCTACTTCAACGACATGGCCGGGGCCATGGCCGACGTCAGTCCCGAGCAGCTGCAGCGGATGAAGGACATGTTCAACTCCCTCAACCGCATGCTCGAGCAGCGCGAGGCGGGGGAGCCCATCGATCCGAGCTTCGCCCAGTTCATGTCGGAGTTCGGCGACTTCTTCCCCGGCAACCCTCAGGACCTCGACGAGCTGCTCGAGCAGATGGCCGAGCAGATGGCGCGTATGCAGTCGATGCTCAACTCGATGACGCCCGAGCAGCGCGCCCAGCTGCAGGGCCTCTCCAACGCGCTGCTGGAGGACATGGACCTGCGCTGGCAGGTCGACCGGCTCTCGGCCAACCTGCAGAGCGCGTTCCCGGGCGCGGGATGGGACCGGCGCTACAACTTCAGCGGCCAGGATCCGCTCGGCTTCGCCGAGGCGGCCGACCTCATGAACCAGCTGGGCGACATGGACCAGCTGGAGAACCTGCTGCGGTCGGCCGGCAGCCCGGGCGCGCTGGCCGACGTCGACATCGACCGCGCCCGCGAGCTGCTCGGCGACGAGTCGGCGCGGTCCCTCGACAAGCTGGCCGAGCTGGCCAAGCAGCTCGAGCAGGCCGGCCTCATCGAGCAGCGCGAAGGCCGCATGGAGCTGACCCCGAAGGGCCTGCGCCGCATCGGCCACAACGCGCTCTCGGACCTGTTCTCCAAGCTGGCGCGCGACCGGATGGGCCGCCACCAGATCGACCGCACCGGGATCGGCCACGAGCGGGCGTACGAGACCAAGGCGTACGAGTTCGGCGACCCGTTCAACCTCAACATCGAACGCACGATCCGCAACTCGCTGCAGCGCAACGGCGGCGGGAGCCCGGTCTCGATCTCGCCCGAGGACTTCGAGGTCGAGCGCACCGAGGTGCTCACCCGGACCTCGACGGTGCTCATGCTCGACCTCTCACTGTCGATGCCGATGCGTGACAACTTCCTGGCCGCCAAGAAGGTCGCCATGGCGCTGCACGCGCTGATCTCCAGCCAGTTCCCGCGCGACTACCTCGGCATCGTCGGGTTCAGCGAGGTGGCGCGCGAGCTCAAGGCCGAGCAGCTGCCCGAGGTGTCGTGGGACTTCGTCTACGGCACGAACATGCAGCACGGGTTCATGCTCAGCCGCCGCATGCTGGCCCGCCAGACCGGCACCAAGCAGATCATCATGATCACCGACGGGGAGCCCACCGCCCACCTGCTGCCGGGCGGCGACGTCTTCTTCAACTACCCCCCCGTGCAGGAGACGGTGGACGCCACCCTCACCGAGGTGGCCCGCCTCACCCGGGACGGCATCCGCATCAACACCTTCATGCTCGACGCCAACAGCTACCTCAAGCAGTTCATCGAGAAGCTGACCCAGATGAACCGGGGGAGAGCGTTCTTCACCAACCCCGAGACCCTGGGCGACTACGTGCTGGTCGACTTCATCGAGCAGAAGCGCGCCATGCGCGGCGGCCGCGGCACCCGCGCCTCGTAGCGGCCGCGAGCTCTCCCCACCACCGCGCGTGTCCAGTTTGGGAAGTTCCCCTTGCGTCGCGCGCCAAAAACGAGGAAACTCACATTCTTGTAATTACATCGGTGCAAAGCGAGGGGAGGCCACCGGTGGAGCTGATGCACGAGATGGACGGCGACAGGAAGGGTTGGCAGACACGGGCCAACTGCATGGGGGTCGATCCCGACCTCTTCTT
>DATLDH010000036.1:0-25560 GCA_035526015.1 Acidimicrobiales bacterium
GGTCGGTCCGCGGAGGGGAGCCTGCCCGTGCTCCTCTCGCGGTCGCTGGGAGCCCTCACCGTCGAAGTGGAGACCGCCGCCGGCGTCGGCTCGGACGTTCCGTCGCTGGCCGTGTGGTCGAACGTGCTGCGGTGCGTCGCCGGAGGAAACGGCGGCCTCGACGAGCGCGATCTGCCGGGGGCGGCCCGCATCTCGAGCCGCCTGGCCACCGCCGCGGTGACCGGCTGTGCCCGCCGCGGATGGTTGGTCGTCTCGCCGGCGCCCGACGGCGGCAAGGCCCGGCGACTGGAGCTGACCGAGGTGGGCCGGGCCGCGGCACGCGACTGGCCGGCACAGCTCGGCGCGCTGGACGCCCGGTGGGCCGGCACACCGCTCCGCGCCGGGCTCGAGGGGATCGTCTCCCAGCTGCCGTTGGAGCTGCCGCACTTCCCGGCCCCCTACGGCGCCGCCGACCCCAGTGCGATCGGCGGCCCGTACATGCAGGGAGCGAAGCGCACCGAGGGCATACCCGCGCACGGGAAGGACTGGCGGCCCGTCCCGCGCACCGATGGCGACACGGTGACGGCCCTGCCCGTCACGGCGCTGCTCTCCCAGGCGCTCATGGCGTTCACCATCGACTACGAGGACCTCTTCCCGTGGCCACTGGAGAGCACGCTCAACGTGCTGTGTCATATCGGACCGCAACCGGCACCGCTCGCCAACGTGCCCGGAGATCACGGCATCACGGGGGTGGGGAAGTCGCTGCTCGAACGCCACCTCATCGCGGTCGTCACCCGCGCCGAGGACGACCCTGGCCAGAAGCTGGTGGCGCTCACCGATCGCGGCCAGCTGGTCATGGAGCACCACCCGAGGCGGCTGGAGGCAGTAGAGGCTGAATGGCGGGATCGCTTCGGCGCCGCCCTCACCGCCCTGCGCAACGCCTTGGCGCCGCTGGCGGCCTCGGCGCCTTCATCGGCGCCCGACCACCCCATGGCTGCGCTGCATCTGGGCTGAGGTGTCTGGCACGATGCGCCATGGACAACGAGCGCATCGAGGTGCAGCGGCCCATCGCCGCCGACGCAGCGGCGATCTTCGCCGTGCTGCGCGACCCGAAAGGCCATGTCGCCATCGACAGCTCCGGCATGCTCATGAGCGCCACCGGTGATCCGGTCGGCGCCGTGGGCGACACCTTCGTCGTGCACATGGACCGCGAGGCGCTCAACGACTACCCGATGGGCCTCTACGACGTGACCGTGAGCATCGAGCGCTTCGAGCAGGACCGCGAGATCGCGTGGACCGTGCTCGGCCTCCTCAGCCTCGGCCACATGTACGGCTACCGCCTCGAGCCCATCGAGGGAGGCACGCTCGTCACGTCGTACTACGACTGGTCGGCCGTCGAGGAGCAGTGGAAGCAGGCGGGTGTCTTCCCGGTCATCCCCGAAGGGGCGCTGCGGGCGACCCTGGGCATCCTCGCCCGCACGGTGGCTCCCGGCCTTCCCCGTCCCGGCGCCTAGCCTCCACCCGTCCCGCGACAAGGAGAAGACATGGCCACCACCCGTTCGGCGACCACCACCTGGCACGGCACGCTGCTCGAAGGCAGCGGGCGCGTCGAGCTCGACTCGTCGGGTCTCGGCGGCTTCGACGTGACGTGGGCGTCGCGCGCCAACGAGCCCGAGGGCCGAACGAGTCCCGAGGAGCTGATCGGTGCCGCCCACTCGTCGTGCTTCTCCATGGCGTTCTCCAGTGCGCTGGCCAAGGCGGGCACACCGGCCGAGACGCTCGAGACGCGCGCCGACGTGACGTTCCAGCCCGGTGAAGGCATCACCGGCATCCACATCACCGTACGGGGCACCGTGCCCGGCATGAGCGCCGAGGACTTCGCCACCGCCGCCGAAGGCGCCAAGGTCAACTGCCCCGTCAGCAAGGCCCTGGGCGCCACCCCGATCACCCTGACCGCGACCCTGGCCTGATCCGAGAGGAACCCGATGTCATTCAACGCGTACCTGATGTTCGCCGGGAACTGCCGCGAGGCGTTCACCCGCTACAACGAGATCTTCGGCGGTGAGCTCACGCTGCTGACGGCCGGCGACGTGCCGCCCGGTGCTGATGCCCCGCCCGGCGATCCCAACCTGATCATGCACGCCGCGCTCAAGGTCGGCGACGCCCTCCTCATGGCCTCTGACGACCCCACCGTCGAGACGGCCAAGCCCGTCGAGGGCATGCAGGTCAGCTACGGCACCAACGATGCCGACGAGGCCAGGCGGGTCTTCGCCGCCCTCGCCGAGGGCGGCAATGTCACCATGCCGATCAGCGAGACGTTCTGGTCGCCGGCCTTCGGGATGTGTGTCGACCGCTTCGGCACGCCGTGGATGGTCAGCGCCGAAGGCCCCCAGGCCTGAGCGGCTGAGGTGCGCTTCGGGATCGACGTCGCCCAGCAGCGGATGCCGTGGGACGAGTTGGTCTCTCGTGTTCGGCTGGCCGAGGACCTCGGCTTCGACGGCGCGTGGGGTTTCGACCACTTCCAGCCGATGTACGGCGAGGGACCGGGCGAGACCTTCGAGGGCATGACCACGCTGGCCGCGCTGGCCGGCCAGACCGAGCGCATCCGTCTCGGCCTCCTCGTCACCGGCGTGACCTACCGGCACCCGTCGGTGCTCGCGGCCCAGGCCGTCACCGTCGACCACGCCTCGCACGGCCGGCTCGAGCTGTCGCTCGGCGCGGCGTGGTTCGACGTCGAGCACCACGCCCTCGGCATCCCGTTCCCTCCGACCGCCCAGCGCTTCGACCTGCTGGAGGACGCCCTGGAGATCGTCACCCGCCTGTTCTCCGGCGAGCGCGTGTCGTACGAGGGCCGCGTGATCTCCCTCTCCGACGCCCAGCTCCGCCCGGTGCCGGTACAGCAGCCGCGTCCACCGATCTGGGTGGGCGGCAACGGTCCGCGGCGCACCCTCCCGATGGCGGCGCGTTATGCGGATGTGTGGCACGGCTTCGGCACGCCCAACTCGCTGCGTGACGCCATGACCCGTCTCGACGGGCTGGCCCAGGAGGCCGGCCGTGACCCCGCCTCGATCGAGCGGGCCGGTTCGCTGTCGTTGTCGGGTGACCTCGACACCGTGCGCCGGCACGTGGCGAAATGGATCGACGGCGGGTGGGGCTACGTGGTGTGCGGTTGGCCGGAGGAGGGCGCGGCTCGCGTCGAGGAGTTCGCCCGCGTCGTCCTGCCCGAATTCGCGTGATCGCATAGCGTCGCCGCCATGCCTGTCGACGGTGACTATGAGCCCTCCACCTGGGACTGGGTGCGCGACCAGGTCGAGACCTATGAGCGCACGGGCGGCCGGGAAGCCAACGCGCTGCGGGACACCGGTCTACCGGTGGTCATCGTCACGACGCGCGGTGCGTCGACGGGCAAGGTCAGGAAGTTGGCCCTGATGCGTGTCGAGCACGCCGGTGAGTACGCCCTGGTCGGTTCGATGGGCGGCGCGCCCAAGGACCCCCAGTGGGTGCACAACCTCCGCGCCCATCCCGACGAGGTGATGGTGCAGGACGGCCCGGAGCCCTTCGACGTCGACATCCGTGAGGTCGACGGCGACGAGCGGGCGGACTGGTGGGACCGGGCCGTGGCCGCCTTCCCGCCGTACGCCGAGTACCAGCAGAAGACCGAGCGTCGCATCCCGGTGTTCGTCGCCCGGGCGCGGCCCTGAGCCGAGGGTGAGCGACCGCAACGTCCTCGGTGACGCCCTGGAGCCGTGCGGCACCGACCCCCTCACCGGCTTCTACCGGGACGGGTGCTGCACGACCGGGCCCGAGGACCTCGGGAGCCACACGATCTGTGCCGTGATGACGGCCGAGTTCCTCGAACACCAGCGCAGCATCGGCAACGACCTCAGCACGCCGATGCCGGAGTACCGCTTCCCGGGCCTCGCGCCGGGCGACCGGTGGTGCGTGACCGCCCGCAACTGGTTGCGCGCCCATGCCGACGACGCCGCCGCGCCCGTGGTGCTCTCGTGCACCCACGAGCGCGCCCTCGACATCGTGCCGCTCGACGTGCTGCAGCGCTACGCCGTCGATGTGCCGACCGACCTGGGATCGCTCGACGGCTGATCCCGCCGAAAGAAAAGAGGAGGACCCATGACGACGATCGCACTGACGCCCGAGGACGAGCCGAAGGTCGAGGAATTCTCCGGCAACCTCTTCATGGGCGCGCTGGTGACCATGGAGCTGGCCAACATCGAGCTCGGCCTGCGCCTCGGTCTCTACGACGCGCTGGCCGGTGCCGGTGCGATGACGGCGGACGGCCTGGCCGCGGCCGCGGGGATTGCTTCGCGTTACGCGTTGGAGTGGCTCGAGCAGCAGGCGGCGGCGGGCGTCGTCGTGGTCGACGACGTCACCGCCGATCCGGCGGCGCGACGGTTCACGCTCCCCACGGCCCACGCCCATGTGCTGCTCGACCCCGACAGCGAGGCCTACATGGGGCCGTGCGCGGCCGTGGTCCCGTGGGTGGCGAAGGCCATCGACCTCATGGTCGACGAGTTCCGACAGGGCACCGGAGTCGCGTTCGGGGCCTTCGACCTCCACGACATCCAGGCCGCCTTCACCCGGCCGGTGTTCGTCAACCACCTCACCCAGAGCTGGCTGCCTGCTGTGCCCGAGGTCCATGCCCGGCTCGCGGCCGGCGAGCCCGTCCGCATCGCCGAGGTCGGCTGCGGCGAGGGGCTGGCGGCCATCACCATCGCCCGCGCCTTCCCGAACGCCGAGATCGACGGGTTCGACCTCGACGAGGCGTCGATCGCCGCCGCCGTCCGCGAGGCGGAGGCGGCCGGCGTCGCCGACCGGGCGCGCTTCCACCTCCGCGACGCGGCCGATGCGGCCATGGACGGTGACTACGACCTGGTGCTGGCGATCGAGATGCTGCACGACGTCCCCGATCCGGTCGGCGTGCTCCGGACCATGATGCGCCTGGCGGGGGAGAGCGGCGCCGTGGTGGTCGTCGACGAGCGGGCCGAGGACTCCTTCACCGCCCCCGCCCCGGAGATGGAGCGCTTCTTCTACGCCTTCAGCACCCTGCACTGCCTGGCGGTCAGCATGCAGGACGGTGGCGCCGGCACCGGAACGGTGATCCGGCCCGACACCGTCCGCCGCTACGCCACCGAGGCGGGCTTCTCGGCCGTGGAGGTCCTCGACGTCGACCACCCGCAGTTCGTGCTCTACCGCCTGTCGTGACCTGGGTGAGTGAGTGCTCACTCAGGTGTAGTCTCGGGCCATGACCCAGCGGGCACCCGCCCTGCCGGCCGAAGAGCGCCGGCTCGCCATCATGCGGGCGACCCTGCCACTGCTTGTCGAGCGCGGGGCCAGCGTGTCGACCCGGCAGATCGCCGAGGCGGCCGGGATCGCCGAGGGGACGATCTTCCGCGTCTTCCCCGACAAGGACGCCGTCGTGCGGGCCGCCGTCGAGCTGGCCTTCGACCCGGGCCCGACCGAGGAGGCCCTCGAGGCCATCGACCACGACCTGCCGTTCGAGACCCAGCTGGCCGAGGCCGTCGTCATCATGCAGCGGCGGCTGTGCGACATCTGGCAGCTGGTGCAGAAGGTGGGCGACACGAGTGCACCCAAGACGCCGCCCGCCGACTTCGCGGCGCTGGCCAAGATCTTCGAGCCCCACCGTGACGCCCTCCGCCAGACGCCGGCTGACGCCGCCCGTCAGTTGCGCGCTCTCACCTTGGCCGTCAGCCACCCCGTCCTCTACGGCGACGTCCCCATGCCGGCCGCCGAGATCGTGTCGCTGCTGCTCGACGGGCTGAGGCACCGCTGATGCAGATGCTCTTCCGGCTCCTGAAGTCACACCTCCGGCCCTACCGCCGGCTCGTGATCCTCGTGCTCGTGCTGCAGGGGCTCCAGGCGACTGCCTCGCTGACGCTGCCGAGCCTGAACGCCGACATCATCGACCGCGGGGTCATGCGGGGCGACACCCAGCACATCTGGGGAATCGGCGGCCTGATGCTGGCCATCACTGCCGCCCAGATGGTCTTCGCCATTGCCGCCGTCTACTTCGCCGGGCGGGCCGCCATGGGCTTCGGCCGCGATGTGCGGGCCGACCTGTTCCACCGCGTCACCGGTTTCTCGGCGCAGGAGGTCAACCTCTTCGGCGCACCGTCGCTCATCACCCGTGTGACCAACGACGTCCAACAGGTGCAGATGTTCGTGGTCATGACCTGCACCATGCTCATGACCGCACCGATGACGATCATCGGCGGCGTGATCATGGCGACACGTCAGGACGTCGGTTTGGCGTGGTTGCTGGCCGTGAGCATCCCCGCCCTGGCGCTGAGCCTGGGCGCCATCGTGCGCCGCATGGTCCCGCAGTTCCGGGCCATGCAGGATCGCATCGACGGGATGAACGGCGTGCTGCGCGAGCAGATCATCGGCATGCGGATCGTGCGCGCGTTCGTCCGCGAGCGGCACGAGCGGGCCCGCTTCCACGCCGTCAACAGCGAGCTGTCGGAGACCTCGCTCCTCGCCGGGCGGCTCATGGCCCTGATGTTCCCGGTCATGAACATCGTGGTGAACGGCTCGAGCGTGGCGGTCGTCTGGTTCGGCGCCAACCGGGTGTCCACCGGCGACATGACCGTCGGATCCCTCGTGGCGTTCCTTACCTACTTCACCCTCATCCTCATGGCGGTGATGATGGCCACGTTCGTGACGATGATGGCGCCGCGCGCCGCTGTCTGCGCCGAGCGCATCGAGGAGGTCCTCGACACGGTCACGTCGGTCACCGTTCCCGTCGACCCCGTCACCGAGGTCGCCGTCGGTGGCCAGCTCGAGTTGCGCGATGTCGGCTTCCACTATCCGGGCGCGGAGCACGCCGTGCTGGCCGGGATCTCGTTCACGTCGCGGCCGGGGCAGACGACGGCGATCATCGGGAGCACCGGGTCGGGCAAGAGCAGCCTGGTCAACCTCGTGGCGCGGCTGTTCGACGTGACCGCCGGCGCCGTGCTGGTGGACGGCGTCGACGTCCGCCGCCTCGATCCCGACATCCTGTGGAACCGCATCGGCCTGGTGCCGCAGAAGCCGTACCTGTTCGGCGGAACGGTGGCCACCAACCTGCGTTTCGGCAAGCCCGACGCCACCGACGACGAGCTCTGGGAGGCCCTGCGCGTGGCCCAGGCCGACGACTTCGTCGCCGCCATGCCCGGTGGTCTGGATGGGCCCATCACGCAAGGGGGCACCAACGTGTCGGGCGGGCAGCGGCAGCGGCTGGCCATGGCCCGGGCCCTGGTGCGGAAGCCCGAGATCTACCTGTTCGACGACTCGTTCTCCGCCCTCGACCTGGCGACCGACGCGCGCCTGCGCGCCGCCCTCGAGCCCCACACCAGGGACTCGACGGTGCTCATCGTCGCCCAGCGCGTCTCGACGATCATCGGGGCCGACCAGATCCTCGTGCTCGAGGATGGCGAGATGGTGGGGCTGGGCACCCACGACGAGCTGCTCCGGTCGTGCCCGACCTACGCCGAGATCGTCGAGTCCCAGGCCGGTCAGGAGGTGGCGGCATGAGCGAGGTCGTCAAGCCGCCGCAGCAGCCGGTCGGCCCGGCCGGCATGCGCTGGGGCAACCTGGGCATGCCGACCGAACGATCCAGCGACTTCGGCACCACCACGGGGCGCCTGATCAAGCGGCTGCGACGCGAGCGCCTGGGTGTGATCGCCGTCATCGTCCTCGCTTTCATCAGCGTCTCGCTGTCGGTGCTCGGCCCGCGCTTTTTGGGGCACGCCACCGATGTCCTGGTCGGTGGCCTGGTATCGGGGCGCGGCGTCGATTTCGGCCGTCTGCACGGCATCCTCTTCCAGGCGCTCGGCCTCTTCGCCCTGGGCGCGGCACTGTCGTACGTCCTGTCGTACATGCTCGCCGGGATCGTGCAGCGGACGATGTACCGCCTGCGCGCCGACGTCGAGGACAAGCTCAACCGCCTCCCGCTGAGCTACGTCGACCGCAACGAGCGCGGCGACCTGCTCAGCCGGGTCACCAACGACATCGACAACGTGGCTCAGACCCTCCAGCAGACGCTGAGTCAGATGCTCACGTCGTTGCTGATGCTCATCGGGACGCTCGGGATGATGTTCTGGATCTCCTGGGTGCTCAGCCTGGTCGCGTTGGTCACGATCCCGGTCTCGGTCTTCACCATGAAGTTCATCGCCACCCGGTCACGCGCCAGGTTCATCGCCCAGTGGCGGCACACGGGCCAGCTCAACGCCCAGGTCGAGGAGGCCTTCACCGGCCACTCGATCGTGAAGGCGTTCGGCCGGGCCGGCGAGGTCGAGGAGACGTTCCGGCGGACGAACGAGGAGCTCTACGAGGCCAGCTTCCACGCCCAGTTCATCTCCGGGTCGATCCAGCCGTCGATGATGGTCGTCGGCAACCTGAACTTCGTGGCCATCGCCGTGCTCGGCGGCATCCGCGTCGCCTCCGGCGCCATGTCGATCGGCGACGTGCAGGCCTTCATCCAGTACTCCCGCAACTTCACCATGCCGCTCACCCACCTGGCGTCGATGGCCAACCTGTTCCAGTCCGGCATCGCATCGGCCGAGCGCGTCTTCGAGATGCTCGACGCCGAGGAGCAGGAGCCCGACGTCTCCGCCGGGCAGCTCCCCGTGCCCAGGGGCCGGGTCGAGTTCGACCACGTGTCGTTCTCCTACGACAAGGCGCGCCCACTGATCACCGATCTCTCGCTGGTGGCCGAGCCCGGCAAGACGATCGCCATCGTGGGCCCGACCGGCGCGGGCAAGACGACGCTGGTCAACCTGATCATGCGGTTCTACGAGGTGGACAGTGGCGTCATCCGCATCGATGGCGTCGACATCTGCTCGATTCCCCGCCACGACCTGCGCTCGAACATCGGCATGGTCCTGCAGGACACGTGGCTGTTCAGCGGGACCATCCGGGACAACATCGCCTACGGCAACCTGGAGGCAACCGAGGACAAGATCCTCGAGGCGGCGCGCGCGACCTACGTCGACCGCTTTGTGCACTCGCTGCCCGACGGGTACGACACGCTCATCGACGACGAGGGGACGTCGGTGAGCGCGGGGGAGAAGCAGCTCATCACGATCGCGCGCGCCTTCCTCGCCGACCCCGCCATCCTCATCCTCGACGAGGCCACCAGCTCGGTCGACACCCGCACCGAGGTCCTCATCCAGCACGCCATGGCCGCGCTGCGGTCGCAGCGCACGAGCTTCGTCATCGCCCACCGTCTGTCCACGATCAGGGACGCCGACGTGATCCTGGTGGTCGACGGCGGCCGGATCGTGGAACAGGGCAACCACGCCGATCTGCTCACTCGCGGTGGCGCATACGCCAACCTCTACAACGCCCAGTTCTCCGGCGCCGCCGCCGAGGTCGCCTGATCACCGGGCCACACGGGCCGGCTGCGCGGCGCCTGACCGCCGGCCAAGGTCACGACGCCGCGTGGAGGCTCTCGTAGGCGGCGGCCAGCTCGTGAAGCGCCTTGCGGCCGTCACCCTGAAACGACGCGCCGTGCATGACGCCGAGCGTCGATGGCTCGAGGTCACCGAGAGAGCGCAACGTCGGCGCCGTCTGGGGTGTGAGACAGGTGGCGTGGAACATGGCCTCGGCCGCCAAGGCCGGGTCGACGAGGTCGTCGGTGGTGATGGCGGGAGGAGCGCCCACCTGGCTGAAGAGGTCGCCGCAGAGCAACGTACCGGTGGTTTCCTCGAACAGTACCTGTGCCTCCCAACCGTGGGGCACATGCGGTGTGGAGATCTGTCGGAGGCGCTTGCCCCCGAGGTCGATCACCTCGCCCTCTTCTAGGGCGCGGGGAGGCCTGTCGCAGAGGTCGTTGAGCGAGACGTCACAGCCGAGGGCGCCGTGTGCGACCTCGCTTGCCGGTGCGGCCGTGAGCCACATGTTCATCGAGCCGCACTCGTCGGCCTCGACGTGGCCGAAGGTGATCCACCGCAACGACTCGACGGGGATCAGAGTGGCGACCGCCTCGGCCACGAGAGGGAAGAGCATTCGTGGTCCGGTGTGAAACAGAAGTGACTCGTCGCTGCGGACGAGGAACTGGTTGAAGGTGAACCCTTCGGGGCTCACGTCGGGGATCCAGGTCGAGATCCGGTAGATGCCATCGGCGATCTCGTCCACGGTAGGGGTCATGGGTTCCATGCATCGAAGGCGTTCAGAAGCAGACGATCCCGTTCACTCAGGACTGAACGATCCAGCGCACCTCGCCGTCGTGCGGTTCGTAGGCGCAGTACAGGCCGGTGCGTACCCGGCGGTCGAGGGTCGCTCCCGCATCCGGAAGGGCATCGGCCAGCCGGGCCAGCGCGGCTCGCAGCGCACGAGTCACGTTGAGCCGGGCCCGCTCCGCCGCCGAGCCCGCGACCCGAGTCCGGCCTCCGAGCCCGAAGGCCTTGGCGAGCTGTGCCATCAGCTGATCGAGCTCCTCCTGTAGCGCCTCGGCTGCCTCCAGGCGCTCGTCTCCCAGGGCGTCCTCGATTTCGCCGCGCAGGGCCTCGACCCGGTGGCGGTACGCAGTCCGCGCCCGCCCGTCGAGCATTTCGCCGGCGTCACCGAGCGACCGCCGATCGGGCTGGCCGGTGCCCCCCACGCCCTCCACCCGGTCGACGAGATCGAGGGCATGACGCTCGGCGCCCGGCACGCGCACCAACTCGGCCAGATATTGCATCCCTTTGCTGTCCCCGATCCGGACGGTGGTGCCTGACCACGACGCCACCCACCAGCGTCCGTCGCGCGACAGGGCCGCCGGCGGCGGCTCGTGCCGACCGACCGTGGTCGGGGTGACGAGTCGCTCGAGGAGGGCGACGTCGGCTGGTCCCAACATGACGTCGAGGGCGGTGAGGGTGCGGGCCGCCTCGATGGAGCCGCGCACGGCGGCGGCGCGGTCACCGGAGCGTTCGTGGAGGCGAGCGAGCTCGAGCTGGAGACTGACCCGGAGCCATGGAAGGTCCACCGCCTCGAGCCCCTCGATGGCCGCTCCGACGAGAGCGATGGCGCCGTCGATATCGCCCATGGACGCCAGCACGCGGCCCCGGGCGGCATCGCCTCGAGCTCGCAACGCGGCGATGTCGACGCCACCGGCGCGATCGGCCAACGCGTCGCAGGCGGCCAGCGCTGACTCGACGTCGCCCCGCGCCAGGTGCGCGTCGACCTGCACGGCCAGGAGCTCAGTGGCGCGCAAGCGGTCGTCCCCGATGAGCCGCAGCCCTCGGCCCGCCGTGATGAGGGCCAGGTCGTGGTCACCACGTGCCAGGTGGAGGTGGGCGAGCGGTAGAAGGGCCTGCATCGATTGCTCCTTGCCCAACAACAACGCCTCGGCGTCGGCATGGCGGCCCTGGCGAATGCGCAGATCGGCCAGGGCGATGTCGGGATGCCAGCTGGGCGATGCGAGGGCGGCCTCGAAATCGGCTTTGGCCCGGAGCAGCACGGCCTCGGCCTGGCCCCAACGCCCCAGCTCCATGAGCATGGTGGCCTGCACGCTGTCGCAGTGACCGGAGAGGAACGCCGGCCCGGGCGGCTCGGGACCGATGAGGCCGTGCCGTCGGAGCAGGTCGGACCAGGTGTTCGCCCGCTCGAAGTCCAGGGCGAAATAGCACGCGGTGAAGAACGAGCACACCGACCGTGCGGCGGCATCCGCGTCATCGGCAGGGCCGCAGGCCAGTGCCATGGCCTCGTCCAGAAGCCCCATCCCAAGGGCGACGCGCCCCGCCTGCACATGGGCGAGTCCGGCGTCGGCCAGCGCCTTCGTCTCGAGGTTCAGGTCGCCGAACAGGCGAGCACGGTCCAGGGCAAATTCGGCGTGGGCCAGCAAGACGGCCGGGTCATCGACGTCGCAGCCCATGGCGGCCAAAGCCACCCACCCCTGCTCCAGACACGGCGGCAGGTCCTCGACGAGCCGGGTCGCCCGGGCGAACCACGCCCTGCCCGCGGTCTGATTGCCGAGAAAGTTCGTCATCGCCTGACCGAGGCGCACGCATGCGATAGCCGCCTGGCAGGGTTCGCCCGCTGCCGTGAAGCCGCGGATCGCGGCGGACAGGTGGGTGATCATGGCCTCGACGTCGAAGCGAGCGAATGCCTGGTCCGCCAGCCCGATGGCTCTTGTCGCGTCGTCGAGCTCCGCCATCGGCCAAGCATCGCACCGGGGCCGAGTGCGTTTTGACGCTGTAGCCCGACCGGTCGCGCCCGTCGCGTGATCGCTCACACGACAAGGAGCAACACGCCGGCGGCGAGGGTTGCCACTGCGCAGCTCACCAGGGATGCGGCCCGGCCCCGGGTGCGGATGGTCGGGTGGCGGAGGTGGGCGCGGTAGCCGTAGAGCTCGGCGACGGCCCCGGTGGCGGCGGCCAGGCCGCCGACGAGCCACCGGGCCCCGCGGTCGGCCGGCAGGGTCCGCACGGCGACAGCGCCGAGCGTCACGGCGGCAACGGCGAAGCGCGACCACGCCAGCATCGTGCGCTCGGCGGCGGCCGAGTCGTCGCCGTCGCGAGCCACGGTCAGCGAGTGGTCGTGGCCGCCAGCACAGCGGCGACGACGGCGCCGCACCCGATGGCGAGGCCGAGCAGCTTCGGGAGCAGCGAGGTCGGCAACGGCCGGCCCTCCCGCATGGCCCGTTCGGCCGCGTCCCAACGGGCGTAGCTCGTGAACGAGATGATGCCGCCGAGCGCGATGGGCGGGAGGCCGAGCAGGAACCGACCGCCCGGGAAGTCGAACGGCGGTAGCACCTGGGTCACGGCGATGCCGGCGGCGATGAGGGCCAGCGCCGTCTGGTTCCACGCCAGGAACGTGCGCTCGTTGGCCAGCGTCCAGCGGGGGTCCGGGTCGGTGCCGACTTCGTCGAGGCGAGGCTTGCGGGCGATGTCCGATCGTAGGCTGCGGGTATGCAGATCTTGCGCACACCGGACGACCGCTTCGTCGGCCTTCCCGACTTCGCGTTCGAGCCGAACTACGTCGAGGTCGCCGACGGCGACGGGGGGTCGTTGCGGGTCCACCACCTCGACGAGGGACCCGTCGATGGGGACGTGGTCCTGCTCATGCACGGAGAGCCATCGTGGTGCTTCCTGTACCGCAAGGTGATCCCGACTCTCGTCGACGCAGGGCTCCGGTGCGTCGCGCCCGACCTCGTGGGCTTCGGCCGCTCCGACAAGCCGGCGGCCCAGTCCGACTACAGCTATGCCCGCCACGTCGAGTGGATGCGCGAGGCGCTCCTCGACCGCCTCGACCTGCACGACGTCACGTTCTTCGGCCAGGACTGGGGCGGCCTGGTCGGACTGCGGCTCGTGGCCGAGAACCCTGACCGCTTCGCCCGGGTGGTCGTGGGCAACACGGGCCTGCCCACCGGCGACGGCCCGATGAGCGACGCGTTCCTGGCGTGGCAGACGTACTCCCAGGAGACGCCGGACTTTCACGTGGGCGGCATCGTGAAGGGCGGCTGCGCCGGCGACGTCGGCCCCGACGTCGTCGCCGGTTACGACGCCCCGTTCCCCGACGACACCTACAAGGCGGGCGCCCGCATCTTCCCCACCCTCGTGCCCACGCGCCCCGACGACCCTGCCGCCGGCGCCAACCGCCGGGCCTGGGAGGTGCTGTCGACCTGGGACAAGCCGCTGCTCACCGCGTTCTCGGATCGGGATCCGATCACCCGCGGCGGCGAGGCCATCTTCCAACGCAGTGTGCCGGGCGCCGCCGGCCAGCCGCACACCACGATCGAGGGCGGCGGCCACTTCCTCCAGGAGGACAAGGGACCCGAGTTGGCCGCCGTCATCGCCTCGTTCGTGGCGGCGACCCGCTGATGAGCGCCTTCGACGTCGACGCCTTCATCGCCGACTGCGTGGCGGCCCGCTCGGAGGCCAGCTCCATCCTGGCCGTCAAGGAAGTGCTCGACCGCGCCCTGTCGAACGCCGGTGCCGTCGCTGATGTCCTGCCGGCCACCACTCCGGAATTCACCGTGCTCCACGCGTCCGACGAGCTCACCATCGCCAAGGTCGTGTGGGCGCCAGGCATGGCCGTCCCGCCGCATGACCATCTGATGTGGGCCGTCAACGGCATCTACGGCGGGGCCGAGGACAATTTCTTCTACCGGCGGTCCCCGGAAGGACTGGTCGAGGCCGGCGGCAGACGGGTCGAGGCACGGGAGTCGGCCATGCTCGGCACCGATGTGATCCACGCCGTGCGCAATCCGGCGGCGCGGTCGTACTGCGGGTCGATCCACATCTACGGGGGCGACTACCTCGCCAAGGAGCGCAGCATGTGGGACGCCGAGACGCTGGAGGAGCAGCCGGCCGACGGCGAGACCGTCCGGCGACTGTTCGACGCGGCCAGGGCCTCAGCCGGCGAGCGGGCGGCGGGCGGCGTAGACGACGGGTGAGCCGGGCGGCGTCGGGAGCTCGCGAAGGTCGGTGAAACCGGCCGCTCCGAGCTCGGCGTCGGCGTCGTCGGCGGTCAGCGGCGTGCCGCCACTGGCGAGCGTCTTCCAGCGCGTGACGGCCACCGCCAACGGGTCGCCCTCGAACCGGCCGGCGCCGACGATGAGCCAGCCGCCGGGTCGCAACGCGTCGTGCACCCGGCGCAGCCCGGGGCCGAACACCACCTGCGGCAGGAACGGCGCCGGCATCCAGGCGAGATCGAACCGGCCGTGCTCGTCGAGCTCCTCGACGCCGACGAGCTGCACGTCGAGGCGATCGCCCAGGTCGTGCTCGGCGATCGTCCGCCGGGCCAGGTCGAGCACCCGGGGCATCACGTCGATGCCGAGCACGCGAGCGGTCGGCACCATCTCGCAGAACGCCGCCGAGAGTCCGGCGACGCCGACCCCGACGTCGAGAAACTGCCCCCCGTCGGCGAAGCGCTCGGCGAGACCGTCCAGGGACGGGACGACCATGGCCGCCATCATCCGGCCGGCCATGGCCGAGGCCCGGCCTTGCGCCAGCAGTGTCTCGTCGTCCTGGATGGCCCAGCCCGGTGCCCCTCCGGGCTCCACCGTCGTCGCCGTGGCCGCCTGCCTGAGGGTCGAGATGGCGGCCTGACGCCTGAGCTCCAGCAGGCCGCCCTGGACGACGTCGCCGAGCACGCCGGTCGGCTCGCCGCCGGCATCGATCAGACCGACGGCGCGCAGCAGCTCGGCCGCGGCCGCGTCCTGAGCCGTGACCGGGTGCAAGCCCTCCGCAGTCAGCGCACCGGAGCCGGCCAGGTGCACGAACCCGACCAGGGCCCACACCGACTCCTCCAACTGGCCGAGCCGGTCGACGTCCGAAGCCGGGACATCCCTCATATCCCTCCTTACCATCCCCGCCCGACGACGACCGGATATCCCTGAGGCTCGGGGATATCTCCGAGGTCGCCTCCATCGAGACTCCGGCTATGCGCACGAAAAGAATGCTCATCCCGATGGTTCTGATCGCCGCCTGCCTGGCTGCCGGCCCCGGCTCGTCCTCCGTCCGCGCCGAGACGCCTCAGCGAGCAGGGACGATCCTGGGAGGAGATGGCCTGCTGGTCTACGGGTCCGGAACGTCGAACCCAACCGACGAATCAGGCTGCAAGTACGCCGCCGACTGCCAGGCATGGCTGGAGAGTGGCTGCAACCCGGCACTGTCGGGGCACGACCCGGTGGTGACGGCCTCGATCGTGGATGTCAGCGGCCTAGCCGACGGCAGGACGCGCCGGGTGCTTCGGATGCGGGCACCTTCCATTCCGCCGTGGGGGCTGTTCCCCGGCGTCGTGATCCAGTTCTGGCGGCAGGATTGCACCGAGCTCCCCGGCACCAAGCTGCACACCCTCGGGAACGCGAAGTCCTGCCAGGGATACCTGGGGAACGGGTCCAGCTCGTGCACGTTCCCCATACCTGCCAAGGCCAGGTGGATGACCCTCAGCGGGTACGCCACCACGGTGACCCTCTCCTGGACCCTCGGCTAGCTCTCGGATCCATGCGGCCGCCGTGCGGGGATATCCCTGAGGCTCGGGGATATCTCCGATGTCGCGTTCATCGACACTCGGACCATGCGCACGAAACGAATGCTCGTCCCGATGGTTCTGATCGCCGCCTGGCTGGCCGCCGGGCCGGGGTTGTCCTCCGTCCGCGCCGAGACGTTTCAGCGGTCGGGGACGATCCTGGGAGGCGCCGGCGTGGACACCTCACCGAGGTCTCCCATGACGGACCTAACTCAGCGATCAGGTTGTGAGTACGCCGTCGACTGCCTGGCGTGGCTGCAGAGCGGCTGCAACCCGGCACTGGCGGGCCACGACCCGGTGCTGACGGCCTCGATCGTGGATGTCAGCGCACTCGCCGACGGCCGGACGCGCCGGTCCCTCCACATGCGGGCACCCTTCATCCCGCCGTGGGGGCTGTATCCCGGCGCCGTGATCCAGTTCTGGCGGCAGGATTGCACCGAGCTCCCCGGCAGCAGGTTGCACACCCTCGGCGAGAAGGCGACGTCCTGCGAGGGATACGTCGGGGGCGGGTCCGGCTCGTGCACGTTCCCCATCCCCGCCAAGGCCAAATGGATGACCCTCAGCGGGTTCGTCACCACGGTGAACCTCTCCTGGACCCTCGCCTAGATCGCGCCGGGCCATGATGACGCCATGGGAAAAGGAGCCGAGCACCTCGATGTGCTTATCGTCGGTGCCGGGATCTCGGGGATCGGCGGCGCCTGTCATCTACGGCAACAGCATCCCGACCGCAGCTTCCTGATCCTCGACGCCCTGGAGAGCTTCGGCGGCACGTGGTGGACCCACCGCTATCCCGGTGTGCGCTCCGACAGCGATCTGTTCACCTTCGGCTACCGGTTCAAGCCGTGGCGGAAGGCCCCGATCGCGTCGGCCGCCGAGATCCTCCACTACATGGGCGAGGTCATCGAGGACTTCGACCTGGCGCCCCACATCCGCTACCAGCATCGGATCACCTCGGCCACCTGGTCGAGCGACGACCGCCGGTGGACCGTCGACGTCACCCGTGGTGACACAGGGGAGACCCTGCATCTCACGACCGACTTCCTCTACATGTGCCAGGGCTACTACCGGCACCGTGAGGGCTACAAGCCCACATGGGAGGGCTTCGACACATTCCGGGGCGAGGTGCTCCATCCCCAGGAGTGGCCCGAGGAGGTCGACCTCAGCGGCAAGCGCGTCGTGGTCATCGGGTCGGGTGCGACCGCCGCCACGCTGATTCCCAACATCGCCGACGACTGCGCCCACGTGACGATGCTGCAACGGTCACCGACGTTCTTCTTCGTCGGTGCCAACCGCAACGAGCTGGCCGACCAGCTTCGCGACCTCGATGTCCCCGACGAGTGGACCCACGAGATCGTGCGCAAGCAGATCGTCAAGCAGCACGACGCCATCGCCAAGATGTCGTTCGAGCACCCCGAGGCCCTCCGCCAGTTCCTGATCGAGTCGATCAAGCCGCTCCTCCCCAAGGACTTCGACGTCGACAAGCACTTCAATCCGAGCTACCGACCATGGCAGCAACGGATCGCGCTGGTGCCCGACGGTGACCTGTTCAAGGCCATCCGTACCGGCAAGGCGTCGGTCGTGACCGACCAGATCGAGCGATTCACGAGCGACGGCATCCTCCTGGCCTCGGGGGAGACGCTCGAGGCCGACGTCGTCATCACCGCCACCGGCTTCGACCTGAGTGTGATGGGTGACGTCGCGTTCACCGTCGACGGTGAGCCTGTCGACTTCGCCGACACGGTCACCTACCGCGGGATCATGTTCACGGGCGTGCCCAACCTGGCCTACGTCTTCGGCTACTTCCGGTCGAGCTGGACGCTGCGCGCCGATCTCATCAGCGACCTGGTGTGCCGTGTCCTCGGCCACATGGACACCCACGGCGCGACCATGGTCGTCCCCGAGGTGTCGCCCGAGGTCCTGGCCGAAGGGCTCGTGCCGTGGGTCGAGGCCGACAACTTCAACCCCGGCTACCTCCAGCGCTCGATGCACCTGATGCCCCGTCAGGGGATGCAGGACCCGTGGCGTCTCCGGCACGACTACACGTCGGAGAGGGACATCCTCGCCAACGCCGACCTCGAAGACGGCTCCCTGACCTTCAAGTAGCGGCTCCCGCAGGTGCGGAATACCGTCGGCCCATGAGCGACGGGATGATGGCCGAGACGATCACGATCAAGGGCCACGGCGGGGACGACATCGAGGCGTACTTCGCCCGCCCGACCGACGGCGACCGCCGGCCGGGCGTCGTGGTGCTGCACCACATGCCCGGGTTCGATCGCGAGATGCACGAGATCGCGCGCACCTTCGGCGTGCGCGGCTACGCCGCCGTGATGCCGAACCTTCACCATCGCTACGCACCGGGCGCCAAGCCCGGTGACGCCGCCGCCGCCATGCGCGAGGCGGGCGGCGTGCCCGACGAGCAGTGCCTGGGCGACGTCCAAGGCGCCATCGACTTCCTGATGGCCCGGCCGGAGTCCAACGGCAAGGTCGGCGTCATCGGCTACTGCTCGGGAGGCCGCCAGTCGTTGCTGGTGGCGTGCAACCTGGCGGTCGACGCCGCCGTCGACTGCTACGGCGGGCACTCCGACCTGGCATGGGCGCCGGACCTGCGCTGCCCACTGCTCGGGCTGTTCGGCACGGAGGACGCGGCGCCGTCGCCCGCCGACGTGGTGGCGCTCGAGGAGGCACTGCAGGCCAGCGGCAAGACGTACGAGTTCCATTCCTACGACGGCGCCGGCCACGCCTTCTTCTCCGTCGACCGGCCCGCCTATCGGCTGGAGGCGGCCAAGGACGGGTGGAAGCGGATCTGGGCCTTCTACGGCCAGCACCTGAAGGACGCCTGAGGTGTGCACCTACGTGACGAACACCGCGACCGTGGCCGGCAGCGGCTACGGCGGGGACGACTGGTTCGCCGTCGACCGCGCCGTCGTGTACTTCGATCACCCGCAGGACGCGCCGCTCGACCACGCCCTCTGTATCGACCTGCGGGGTGCCGGTGCGCGCGTTGCGGTCGAGCTGGACGCGGCCTCGGCGCGCCGCTTGGCGGAGACGATTCTCGCCACCCTCGACCACGACGAGGTGCGCCCGCTGCTCTGACGGGGGTAGGAAGGGACCATGCGACCGCGCTCGTCCCTGTCCCGCCTCCGGACCGCCGCCCTGCTCGGTGTCGGGATGGCGGCGGTGCCCGTCCTCGGCCTGTCCCTTCCGGCCCGGGCCGCGTGTCACGCGTTCGACGTGACGGTCCAGCCGTCCAGCGCCGACGAGGGGTCCTCGCTGACCGTCACCGTGTCACGGGACGGCTCAGCCGGAGCCTCGCGGATCGACGTCGAGTCCGTCGACGGCACGGCTCGCGCCGGGTCGGATTACGACCGGGTGTCGCGCCGCACCATCGAGTTCACCGACGAGCGGTCCCAGACGTTCCAGGTGCGTACGACCGACGACGCATCAGCCGAGCCGGCCGAGACGTTCCGGTTGCATCTGTCCAATCCCGCCGGCTGCAACCCGAACCCCAACTACGACGTGGGCCCGGACGCCACGGTGACGATCGCCGCCAGTGACCAGACGGCGTCGACCACGCGGGCCCCGGCCACGACGGTCGCCACTACGGGGACCACACGGCCCGCCGCGACGGGATCGACCAACACGGCCTCGGTGCCGACCGTGCTCGTGTCGCCGGGGCCGACCAATTTCCCCCCCGTCACCACCTCGAGCACGACGCCGAGCACCATCGTCGTGGCTGCTCCCGACGACGACGGTGACTCGAAGACACCGATCGTGCTCGGGCTGGTCGTGCTCGGGGCGGGCCTGGCCGCAGCCGGTGGCTGGTGGACCTACCGACGCCGGGTCGAGGACCCCGAGATCTACTGAGCGGAGCCGAAACCCCGGCCGGCCACACGTCGGCCGTTCGTCAGGGCGTCGCCGACATCCTCCCCATGCTGGTGGGGGTCATCCCCTTCGGACTGGTGGCCGGTGCCACGCCGTCGGCGCGCGGTCTCGGCGGGGGCGCGGCGATCGGCTTCTCGACCATCGTGTTCGCCGGTGCGTCGCAGCTGGCTGCCATCGACGTGCTCGGCGACGGTGGGTCCGCCATCGTCGCCGTGCTGGCGGCGTGCACCATCAACCTGCGGATGCTGCTGTACTCGGCCTCGTTGGCGCCCCACCTGGCCGGGGTCCCGCTCCGGCGCCGACTGACGGCGGCCTACCTGCTCACCGACCAGGCGTACGCGCTGTCGATCAGCAGGTGGACGGCGAGCGACCGCCCGCCCCTCGATGCCGCCGATCGCGTGGCGTACTACTTCGGTACCGCTGTGCCGCTGTGGGTCGGATGGAACCTGGCGACGATCGCCGGCGTACTCGTCGGCGCCGCTCTGCCCGAGAGCCTCCCGCTCGACTTCGCCGTCCCCATGGTCTTCCTCGTGCTGCTCGTGCCGGCGGTGACGTCGTGGCCGGCGGTGGCGGCCGTGGTCGCCGGTGGCGGTGCGGCCGTCGTCGCCGCCGAGCTGGGGTTCGGCGGCGTCGCCATCCTCGCCGGCGCCGTGTGTGGGATCGCCGCCGGCGTGGTCGGCGAGCTGGTGGCCGAGCGATGAGCGGCACGTGGGTGGCCATCCTCCTCAGCGGCGTCGGCACCTATGCCATGCGCGCCTCGTTCGTCGCCTTCGCCGACCGCCTGACCGAGCTGCCGCCCGGCGTGCTGCGTGTCCTTCGCCAGATCCCACCTGCCGCTCTCGCGTCGATCGTCGTCCCCGCCATGATCCGACCCGATGGACAGGTCGACCTCTGGCAGCCCCGTCTGGCGGCCGGTCTCGTGGCCACGCTCGTGGCGTGGCGGACCCGCAACGTGGCGGTGACCCTCGTGGTGGGCATCGGCGTGCTGATGCTGCTCGACGCCCTCTAGGTTGGGCCGACCGTGCGCATCGACATCTGGTCCGACGTCGTGTGTCCGTGGTGCTTCCTCGGCAAGCGCAGGATCGAGCGCGCGCTCCGGTTCCTCCCGTGGGGTGAGGAGGTCGAGGTGCGCTGGCGCGCTTATCAACTCGACCCGCGTGCGTCGACCGTTCCCGGCGACCTGCGCGTCGCCATCGACCGCAAGTACGGCCCGGGCGGCTTCGACGCCATGGTGAGGCGACTCACGCCGCTCGGCCGCGACGAGGGGATCGGCTACGCGTTCGAACGCGCGCAGCGGGTCAACACCCGCGATGCCCACCGCCTCCTGGCGTGGGCCTGGGAGACGGGCGGCGCCCGGGCCCAGGGGGCGCTGAAGGAGAGGCTGTTCCTCGCCTATTTCAGCGAGGGGGGCAACGTCGCCGACCATGCGGCGCTGGCGGGATACGCCGGCGCTGCGGGTCTCGACCCGCGGGCGGCGGCGGCGGTGCTGGCCGACGGCACATTCGACGACCACGTGACGGCCGACATCGCCGTGGCCCGTGAGCGCGAGGTGACCGGTGTTCCCGCGTTCGTCGTCGACGACCGCTTCACCATCCCGGGCGCCCAGTCGGTGGAGACCTTCGTCGCCGTGTTGGAGCGGGCGAGGGCGCGCGCCGCCGGATAAATCGATCGACACCGGCTCGCGCCGTCGCGCAAGCTGGTGCCATGAGCAGTTCCGACCGCCGCCGCGCCGCGCTCCGGCTCGCCATCCGCCGCTACGCGCGGCGCGCGTGGCGTGACCGTCGCTGGAGCATCGCGGGCATCGTGCTGCCCGGGATCGGCAACGTGCTCGTTCACATCCTTCCCACCCTGGTGGTGGCCAAGGTGCTCACCGCCATGCTGGGTGCCGAGCGACCGACGTTCGCGACCATCGGCCCTTGGGTCGGGCTGTTCGCCGTGTGCTGGATGGGCGGCGAGCTCACGTGGCGACTGGCCGTCCACTTCATCATCAAGACCGAGGCGCGCGGCCTCGAGGCGCTGTACGTCGAGGGCCTCGACGACCTCCTCGGCAAGGACCTGGCGTTCTTCCACGACAACTTCGCCGGGTCACTCACCAAGAAGGTGATCGGGTACGCCGCCAACTACGAGCGGGTCATCGACACCCTCGCCTTCTCGGTGGTCTCCAACCTCGTGCCACTGGTGATCGTCGGGCCCGTCCTCTGGACCTTCTCGCCCTGGCTCGCCATCACCCTCATGGGGATGATCGTGCTCACCGGCCTCGCCATCTGGCCGCTGATCCTGCGCCGCCGGGCCCTGGTCGACGTCCGCGAGGCGGCCAGCAACAGCGTGGCCGGCCACGTGGCCGACACCCTGGCCAACATGGACGCGGTCCGGGTGTTCGCCCAGGAGCAGGCGGAGGCGCTGATCCACCGCCGCAACGTCGCCGAGTACACGAAGCGCATGAAGCGCTCGTGGAACTACCAGAACCTGCGCATCGACATGGTGACGGGCCCGCTGTACGTGCTCACCAATGTGCTCGGGATCCTCGTGGCGACCATGGTCGCCCGGCGCGGCACCGCCGGCTTCGAGACCGTGTTCATCACCTTCAGCTACTACGTCACGTGCACACGAGTGGTGTGGGAGTTCAACGACATCTACCGCAACCTCGAGACGGCTCTCGCCGAGGCCGCCCAATTCGCCGAGCTCCTGCTCGACGAACCCACCGTCCTCGACCCCGAAGACGCCATCGCGCTGGCGCCACGCCACCACGGCGTGGAGTTCAGATCGGTCACCTTCGCCCACGGGGGCCGGGAGGACGCGCCGTTGTTCCGTGACTTCGACCTGCAGGTCGCGCCCGGGGAGAAGGTCGGGCTGGTCGGCCGCTCGGGTGGTGGGAAGACGACGCTTACCCACCTGTTGCTGCGGCTGATCGACATCGACGACGGCACCATTCTCGTCGGCGGCCAGGACATCTCGCGCCTCCGCCAGGCCGACGTGCGCGGGCTCATCGCCACCGTCCCCCAGGACCCGGCCATGTTCCACCGCTCGCTCCGCGACAACATCGCCTTCGGGCGTCCCGACGCCACCGAGGACGAGATCATCGCGGCGGCGGTCGCCGCCCACGCCGCGGAGTTCATCGAGGAACTGCCCGACGGCTACGCCACACTCGTAGGCGAGCGGGGCGTGAAGCTGTCAGGCGGCCAGCGCCAGCGGGTGGCGATCGCCCGTGCCATCCTGCGGCGATCGCCCGTCCTCGTGCTCGACGAGGCCACCAGCTCGCTCGACTCCGAGAGCGAGGCGCTCATCCAACCCGCGCTGCTCAGCCTCATGGAGGACCGCACGGCCATCGTCATCGCCCACCGCCTCAGCACCGTGCAGCGAATGGACCGCCTGGTCGTCCTCGACCGCGGCCGCGTCGTCGAGCAGGGCACCCACGCCCAGCTGGTGGCGGCCGGCGGCACCTACGCCATGTTGTGGAGCCACCAGTCGGGCGGCTTCCTCGTCGACGACAACGACGTCGCCGCCTAGCTCCAGTACGGGGCGGCGTCGACGAACGGCGTGACGCAGGGCGGACCGTCGGCATAGGAGAGTGCCGGTGGCCGTTGGTCGTCGGCGACGCTGATCACGGCCGACCAGCGGGTCCCGTAGCCGCGGTCGGTGTGCACGCAGTTGGCTGCTCCGGGGAACTCCTCGCCGGCGGGCAGCGTGTTGTCGCCGAGCACGACGCGCAGGCGCTCAGCGGCGTCCGCGCCGTCCATGCGCTCGACTCCCGCCACCAGGCGGCGTACATGGTCCAGCTTCGGCGACTGCGTGTCGATGGCCCGGTTCTCCAGCACATGGACGCCGGGCGGTAGCTCGCGGACGGCCGGCACCTCGGGATCGGTCAGGTCGATGAAGTACGCGGTGCGCCGGTCGGCGACGACGAGCCAGCACGGGTTGTAGTTCCCGGGATGCACGTCGACAGTGAACGCGTCGACGGCGGCGTCGGCCGAGGGCCGACCAGCAAGGAGCATCGGCAGCTCGCCGCGCGATCGCCTGCTGAGATCCCGCCCGTCGGGGAGCGGGCGGTTGGTGAGGCCGGCGACGACCCCGGCGTCGTTCACGGCCAGCCACGTCCCACCCGCCACCTCGTCGCGACCGCCCACGATGCGCGGCGATGTGTCGCGGAGGACCGTCATCGGTACGGCCGGCCTGGCGAGCTGCTCGTCACGGTTGGCGCCCACGATGAGCGGCATGCCGTCGTGAATTCGCGAGCACACGATCAGCAGGCACACATTCGCAGTGTGTCAGTAGCGTCTGGCCACCGTCGATCGGAGTGGACATGACCGTCAGCGTGGTAACGGGCTGCAGCACCGGCATCGGCTACGACACCGCCCTACGGCTGGCCGCCGATGGCCACCGCGTCGTCGCCACCATGCGGACCCCCGAGAGCTGTGACGTCGAGGCCGTGGCCAGGGACAGCGGCGTCGATCTGGAGGTCAGGGCCCTCGACGTCGACGACGACGCCTCCGTGGCCGCGCTCTTCGCCGGGGTCCTGGCCTCGCACGGCCAGGTCGACGTCCTCGTCAACAACGCCGGCATCGCCGGTGGGGGAGCCGTCGAGGAGACGCCGCTCGAGACCTACCGGCAGGTGATGGAGACGAACTTCTTCGGCGCCCTGCGGTGCATGCAGGCCGTCCTGCCGGGCATGCGGGAGCGGGGCGCCGGTTGCATCGTCAACGTCACCAGTCAGGCGGGCCGGTTCGCGGCGCCCATCATGGGCGCTTACTCGGCCTCGAAGTGGGCGCTCGAGGCGGCCACCGAGTCCCTGGCGGCCGAGGTGGCGCCGTTCGGCATCAGGGTCGCGCTGATCGAGCCGGGCATGGTCCTCACCGCCATCTGGAGCAAGGTCGACATGACCCCGCCCACCGGCCCCTACGCGCCGGCGAGGAAGCGGCTCGGCCTCAACGTCATGACGGAGATGGCCAAAGGCTCGACCGGGGCCGAGGTGGCGGACTGCATCGCAGAGGCCATCTCGACCCCCGAGCCGCGCCTTCGTTGGCTCGTCGGCCAGGGTGCGGAACGCAACATCGCCAACCGCCGGGCCATGACCGACGAGGAATGGATCCGCATCTGGAATGCGCCCACCGACGAGTACATGGCCGTGATCTTCGCCGAGCCCTCCTAGGAGCAGCAGCCGGGCGCGGCGGTCTCCACGTCGGAGAGCACGGTGTAGATCTCCCACGCCCCGTCGGGTGCGTCGACCCAGACCTTGTCCTGGACGGCGAAGCAGCACGTACCGCTGTCGTCGACGGCCTCGACGCCCTGCTCGCTCAGCCGGGCCTGGGTGGCACGGACCTCGTCGGTGGAGAAGACCTCGACCCCGAGGTGGTTGAGCCTCGCGTCGGCGCCGGGCTGCTGGAACAGCACCAGCTTGAGCGGCGGGTCCGAGATGGCGAAGTTGGCGTAGCCCGGCTTCCGCTTGTGCGGCTCGGTCTGGAACAGCTTGGAGTAGAAGGCGACGGCTTCGTCGACGTCGGGGACGTTCAGGGCGAGCTGCAGACGGGACACGGTCTGATCCTCCGGTAGATTGATGGTCATCGATCGGTTACTCTATCGACACATAGACATATGTCAATACGAAATGCGGGAGCGAGCATGACCACGGAGAGCTGTTGCGCCGATCTCGGGGCGGCCGTCACCGATGGCCAGGCGGCCGACCTGGCCCGGGCCTTTGCCGCCCTGGCCGACCCGGTTCGTCTCCGGCTCTTC